>NZ_JABBJJ010000513.1 GCF_012933655.1 Pyxidicoccus fallax | reverse complement strand
CCCCCAGCCCCCGCCCGCGGAGGCCGACGCGTGGCGGCCCTCGGTGTACCTCCTCGCGGGCGGCGCCTTCGCGGGCGGCGCCAACACGGGGCCCACCGGAGCGGTGGGCGTGTCGCTGCCGGCACCGGACCGGTGGGACTGGCTCGCGGGCGAGGTGGAGACCGGGGTGCGCCAGGTCACCTTCGACGGACAACTGGTAGGGCTGGGCGTGGTGCGCTCGAAGGTGGTGGGAGCGCCGGTCCTCGCGTCCGTTCGGGCCCGATTGTTCCAGCGAGCCGCCTTTTCCCTATACGGGCGAGCAGGAGGAGGTGTGCTCCCTTTCAGCCACCACCTCAGCAGCGACTTCCAGGAAGACCTGAAAGAGAGCAAGCTGACGGGGATGGGGTTCCTCTCCTTACAGGGAGCGTACCGATTCGGCCGCTGGAGCGCGCTGGTGGAGGCGCGGGGCGCGTGGGCCCCCGTGCGCACGCCCTGGTTGGATGCGCAGCTGGGCGGACTGAGCGGGCTCCTGGGAGTGAGGTTCGAGCCATGAGCCGTGCCGTCGCGTTGCTCGCCACCGTGCTGCTCCTCGCCTGCAGTGGAGGCGGGACGCTGCCGTCTCCGGAAATCCTCTCGGTGACTCCCAACCAGGTCACCGTCCCCGAGGGAGCCCCCGCCGAGGAGCGGCAGTTCGTGCGCATCTCGCTCGACGCGGTGATTGCCGTCCACGTGGACTACGGCCGGGAGGAGGCCCGCACCGAGGCCGTGCGCGTGTGGATTGGCGGCCAGGTGGCCCGCCTCACGGAGCTGGCCCAGGACGGCACCCTGGAGGTCGAGGTGCCCGCGTCGCTCCCTGGGGGCACCTATGACATCCGCGTGGCCCTGGCGGACGGACGCGAGGCGGTGCGGTCCTCCGCGCTCACCCTCGTCCCGGTGAGCCCGCGCTCCGACGATGAGCCGAACCCGGTCGACTGTCCCAAGGGCCTGGACGCCGGCGTGTCCTTCCCGGCGGATGCCGGCACGCTCCCGGACGCGGGCGGGCCCGAGGACCCGGGCCCCGGCGGGCCGATTCGCCCGGGCGACGTCACCGGCTTCGAGCTGGAGGACGTGGAAGACCAGCAGAGCGGCGTCCCCTTCCCCATCACCATCCGGGCCGTCGGGCCGCGCGCGGCGCACTTCGAGGAGGGCGTGGAGGTGACCATCAACAAGAAGGGCACCGTGAGCCCCACCAAGGTGGGGCCGTTCGTCCGCGGCGAGTACACCGCCCTCATCACCGTGGACGCCCAGGGCGGCAACGTGAAGGTCACCGTGACGGACGCCTTCGGGGCCCAGGGCACCACCAACGGCTTCAAGATCCGGAAGTAGCCCCCGCGCGCCGGAGCAGCTCGCGGACACGCGCCATGTCCCCGGGCAGCGGCGCCTCCACCGCGCGGGCGGGCACGCCGGGCAGCGCGGGCCACTCCACGCGCGCGGCGTGCAGGGGCGTGCGGGCCAGCACCACCGCGTCCCCCTCCCCGCCCACGTCCTTCTCCGTCAGCGGCTCCTCGCGGCCGTACTGGTGGTCCACGAGCAGCGGGTGTCCCAGCGACAGCAGGTGGACGCGAATCTGGTGGGTGCGCCCGGTGAGGGGCTCGGCCTCCACGAGCGTGGCCTTGTCGAACGTCTCCACCGGCCGCACCCGCGTGCGGGACGCCTTGGCCTCCGGCTCGCCCGGGCGGGCCACGCGCATGCGGCCCTTGCGCGCGGCCACGAGCGGCGCGTCCACGAGGCGCGGCGCGTCCACCCGGCCCTCCACCAGGGCCAGGTAGCGCTTGCGCACCTTGCCGGCCTCGAAGGCCACGGAGAGGGCGCGGTGCACCGCCGCGTCCAGCGCGAAGACGAGGACGCCGGAGGTGTCCCTGTCCAGCCGGTGCACCACGAACACCTTCTGTCCCCGCGCCGACTCCAGGGCATCGCGCAGCGAGGGGCCGCCGTCGCGCCCGGGGATGACCGGCACCCCGGGCGGCTTGTCCACCACGAGCACGCCCCCGCCCTCGAAGAGGATGCGGGTGTCCGTCACTCGTACTCCGACGCGGGCACCACGGTGATGGGGCCCAGGCCCTTGAGCTGCTTCTTCACCTCGTCCGCGCGGCCCAGCACCACCACGACGGGCGGCTGCGGGTAGCAGTACTTCTTCGCCACCGCGGTCACCTGCTTCGGCGTCACGGCGCGCAGCCTGTCCCGGAACTTCTCCACCCAGTCATCGCCCAGCCCGTGCAGGCGCGTGTCGGCGATGCTGCCGGCGATGGACTCGTTCGTCTCCGTGCGCAGCGGGTAGAGGCCGGCGAGGTACGCCTGCGCGTCCGTCAGCTCGCGCGGCTTGATGCCCTTCTCGCGAACGCCGCCAATCTCCGCCAGCGCCACGTCGATGATTTCGCGCGTGGAGGCCGTCTTGGTGAAGGTGGACAGCACGTAGACGCCGTCCGCCTGCATCGCGTCGAACCAGGCGCTGACGCCGTAGGTAAGGCCGCGGTTGACGCGAATCTCGTTCATCAGCCGCGAGGTGAAGCCACCGCCCAGGGCGATGTTCATCGCCGTGGCCGGGAAGTAGTCCTCGTGGCCCATGCGGAAGCCGGGGCCGCCCAGGCGCACCTGCGACTGCGTCTGGTCCGGCTTGTCCACCACCAGCACCCGTCCGGCGCCGGGCATCTTCTTCAGCGGCGGAATCACGGGCGCCGCGTCCGGCCCGCCCTCCCAGCCGGCGAAGGCCTCCTCCGCCGCCGCGGCCACGCGCTCGGGCTTCACGGCGCCCACCACCACCAGCATGGCCACCTTGGGGCCCATGCGCTCCTGGTGGAAGCGCACCACGTCGTCGCGGGTGAAGGTGCTCACCGTGCGCGTCGACCCGCCCACGTCGTGCCCGTACGGGTGGTCACCCCAGAGCGCGCGCACCATGGCCCGGTCGGCGATGACGGACGGGTCGTCCAAGTCGTTGGCGAACTGGGCCAGGGCGCGCTCGCGGGCGTCGTCCACCTCGGACTGCGGGAAGACAGGGTCCCTCACGAGCTGGCCGAGGATGCCCAGCATCTGCGCGAAGTGCTCGGCCGGGGTGGTGAGCGAGACGGACATCACGTCCTCGCTCACGCCCCCGCCGATGCTGGCGCCGACGAACTCCACCGCTTCGTCGATCTGCTGCGCCGTCAGCCGGCGCGTGCCCCGGCGCAGCAGCCGGGCGGTGAAGTCCGCGAGGCCGTGCTTGCCGTCGGGGTCGGTGGCGCTGCCGGCGCGCAGGATGAGCCGCACGGACACCAGCGGCAGCGGGCCGCGCTCGGCGGCAATCACCTTCAGCCCGCTGGACGTCGTGCTCTCGTGCAGCGTCGGCAGCTTGAGGGCGCCGGTGGACGTCGCCTCCTTGCGGGCCGGCGAGGCGGTACGAGCGGAGGCGGCGACCTTGCGCGTGGCGCGCTTGATGGCCCGGACGGGGCCTTTCACGGCGCGGGCCGCGGAGGACTTGAGGGAGGACTTCACGGAGGTCTTCAGGGAAGGGCTCTTGCGGGAGGCCATAAAGGGACTTTCCTCGGTTCAGGCCTCGGAGGGCGCGGGGAGCAGCGTCACCACGGAGCGGCGCTCGGGGGCGAAGTACTTCGCGACCACGGCCTTCACCATGTCGTTGGTGATGGAGGTGTACGAGGACGGCAGGGAGAGCAGTCGGCGCCAGTCGCCGAGCAGCGCCTCGTAGTGGCCCAGCGCGTGGGCGCGGCCGCTGTTGGTGGTCAGCTCGCGCATGTGGTCCGAGCGGAGGTTGTTCTGCGCCTTCTGCAATTCGCGCTCGGTGACGCCCTCGCGCGCCATCTTCTCCAGCTCCGCGTACAGGGCGGCCTCCACCTTCTGCGGGTCGGAGTCCGGCTTCAGCTCCAGGTAGAAGAGGATGGTGCCCGGGTCGATGCGCCAGCTCCAGTCGAGCATGATGGAGACGGCCAGCTTCTGCTCGTACACGAGCGAGCGCACCAGCCGGCTCCCCTCCCCCTTCGTCAGCACGTACTGGGCCACGTCGAGGGTGAAGGTGTCGTCCTCGCGCGCCGCGGGGCCGCGGAAGCCAATCATCAGCGCGGGCGACTGCGCGGGGTGGCGCACCAGCGCGCGGCGCTCGCCCTTCTGCTCGGGCTCGGCGTCGATGACCTTCAAGGGCGCGGGGCCGCGGGGGATGTCGCCGTAGTAGCGGCGCACCAGGGCCAGCGTCTTCTTCGGGTCGATGTCGCCGACGATGTAGAGCACCGCGTTGTTCGGCGCGTAGTACGTGCGGAAGTACTCCTGGCAGTCCTCGCGGGTGATGTTCTCGATGTCCGCCATCCAGCCGATGACGGGCCAGCGGTACGGGTGCGCCTTGTAGACGAGCGTGCCCAGCTCCTCGTCCATGATGCCCGTGATGTCGTTGTCCACGCGGACGCGGCGCTCCTCCTTCACCACCTCGCGCTCGCTGGTCAGCGTCTCCTGGGAGATGCGCAGCGAGCGCATCCGGTCCGACTCCAGGTCGAGCACCGTCTCCAGCGCGTCGGCGGCGAAGTCGTCGTAGTACACCGTCATGTCATGGGACGTGTACGCGTTGGAGCGGCCGCCGTTGGACTCCAGCGTCTTGTCGAACATCTTGGGGCCGTACTTCTTCGCCCCGTTGAACATCATGTGCTCGAAGAGGTGGCTGATGCCGGTGATGCCGGGCCGCTCGTTGCGGCTGCCCACCTGGAAGAAGGTGTAGAGGCTGACGACGGGCGCCTGGTGGTTCGCCAGCAGCCTCACCTGGAGGCCGTTCGGAAGGGTGGCCTCGTGGACGTCGAACAGGGACTCGAGGGCCGGGTCGACCACACGAGCGGGGACGTTGAGTTGGGAAGCCTTGCGCATAGGCCCCCAACGTATACAGGGCGCGGCTATAGATCCACGACACCGGCACGCAGGGCCATCACCACGGCTTCCACGTGAGAGTTGACCCCCATCTTCCGGTAGATATGTGACAGGTGTGTACGGACGGTGCGCCGCTCCAGCGTCATCACCTGCCCCACCTCGGCGTTGGACAGCCCCTTGGCCACGTAGCGCAGCACCTCGAACTCGGTGGGCGTCAGGCTCCAGGGGTTGTCCGCCTTCTTCTCGGGCGTGACGGGCTTCGCCTGCACGGACTGGAAGTAGTTCCAGAAGCGGCGGGCGATGATGGGCTCCAGGACGGTGCCGCCCTCCATCACCTCCTGGATGCCGGAGCGGATCTTCTCCGGGCCCACGCGCTTGACGAGGTAGCCGGAGGCGCCCGCCTGGATGGCCTCGTACACCTTCTGCTCGTCGTCGAAGGACGTGAGGATGAGGATCTCCACCTCCGGCGCGCGGCGCTTCACCCGCTGGGTGACCTGGATGCCGTTGATGCCCGGCAGCTCCAGGTCCAGGAGCACGAGCTGCGGGCGCACCTGGAGGATCTCCTCCACCGCGGCCTCGCCCTCCTGCGCGGTTCCGATGACTTCCAGCTCCGGGAAGGTGCCCAGCACCTTGACCAGGTTCTTGAGGAGCTGCGGTTGGTCCTCGACGACGTAGATGCGGGTCCGGTCCATGCTCATCGCCTGGGAGCGCTTCTGAACGAGTTCACCACCAGCTTGTGATGTTGGCCCCGGTTGAAGCGCATATCCATTTCCTGCGGCTCTCCCGTGGTCAGGGACACCAGCCGGATGTGGCGCCGCCCCGCCTTGATGGGGAAGCGCGTGAGGGGCGTGCTGCGGCCCACCTTGGCCCCGTCGATGTACACCCGCGCGGGCACGTTGGTGGTGATGGTGACGTAGGCGCGCTGGGACTTCGGCGGCGCCTTCACCTCGGGCACGTCCTCCTCGACGGGCGCGGCCTCGGGCGCGCTCGCCGTCCGCGCGGGCTCCGGGGGCGGAGCTGACGGGACGGCGGTCGGCACCGGCACGGGCTCGGCGGGGGGCGGCGTCTGGGCCTCGGGCATCGGGGCGGCGAGGGCCGCGTCGGCCGGGGCTTCCTCGCCGCGCGGCTGTCCGCCGAGCTGCCACGCGGCGACGACGAAGCTGAACACCCCCACCAGGGCGATGGCGCCCGCGATGGCCACCGTCCGTCCCCGCTGGCGGATGACGCGGGACAGGTCTCGCTCCGCCGACATGAGGCGCGGGGACGCGGCGGCATGCTCCGTCCCGGAGGGCGGAGGCATGGCGATGTCATCCCGGTCCCTCAGCGTGTCGCGGCGCGCGGAGGCTG
>NZ_JABBJJ010000512.1 GCF_012933655.1 Pyxidicoccus fallax | reverse complement strand
GTTGAGGGGAGGGAGGGTGCAGAGGGGCCGAGGAGGGCCGCTGACGGGGCCGCCAGAGCGATGCTCCCGGCCGGTGGACAGGCCGCTTGAGCCCCCTTGGGGCACGCGCCTGCCCAGGCCGCGCTCCCATCAGGTGCGTGGCAGGAGCCGCCGGCCTGTTGGCTGTCTTGAGCCTCAACACCACACGGCCTGGGGTGGCCCTCGTGCCGGGGCCCACCTCGCACATGCCGTCGGCAAGCCCAGGTGCTCCAGAATCGCCCGCACCCGGGGGGCCCCCTTCACGTACGCCAAGACCCGCAGCCTACCTCCACACCTCACGCAGGCGAACACGTCGAAGTCGAACGTCTTCCTGCGCAACTCGACCCAGTCCACTCGCGGTGTCCTCTCCTTGAGCGTATTTCAAAATTAAGGAGGTAGCTGGATGGGCTGAGAGTGCGCACCCTGTGCTCATGGAGCGCGGATGGCCAAGCCCCTGGTTCCTGACGACCTATGGCAGCGCGTCGAACCGCTGCTTCCCAAACGCCGACGTAGCCGCCACCGGCAGTATGCCGGCAGAAGACCGGTGGATGACCGCAAGGCCTTCGAAGGCATCGTCTTCGCCTTGAAGACGGGGGTTCCCTGGGCCGACCTGCCGGCCACCTCCCAGTGGCCCAGTGGCGTCACCTGCTGGCGAAGGATGACTCAGTGGCACCGTGCGGGCGTCTGGAAGCGGCTGCTGGAGTCGCTACTGGCCGAAATGCAGGCGCGAGGGCTGCTGCATTGGGAGCGGGCGCTGGTGGACCGCGCGCATCTGCGAGCTCCTGGCGGCGGGCGTAAGACGGGTCCCAGCCCGGTAGATCGGCGCAAGCGTGGCAGCAAGCACCACCTGCTCACCGATGCCGAGGGCACTCCGCTGTCCATCGAACTGACTGCGGCCAACCGCAACGACATCACCCAGCTGCGCAAGCTGGTGGAGTCCATCCCTCCAGTGCGCGGTAAACCCGGGCGCCCTCGGCGGCGGCCCAAGAGCCTCCAGGCAGATCGCGGCTACGACTCCGAGTCGCACCGCAGGGCACTGAAAAAAGAAGATCAAGCCAGTGATTGCCAGGCGGAAGACACCCCACGGCAGCGGTCTGGGCAAGACACGCTGGCCTGTGGAGCGGAGCCTGTCCTGGTTGTACCAGTTTCGCAGGCTCCGCACCCAGTTCGAGAAAACGGCGCCGCCTCATCGCGCGCTGATGCTGCTGGCGTGCGCGCGCATCTGCTACCGGCGGCTCACTCCTTAATTTTGAAATACGCTCAGGAGAAGAGGGAGAGAGGAGAAGGAGATACGAGCTGCGTCAGTCACTCCGTCACCCCCTCTCGACGTGGGGCAGGCGTAGCTGCCAGCATCAGCGCGTTGGGCTCAGCGAGCATGTAGACGCACGGCACCGCACCGCGCACGCCGGGCCTATGACGGTGGGACACACGCACCGCGCCAGTGGCCAGCAAGAGGGTCAAGGCTCGCCGAACAAACTGCTCACCCGCTCCGAGGTGCCCGCGCAGCTCCTTCACGGTGAGGCCATCAGGCCCGGCTTGAGTAAGCGCTGCGATGACGTGCGGAATGTACTTCTCAAGAACTTCAATCATGTTTGCTTTTGGTTGTCTCCCGTACAGTGGTTAAATGCGTGCGCTTATTGCGGGCGGTTCACAGGCACCGGCACCGCTGGGCGAACGTGCTCCGCTCGCTCGCAACCCAAAGGGCTTGGCATTCCGCAGCCTGCTCTCGCGGTGGACGGACCTAGAGACGTCCCCCCCGGCTCCGATTTCCGAAGCGAGGCCACTTGGGACCGTGCTCGGCGGTCGCACACACTGGGAAAATCTCCCAGAAAAACCGTGGCCCCCCACTCGTTTCGCCGTTCGTACCCCCTGAAATCTTGCCGGAACGGACCCTTGCGGCGGTGAGTGCGATGGCGACCGGAACCCGCGCCTCACCTGCTAGGTTGGGCGCAGTTCTTCGGAGGTTGTCCGCCGGTGCCTTCTGTCCCACGTCGGCTCGTTCTGCTGTCTGTCCCCTTGCTGGGCGCGAAGGCCATGGCCCAGGACGCCACACGCGGGCGCGAGCTGAAGCGGCGTCGCGTGGCGCTCTCCGTTGCCACGGCCGACAAGCCGGTAGAGCTGCGCGTCGCGCCCGACTACCTCACGACCCTGGAATTCGATTCGCCCGTGGACCGCGACTCAGTGACGCTCGACGACTCCGGGAGCCGCTTCGCGAGGGTGGAGGTCAACGACCATACCGTCGTTCTGCGTCCGGCAATGGAGGTCGCGTCCGGGCAGAGTGTGGCGCTGACCGTGCCTTTTGCGGACGGCTTGGCCCCGCCTCGTGCGGTGTTCTCGCTCGTCACGCACGGCTCCGAGGTAGACGGCCAGGTGATGGTGTCGCGGCTGCCGCGCACGGCAGAGGCTGTGCAGGCCGAGTTGGACGAAGTCCGCGCCGCATGTGCAGCCAAGGATGCTGAGTTGGAAGCGCTCCGCGTGCGCAGCGCGGCGAGCGGCCCGGCCGGAATGATCTTCGCGGGCCTGTTGAACCCGAAGGGCGTCCAGACAGGGAAGATTGACCCAACGGAGGATGCGGGAAGTGGTCGTCTGGCTCTTGAAGAGATTGTCACCCACCGGGCGAGCGAATGGGCAGCCGTGGCGTTGCGCGTGCGCAATACCGGCGCTGAGCCCTGGACACCTACGGAGGGGCGGCTTGCCACAGTTGCGAGCGGCGAGCGCATCGACGTGCTCGCAGTGCGAATGCGGGAGCCGCGGATTGAGCCAGGGGGGACGGCCCTCGTCGTGGTGGAGACCGGAGCCCCGAGCTGGCCGGACGGTGTGGCCCTTCGATTGGAGCTGCGTGACAGGGAGGGCTCCCGGCGTCTTCTCATCCCGCGCTTCGCGTTCTAGAACCGCTTCGCATGTTGACCGCGATAAGCCCGGCGCACCTGCAACCCGGGCAGATGGTAGACGGCTGGCGTGTGCTGCGGCTGCTGGGCTCGGGCACCTACGGTGCCGTCTACCTCGTGGAGAAGGACGGCCAGCGCTTCGCGATGAAGCTCGCCATGCACCGCGCCAGCAGCGGGGACGCGGAGCAGGCGGATGCGCGGCTCACGCGGGAGATGGTGTGCCTCGTCCAGGTCAGCGGCCATCCCAACATCGTGCGCATCCACGCCCACGGACGCTGGCCTGACGTGACAAAGGGCTGGTTCTACGTCGTTCTCGACTACGTGGAGGGCTACACGCTGGGCGAGTGGGTGGAGAAGATGCACCCGACGGCGCGCGAGGTGGTGCGCGTGTTCGCCAAGCTCGCGGCGGCGCTGGCCCACCTGCACGCGCGGAGCGTCTTTCACCGGGACTTGAAGCTGGGCAACATCCTCGTGCGCGCCTTGGACGGTGAGCCCTTCATCCTGGACTTCAGCGCGGGGGACTACGCGCGGGCCCCGGAGTTGACGGACTCGCCGCTGCCGCCCGGCACCCGTCGCTATCGCTCTCCCGAGGCGTCTCGTTTCCTGCGCGAGCACGGGGAGGAGCACGGCGCGCGCTACGAGTTCAAGGCGACCGATGATGTGTACGCACTGGGCATCTGCCTCTATGACGTGCTGACGAATGCGCAGCCAGCCAGCGAGCCGCCGCGAGTGCTGGTGGGGGGCCAGTGGCCGCCGCCCGCGCCTCACACCCTCAACCCGCGAGTGCCCGAGCCGCTGAGCACTGCGGTCCTGCACTTCATTGCCCGCCAGCCAGAGAAGCGAGCGCCCACGGCCGAAGTCATGCGCCGGCAGCTGGAAGCGTTGCTGTCGCAACAAGGCGGTGAATGGGTGGTGCCCCTGCATATGCCCGTGCCACACCTCCTGCTCGCCCCCGCCGCGCCGGAGGAGGAGCCGCAGATAGCGCCCCGTCCCCCACGGCGGCGCTGGGTGGGCGCGGTGGCCGCCATGGTGCTCGGCGTGGTGGCGCTGGCTGCCTACGCGCTTCTGCGCCCCTCTACGCCGCCAATGACACAGGCTCCGGATGTCCGAGTACCCGCCCAGCCTTTCGTCGCGCGGGACGCAGGCACCGGCGCGATGGCCGCCACCTCACCTCCAGCGCCCGCCGCATCGCCCCCTGGGGTAGCTTTGCCCCCTCCCGCACCTGTCCAGAAGGAAAGCCCTCCCGTGAAGCGCGCTCCCACGCCCATGCCCCTCCCCGCTGGATCCACCGACAGGAAGCCGAAGAGCCCCGCCTCGCGTCCGAGCTGGCCCCCGTCGCCCTGGGCGACCTTCCTCAAGACGTGCGCGGGTGCGGCTGCTGCCGCAGCTCTCCAGTTGGGCTGCCCGGGTGCCCAGGTGCGACCCGAGCCCGCTGACTGCCCCTCTGAGGCGCGCGATGCCATGTTCAACTGGGAGCGCAAGGATGGGCTGCGCTTGGATCCAGGTGACACCGTGCAACTCACCCTGGACAGGAGACAGCCCGGCGCTCAGAGTGAGCGGGGCGTCTACGCTGATGGCCCGGTGACCGGCGTGGTGCGCCTCAGCCACTTGAAAGGGCTGCCGGTCGGCACATTGGTCTCGGGCTATCTATGGACGAGCGGCGAAGTTGCCGTGGGCCGCTACACCGAGGCGCAGCTCCCCGATGGTCGCACCGTGCCGGTGTGCATCGTCCTGGGTCGCAAGGGCTACTTGGAGAAATGGACCGGCTCTAAACCAGGAGCGACGCAGCTCCCCCGAACGTCCCCGGCCTATGCCGTCGAGCGCTGGCCGTAGCTCTCTCGGAGAGAGTAAAGCCCCTTTGCAATTTTGGGCCTCTCCCCCCTCACTCCGAGTGAATGGGATTTCCAAGTTTTTTGACCTATCACGTCGTTCCTCCCGGAATGGGCTGGCGTTACCTTGTGCGTGCCTTTGCGCGAATTCCTCTCGCGCGGGCACCGGAGCTTCCCGCCCATGTCCAATCCGTCTGACTCTCGGCGTGCCGGGAGCGTTGCCCTATTCACGAATGGCGACACCTCTTACGAATTCTTCCGGGACCTGGGGCAAGGGCGCGTCGGTGAGCGAATCCTCCTCGCCCAGACCCGCACGGGACAGCGGCTGGGCCCCTGCGTGGTGCTCAAGTGCGTGCCCGTGCCGCAAGTGGCAAACCTGACCGAGAAGTACCGGCGCACCCGTGCTCGGCTGGAGGAAGAGGTCAGGCTGGCGCAGTACATCCAGCACCCGCGCATCGCCCGCGTCCACGGCCTTTTTGAAATGGAGTACGGCCTGTGCGTGGCGATGGAGAACGTCGAAGGGCTGACGCTCAACACGCTGCTGAGCGTGGCCCAGGCGTGCGGGCGCTACTTCTCCGAGGCGTTCATCCTCTACGTGGGCGCGGAAGTCGCGGCGGCCCTGGACTACGCGCACACTCGCATGGATGACGCGGGCGTGCCGCTGGGCATCGTCAACCGCGACGTGAACCCAGCCCGCATTCGCTTGGACCCCCACGGGCAGGTGAAGCTGACGGACTTCGGCGTGGCGCTCTCGCGATTGGCGGGGCGGCTGGCCACCTCGCTCCCGCGTCCCCAGGGCGAAGTCCTCTACGCCGCGCCGGAGATGTTGCTGGGGGAGATGGTGGACGCTCGGGCTGACCTGTTCTCCCTGGGTCTCACCCTGCTGGAGTTCGCCACTGGGCGGCACCTCTACGACCCGGGCCACCTGCGCATTGAGGATGTGGAGGCGCGACTATCGTCAGAGGAACGGGAGCAGGCACTCGCGGCCTCGGTGGCGTCCATGGTGACGGAACTGCCGCCATTCGCCGAGGACGCCATCTGGTGCGCCATGGCCTACCGCTCCGAGGACATAGAGCGCGCGGCGGAAGGGTTGCCCGTGCCACTCCGGGACATCCTCCACACGCTGCTGAGGCGCAACCCCGCCGAGCGCTTCGCCACGGCCGCCGAGCTGGAAACCGTCATGCGCGCGAGACTGGCGCAGTTGGGGTCGTACTCCAGCGCAGACGCGGTGAAAGAGGTTCAACAGGCGCTCGTAGAGGCGGGAGACAGGCTCAGGGACTTTGACCTGCCGGACGACGAAGGCGGCATCACCCCGCCCATGATGGAAGACGCCCACGCGGACGAGCTTTCGACACAGACCGAGCCCCCCAATGCCGCGCGGGCGATTGCCTCTTCGACGCGCCATCCGGACGAGGTGACTACCGTGCCCGGTGGAGGGCCGCATCGCTCGAGTAAACAGACGCCAAGGAAAGATGGGGGCCCTGTTGAGGGGGAGGGAG
>NZ_JABBJJ010000511.1 GCF_012933655.1 Pyxidicoccus fallax | reverse complement strand
GGGTGGGGGTGCTGTGGTTGGGGCCCTTCTTCGCGCTCGCTCCGGACAGGATGGCGGAAGGTCTGCTGCGCTTCCAACTGCTGCGCCCCGCGGATGGTGCGTTGGAACTGGGGCAGCGGTTCCTCGCGATGGTGGGGAAAGCCATGCGGTTTCCTCCGTGCTGAGCGCGCTGGGCTTGTGGGTGGCGCTCACGCGCACGAGGCGCTCGGACGCCGTCGCCGAGCGGCTCTTCTCGGCCGCCTGTCTCCTGACGCTCGCGACCTTCCTCACGTCCAAGAGCTACTGGACGCAGTACAACGCGCACCTGGCACCCACCATGGCGGTCCTCGCCGGCCTGGGCGATTGCCGCCGGCCGGCTTCCCGGGATGCCTCCAGGGACGCCGGTGCTGGTCGACTCCTACGGCCTCATGCTGCATGACGCGCTCGAAGGTCCCGAGCGCTTCACCCACGCGGGGGCGGCCTTCGAGAGCGAGCAGTCGCAACACACGATGCGCTCCATGCTCGAACGCTGCGACTTCCTCGCGGTCGAGGGGCGCGGTGAGGGGCAGTTGTCCGCGTCCAGCGAACGCTGGGTCCAGGAGCACTTCGCGCGTGAGGGGTTCGTGTGGAAGCGAATCTCCCCGCGAGGCACGCCGGGCGACCGTTAGTCACAGGCCTACTTCCTGGCCGCGCGCAGCCGGGCCACCGTGGCGAGGCCCTCGCGTGCGTCCTTCACGTACGGGTGCTCGGCCGTCAGTGCGCGCTCGCTCAGCGCCAGCGTGCGCTCGTAGTGCTGCTGCGCCGCATCCAGCCTGCCCGCGCGAGTCTCCAGCTCTCCCAGGAGGTTCAGCGTGGCACCCAGCTCGACGTGGTCCTTGCCGCGAAGCGCTTCGTTCATGCGCAGGGAGTCTTCGAGCAGCGTCCGGGCCTCCGCGTACTTCTTCTGGCGCATCCGCACGCCACCCAGCACCGACATCGAGATGGCCACGTCCACGTCTTGCTCGCCCCGCACCGCGCGCCACTCGGAGTAGCCCCGGCGGGCGTACGGCTCGGCGGCGTCCACCTTCCCCGCATCGAGCAGGATGGACGCGAGATTGTCGAGCACCCGGGCGCGCTCCACCGACGGGCCTGTCGCCTCCAGCAGGGACAGGCACCGCTCCAGGGTGACCCTGGCCTCGTCGTAACGCTGCTCGGCCTTGTACGCCGCGGCCAGGTTGTTGAGCGCCTTCCTGTGCAGCTCCGGCGCATCCGGGTCCTTGGACTTCCCGAGCGAGGCCACGACGCGCGAGAGTAGGGGAATCGCCTTTCGGGCGTCGCCACGCCGACGGTAGGACACGGCGAGGTTCATCTCGTCGTTCAACACCTCGATGTGCTCGGGGCCCCCGAGCCGCTTCCACAGGGCGATGGCCTCGAGCAGCGGCTGCTCGGCCTCATGGTATTTCCCCGCGCGCTGCAGCTGAGACGCACGCGCCTCCAGCTCGCGTGCGCGTCCCGCATCCTCCTGGGGGGAGGCAGCCAGCAGCAGGGAGAGTCCGAGCGCGATGAAGTGTCCCATGAATGCAGCGTACCATCCAGGGTCGCGCGCTACGGCTCCTCACACTCCGAGAGCCACTCCTCGAGCGCCGTGGGCCAGAGCCCCCAATCCGCATCGCGCATCGCCGGCGGGTCCAGCTTCGTGAACAGGCGCCTGAGCGCGCGAATGCGGCGCGGGGTCGCCCTTTCCAGAAGCGACGATTGCCCCAGGTAGAGGAACCGTCCCAGCAGCTCGACGCTTGAGTTGACGAGCTGGACTCGCTCGCGGTTGTCGGTGTCGCACGTATGCACGATGACCACGGCGCCGCTGCCCTCCTCGACGCACAGTGCCCCCACGCTGAGATGGCGGCCCAGGAGTCTGTGGCGAGCCAGCTTGAACCCCGCGGGCCAGTCGTAGCCGCGGTCCAGGTCGGTGGGAATTCGGGCGAGACGTCGCAGGACTTCGGCGAAGGCGACCTCATCAGCCTGCCGGACGAGCGCATCGAAGGTGTCGAGCCGGAGCATCTCCTCCGGTCCGAACTCGAGCGAATAGCTGAAGAACGTGGCCGGGAGCCCCGCCAGGGCCAGGTACGCCTTCGACGCCTCGGGCAGGTCCAACTGCCACGCCGCCGGCGCCGCGAGGCACCGCCGTCCCTCTCCCCAGAGCTCATGAAGCTTCTCGAGCTGCACCCAGCGTGGCAGCCGCGTGCCGAGGTCTTCTGGCGCGGCCGGAGCGACCAGCCGGGGTCCACGGGCCCGGTTCGCGAGTCGTTGCTCCAGCTCGGGGGCGAAGCGGTCGTTGTAGAGGTACTGGCTGATGTCCCGCAGCCAGCAGCGCGCGACGGAGGACCCGGGAGGTATCCCGTGGAGGACCAGGTCGAGCCCCTCCGCCCGTGCGAGCGCCAGTCCCTTCTCGAGCGGCATCTCGCCCAGGTCCTCGCCGTGCCAGCGTCTGACATGCACGCGCGTTGCCGGAATCTCCCGGCCGACGACGGTGGTCTTCACCGGCTCTCCTCGGGCCACCCCTCGAACGCGTTCTCCATGCCGCCATCCTACCGCCGGGAGAGGAATGGAGTGAGGGTGCCACGGCCCATGGGGTCGGACCCGGGCCGTGGCCCCCACCCCTTTCCTCACAATCCGGACGGATAGGTATCGGGCGCGTCCTCCTCCTCGTATCCCGCGTCCACGTCGAGCGGCCGGAGAGGACGCGTCTCGTCGAAGTGAATCACCGCATCGAACTGCGCGGGCAGGTCCGCCTCGAAGTAGTGGCTCCACCGCTCGGTGCGCGGCGCGTACACGACGCCGATGGCGCGCTCCAGGCGCCGCTCGCGCAGCCCGCTCGCGGCCTCGCCCAGCTCCTTCATGAGCAACAGGAAGGAAGGGAGGTCCACCGCGTGGAACAATTGCTCGTAGCTGCCATGCAGCGCCGGGCGGATGCGGCGACGCAGGCCGGGCTCGTCCCACTCGCGCGCGGCGATGACCTCGCCGCTGTAGGTGGTGAACCCCACGTTGTACGTGGCCTTCCCGTGCCGCTGTCTCAGGACCTGCCCGAGGTTCAGCTCGCCCTGGTCCCCCATCTGCGTCGCCCGCGCGTCGCCCAGGTGCGAGTTGTGCGCCCAGATGATGATGCGCGCCTTCCGTCCCTTCCGGGACAGGTGCGCCACCAGCGCGTCCGCGGTCTCCGCCATGTGCGTGTCGCGCAGGTTCCAGCCCTGGTTCCGGCCCCCATACATGGCGCGGTAGTACCCCTCCGCGTCGGCGGCGAGCTTGGCGTTCTGCTCGGCGAAGAAGCGCGCGTCCTCGTCCCGAGCGTTCAGCGGCGTGCGGCGCTGCAATTCCACCACCTGCGCCCAGACCTGGTCATCGCAGGGAGGCGTGTACCCATAGGTGGCGGCATGGCCGTACGCCTGCGGCTCCTCGCCGAAGTTCTCGAAGCAGGCGTAGCGCTCGCGGGCCCGCTGGGCCGCCACGGGGTCCACCTGCTCCAGGTAGGCGACCACCGCGCGCATGGACGCATGCAGGCTGTACAGGTCCAGCCCGTAAAACCCCGCGCGAAGCTCCGGAGCCACGGTGGCATTGTGCGCCCGCATCCAGGTGACGAGCTCCTCCACCTCGCGGTTGCGCCACATCCACTTGGGGAAGCGCTGGAACTCGCCCAGGGCGTCGGCGGCGCTCGCGTCCGAGCCCTCGCCGTGGACGAACGTGTTGACGCGCAGGGCGTCCGGCCAGTCGGCCTCCACGGCCACGGCGGAGAAGCCGTGCTCGGCGATGAGGCGGCGGGTAAGGGCGGCGCGCGTCTGGTAGAACTCGTGGGTGCCGTGGGTGGCCTCGCCCAGGAGCACGAAGCGGGCATCGCCGATGCTCTCGATGAGCGGGTCCAGGTCCGATGGCCTGCCACTCAGTGGATGCGCGGCTGTCCGGACGCCCTCCAGCAGGGCAGGCGAAATCTCCCGCACGTCATCGAACCGGCTCATGCCCTTGAAGGTGGGGTGCACTGTCCACGCTGACCAGCCACCTCCCCGCGCAGACAGGAGGGCGGGCAGGGAGGCGGCCACACCATGTTCCGGGCGGTGGACCCTCGTCGCGCGGTAACTCCATGCGCTCCGCCACACGCGCGCGGGGGCTGAACCCACGTGACGTGAAATCCACGTGGCTTCTTCCGAGAAGCGTTGCAACCGCGCGTCCGCGAGGGCACAAGGCGCGCGGCGGTCACGCAGCGTGCAGTCGCGCCGGGCCGCCACTTTCCGGAGGGATGATGTATCGCACGTGGATGCTGATGGCCGCGGTGTGCCTCGCGGCCTGTGGTACGCAGAGCGCTCCAGCGGAGGAGCCGCTCCCAACGCAGGGCCAGTGGGAAGGAGAGCTGGAGGTCATCGTGGTGGACGCGCCGGAACACGGGGCGTCGCACCTGGAGTACTTCCTCACCAAAGGCGGACAACGCCACCCGGTCGTCTTCAATCAGGGCGCGCCGGAAGGGCTGCGCAGCGGCACGAAGGTGAAGCTGCGGGGGCGCCAGCAGGACCAGCGCATCCAGGCTGAATCCGTGGAGGTGCACACGGGCCCGGAGGCCATGACCGCCGCATGTGGCGTCACCGGCGTGCAGCGCAGCCTCGTCATCCTCGCGGCGTTCCCCGGTCTGCCCCGGCCCATCAACACGCCGGCGGCGGTGCGGGACATCTTCTTCTCCACCGAGCGCCGCTCCCTGGCGGACTACTGGAGCGAGGTCTCCGAGGGCCGCACCACCACCACGGGTGACGTGGTGGGCTGGTACACGCTGGACCGCGACTACACCTGCGCGGAGACGGGCGAGATGCGCGAGGCCGCGCTGCGCGCCGCGAACGCGGACGTGGACTTCACGAAGTATGACCGCATCTTCATCGTCCACCCGCGCCCGGCCGAGGGCTGCTCCTACGCGGGCCAGGCCTCGCTGTCCTGCGGCGCGCTGACGACGCCGGATGGCACGGTGACGGCGTCCACCGCGTGGCTCGTCGCGGAGAACATGGACCAACACGACGAAGGCGTGGAACTGGTGACGCACGAGGCCGGCCACAACCTCTCGCTGCACCACGCGCGCACGCGGGACTTCGGCACGGAGACGCTCGGCCCGGTGGGCGCGCAGGGCGTGCTCGACGAGTACGGCGACGTCTTCTCCACCATGGGCTACTGGAACCTGGGCCACTACGCGGCGCCGCACAAGGCGCGCATCGGCTGGCTGGCTCCGTCCGCGGTGACGGTGGTGGATGGCGTGGGCGGTACCTTCACGCTCGCGCCGGTGGAGTCGTCCGGCGGGCGCAAGGCGCTCAAGGTGCGCCGGGGCGCGGGGGACGCGTGGCTGTGGCTGGAGTACCGCCAGCGCCTGGGGAACTACGACTGGACGCTGGGCTCGCAGGTGTTCGGCGGCGCGCTGGTGCACTACGAGGACGCGACGACGCGGGATGGCTCGCACCTGCTCGACTTCACGCCGGGCACCGCGTCCTGGAGCGATCCGGCCCTGTTGCCGGGCAGGACGTGGACGGACCCCTACAGCAACCTCTCGCTGACGGTGGTCTCCGCCACCACCTCGGGGCTCACGGTGCGGGTGAAGTACGGCCAGACGCAGTGCGTGCGCGCGGCCCCCGAGGTGCACGTGACGGCGTTCCAGGACACCGTCTGGCCCGGTGGGCGGCCGGAGTTCGAAGTGGCCATCACCAACAAGGACACGTCGGCCTGTGGTCCGAGCACCTTCCCGCTCCAGGCCATCGTCCCGGAGGGCCTGTCCTTCGACCCGCTGCCCGCGCAGGTGGAGATCGCCGCGGCATCCACCTCCTACCTGACGCTCCAGACGTACGTGCCCTACAGCGCGGCGCTCGGAGACTACGCGGTGGGCGCGGCCGTCACGCGTGACGGGCAGACGGTGCGGGGGACGACGACGCTGCACGTCGTCGAGCGCTGCATCCAGACGCCGCCCACGCTCACGCTCTCCCCGGCGACGGTGACGGCGGCCCCGGGAAGCAGCGTCACCTGGACGGTGAACGTCACCAACCGTGACTCCGCCTCGTGCAATTGGGTCTGGTACGACTTCGTGAGCACCCTGCCCGAGGGCTGGGAGACGGTGTTCTCCGACTGGGGGGTGAACCTGGCTCCCGGAGACGCCTTCACCTTCACGATGACGAAGTCCATCCCGCCAGGAGCGAGCGGCACGCATCCGGTGGACCTGCAAATCTTCCAGGAGGACTACGGCCTCGCGGCGAGCGCCTCGGCCACCGTGGAGGTGGTGCCCGCGGCGGATTGACGCACCCGGGGATGGGGCGGCGCGGGTGTGCCCCATCCCCACCCTGTCTCTTATATACATCTT
>NZ_JABBJJ010000510.1 GCF_012933655.1 Pyxidicoccus fallax | reverse complement strand
GAGCAGCCCGCCGCCACCGCCGGCACCCCCCAGGGAGGGACGGTCAGCAAGGAGGACCTGGACGCCGTCCGGGAGGAGCTGCGCGAGGAGATTCGCGCCGAGATGGCGAAGCAGTCGGTGGACTCCGGCGAGTGGAACGAGGAGTTCCCCGAGGAGAAGCGCAAGCTGGAGGTCTTCACGCTCGACGGCTTCTTCCGCCTGCGCCCCACGCTCTTCACCAAGTTCGACCTGGGCAAGCTGCCCGGCCAGGAGCTCTTCCCGCGCTCGCCGCGCAGCGCCGCGGAGAACACCCAGTCGTTCGCCGACATGCGGCTGCGCCTGGAGCCCACCTTCAACATCTCCGAGCAGGTCAGCCTGAAGATGGAGGTGCTCGGCCTGGACAACGTCATCCTGGGCTCGCAGCCGGACAACCTCTACCCGGGTGACCAGCGCAACCTCTTCGGCATCTTCTCGGAGAGCCAGGACGCCGCGGTGGACATGCTGGAGGACTCCATCAAGATCCGCCGCGCCTACGGCGAGGTGAAGACGCCGGTGGGCATCCTGCGCTTCGGCCGCATGGGCAGCCAGTGGGGCCTGGGCATGCTGCGCAACGACGGCACCTGCTTCGACTGCGACTTCGGCGACACGGTGGACCGCATCCAGTTCGTCACCAACCCCTTCGAGGGCTGGTACGTCACGCCCATGCTCGACTTCAACGGCGAGGGCGTGGTGGACGGGCGCGGCTCCCAGGGCGAGTCGGTGGACCTCACCCAGTCGGATGACAGCCACGGCCTGGTGATTGCCATCGCCCGCCGCGACACCGAC
The DNA here is from genome assembly GCF_012933655.1 of Pyxidicoccus fallax. Taxonomy (GTDB): domain Bacteria; phylum Myxococcota; class Myxococcia; order Myxococcales; family Myxococcaceae; genus Myxococcus; species Myxococcus fallax. The sequence continues at coordinate 5,564 of NZ_JABBJJ010000510.1, read as the reverse complement.
CCGGTCATCCGCTCCAAGCTGGAGAACAACCAGGGCGTGCTCCAGTACGGCCTGCACTTCACCTACCGCACGCAGAACTGGGAGTACGACGGCAACAACGCGAACAACTCGGCCACGGGCTTCATCCCCCGCGACGCGGCGCTGTACATCCCCGACTTCTGGCTGAAGTACGAGGAGCGCACCTGGCGGCTGGAGTTCGAGCTGGCGGCCATCCTGGGCAACATCGGCAACCGCGCGCTGGACGTGGGCGGCATCAACGACCCGGGGCAGAACCAGAGCCTGCGCGTCGCCCAGTTCGGCGGCGTGGCGCAGGGCGAGCTGAAGCTGGTCAACAACAAGCTGTCGCTGGGCCTGGAGATCGGCTTCGCCTCGGGTGACAGGGCGAGCGGCTTCGGCAACTACCCCGGCCGTCAGGGCACCGGCCCCGGTGGCACCACCATTCCCGGCGACCCCGAGGGCCCCCAGTACCGGTGCGACGCGGGCGGCTGCTCCGACAACGCCATCCGCAACTTCCGGTTCAACCGCGACTACCGCGTGGACCTCATCCTGTGGCGGGAGATCATCGGCGGGGTGACGGACGCCCTCTACGTGCGGCCTTCGGCCAAGTACACCATCACCGAGGGCTTCGACCTGTACGGCCGCCTCATCTACTCGCAGGCGCTCTACGCGGAGTCCACGCCGTCCGTCACCAGCCGCGCGCTGGGCGTGGAGGCCAACGTGGGCGTGGACTACAAGACGGAGGACGGCTTCATCGCGGGCGCCGCCTACGGCATCCTCTTCCCCATGGGCGGCCTGCAGGAGTTCGAGCCGCTGCTGCGCACCGAGCTGGAGACGCCGCAGACCATCCGCGGCTGGATGGGGATCCACTTCTAGCCATGCGCCGCTTCCTGTCGTCCGTGTGTGTCGCCTCCAGCCTCGTGCTGGCGCTGGGGGCGTGTGGCATCAAGGGCGCGCCCCGGCCGCCCAGCCCTCCGCCCGCGCCTCCCACGGAGACGCAGCCGACTCCGCAGCAGGACACCGAGCGCGGGCCCATCGAGCCGTCGGGCCCCACCATCGCCCCCGGCCCCAGCCTCGATGGGGGCACCATCGTCCCGGGCTCCCAAGAGAATCCGACACCCTCACCGTGAACCACTTCAACTGGCGCAAGGGCGTGCTGCACGCCGAGGGCGTGCCGCTGACGGCCATCGCGGACGCGGTGGGCACGCCCACCTACGTCTATTCCTCGGCCACGCTCACCCGGCACTTCCGGGTGGTGTCCGAGGCCTTCGGCGACACGCCGCACCTCATCTGTTACTCGGTGAAGGCCAACTCCACCCTGGCCATCCTCCGGCTCTTCTCGGGGCTGGGCGGCGGCTTCGACATCGTGTCCGGGGGCGAGCTGGCCCGGGTGCGGCAGGCGGGTGGGGACGCGGGCAAGACGGTGTTCGCCGGCGTGGGCAAGACGCAGGAGGAGATGGAGGCGGCCCTGGCCGCGGGCATCCTCCTCTTCAACGTGGAGAGCGCCGAGGAGCTGGAGGCGCTGGACGCGGTGGGCCGCCGCCTGGGCCGCCGCGCGCCCTTCGCGCTGCGCGTGAATCCGGACGTGGACGCGCGCACGCACCGCTACATCTCCACCGGGCTGAAGACGTCCAAGTTCGGCGTCCCCTTCGAGGAGGCGGTGGCCCTCTACGCGCGCGCGAAGAAGATGAAGGGCGTGCGCGCCGCCGGGCTGGACTGCCACATCGGCTCGCAGCTCACCCAGGCCTCGCCCATGCGCGACGCGCTCACCAAGGTGGCGGGCCTGTACCGGGAGCTGAAGGCGCAGAAGCATCCGCTGGCGTACCTCGACGTGGGTGGCGGCCTGGGCATCACCTACGCGGACGAGACGCCGCCGTCCCCCGAGGAGTACGCGCGCACCGTGCTGGCCGCGACGAAGGACACCGGCGCCCAGCTCATCCTGGAGCCGGGCCGCGCGCTGGTGGGCAACGCCGGCGTGCTGCTCACCCGCGTGCTGTACCGGAAGAAGACGCCCGAGAAGCAGTTCGTCGTGGTGGACGCGGGCATGAACGACCTCATCCGCCCCGCCCTCTACGAGGCCCACCACGGCCTCCAGCCCCTGGTGAAGCGCCGGGGCAAGGCGGTGGAGGTGGACGTCGTGGGGCCGGTGTGTGAGTCCACCGACGTGCTGGCGAAGGCCCGCCCCCTGGTCCTCCCCCAGCCGGGCGAGCTGTACGCCTTCATGAGCGCCGGGGCTTACGGGATGAGCATGGCTTCCAACTACAACTCCCGACCCCGGCCGGCCGAGGTGATGGTGGACGGGGAGGCCTGGAGGGTCGTCCGCGAACGGGAGCGGATTGAGGATCTCTGGCGCGGCGAGCGGGCCTGAACGTATAAGCGCCGGCATGAAGACCTTCGAAGGCTCCATGACGGCGCTCGCCACCCCGTTTCGCGACGGGGCATTCGACGAGCAGGCGTACCGGGCCCTGGTGCGCTACCAGGTTGAGGGTGGCACCAGCGTCCTGATTCCCATGGGCACCACCGGTGAGTCGGTGACCATGACCTCCGACGAGCGCGCCCGCGCCGTCAAAGTGGCGGTGGAGGAGTCGAAGGGTCGCGCCCGGGTGGTGGGCGGCGCCGGCTCCAATAGCACCGCGGAGGCCATCGAGGGCGTCAAGCGCGTGCGCGAGACGGGCGCGGACGGCACGCTCATCGTCACGCCGTACTACAACAAGCCCACGCAGGCGGGCTTGGTGGAGCACTTCCGCGCGATTGCCCGCGCGCACCCGGGCTTCCCCATCGTCGCGTACAACGTGCCGGGCCGCACCGGCGTGGACATGCTGCCGGAGACGGTGCAGCGCCTGTGCGACATCCCCGAGGTGGTGGCCATCAAGGAGGCCACGGGGAACATGTTCCGGGCGCTCGAAATCCTGGAGAAGTGCGGCGAGCGGATGACGCTGCTGTCCGGCGACGACTTCACCGTGCTGCCCTTCATCGCCTGCGGCGGCAAGGGGGTCATCTCCGTGTCCTCCAACGTGGCGCCGCGGATGATGGCGGACCTCGTGGCGCTCTCGCGCGCGGGGGACATCGCCAAGGCGCGCGACATCCAGGTGCGGATGAACAACCTGCACCGGCTGCTCTTCATCGAGTCCAGCCCCATCCCCGTGAAGTGGGCGCTGCACCTCATGGGGCTGTTCGGTCCGGAAGTGCGGCTGCCGCTCGTGCCGATGACGGAGACCAACGCGGCGAAGCTCCAGGCGGAGCTGCGCCACCTGGGGCTGCTGAAGGGCTGAAGCCCTTCTCGGCTCCGGAAGACCCCAGCGTCGATTCCTCACCCTCAGGAGCGCGGCAGACATGATTCGCACCGTCATCACCGGCGTCACCGGCCGCATGGGCAGCACGCTCTTGCGCCTGGCGCGTGACGCCGAGGACCTGCGGGTGGTGGGCGCCACGGAGCGCCCGGGCAGCACCACCGTGGGCCTGGACGCGGGCCTGGCCGCGCGGCTGGGCGCCATGGAAGTCCCCGTCGTGGACGACCTGGGCAAGGCGCTGGACGCCGCGAAGGCGGACGTCGTCGTCGACTTCACCAGCGCCGAGGTGAGCGTGGCCCACGCGAAGCTGTGCGCGGCGCGCGGCGTGGCGCTGGTGGTGGGCTCCACGGGCTTCACCCCCGAGTCCACGGCGGCGCTGGCCGAGTCCGCGAAGACGATTCCCGTGGTGGCCGCGCCCAACATGTCCGTGGGCGTCAACGTCGTCTTCCGCATGGCGGCGGAATTGGCGCGGGTGCTGGGGCAGGGCTTCGACGTGGAGGTGCTGGAGGCGCACCACCGCATGAAGAAGGACGCGCCCAGCGGCACCGCGCTGAGGCTGGCGGAGGTGCTGGCCGGGGCGCTGGGGCGCTCCAACGAGGACCTCACCTTCGCGCGCCACGGCATGGTGGGCGCGCGGCCGGCCAGCGAGATTGGCGTGCAGACGCTGCGGGGCGGGGACGTGGTGGGCGAGCACACGGTGTTCTTCTTCGGAGAGGGCGAGCGCATCGAGCTCACGCACCGGGCCACCAGCCGGGATCAGTTCGGCCTGGGGGCGCTGCGGGCGGCGAGGTGGGTGGTGGGCCGGGCGCCGGGGCTCTATGACATGGCCGACGTGCTCGGCTTCCAGAGGACCGCATGACGACGACCGCGCGCTATTGCCGCTTCCTGTACGAGGGCCGTGCGCACCACGGCCGCGTCGAGGGCTCCGAGGTGGTGGTGCTCTCCGCGGCGCCCTGGGCGGGCGGGAAGGACACCGGCCTGCGCCGCTCGCTGTCGGCGCTGACGCTGCTGGTGCCCGCGGACGCGTCCAAGGTGGTGTGCATCGGGCAGAACTACCGCAAGCACGCGGAGGAGATGGGCAAGCCCGTCCCGCCCGAGCCGCTCATCTTCACCAAGCCCTCCACCGCCCTCAACGGCATGGGCTCGCCCATCCGCATTCCGAAGGCGAGCCAGGAGGTGCACTACGAGGCGGAGCTGGCGCTCGTCATCGGCGAGCGGCTGAAGAACGCCGACGAGACGACGGCCGCCCGCGCCATCTGGGGCCTCACCTGCTTCAACGACGTGACGGCGCGCGACATCCAGAAGCGCGAGGTGCAGCACACCCGCGCCAAGGGGTACGACACCTTCGCGTGCGCGGGGCCCTGGGCCGTGACGGGCCTGTCCCCGGCGGACCTGCGGATTGTCTGCCGGGTGAACGGGCAGGTGCGTCAGGACAGCAGGACGTCCGACATGATCTTCAACACCGCCCGCCTGGTGTCCTTCATCTCCCACATCATGACGCTGCTGCCGGGTGACATGGTGAGCACGGGGACTCCCTCCGGGGTGGGCAGGCTTCAGGCGGGAGATTCGGTGGAAGTGGAGATCGAGGGAATCGGGACCCTGGTCAACCCGGTTGAGATGGAGCCGTGAGCGACACCGTCTACGTGGGGTTGGGTTCAAACGAGGGAGACCGCGAGGCCCACCTCGTCGACGCCCTGACCGCGCTGTCCCGCATCGATGCGGTGGCGGTGCTCCGCTGCTCCTCCCTTTTCGACAGCGCCCCCGTGGGGCCGCCGCAGCCGCGCTACCTCAACGCGGTGGTGGCCCTGGAGTGCGGCCTGCCGCCCCAGCGGCTGCTGGGCATCCTCCAGCAGATCGAGAAGGACCAGGGGCGGCGCCGTGAGGAGCGCTGGGGCCCGCGTCCCATCGACCTGGACATCCTCTTCTGGGAGGGCCAGGTGGTGGCCGACCCGAACCTCCAGGTGCCCCACCTGGAGCTGCACAAGCGCCGCTTCGCGCTCGAGCCGCTGGCCGAGCTGGCGCCGCACCTGGTGCACCCGGTGCTGGGTGCCACCGTGAAGGACCTCCTCGGGAAACTCGCCCCGCAGGACGTCCGCCGGAGCGAGGCCCACTGCTGGCCCGAAGCGAGCTACCCGAGCAACGACTCATGAACCTGTCCCTTGCCCTGGCCACCGCGGCGCTGCTCGCCGCCGAGCCCACGAATCTGCCCGCCGTCCTCTCTCTTCTGACAAAAACAGAGAGGGTAAAAAATATTTTTGTGTCATTAGTTTTAAAAGG
>NZ_JABBJJ010000050.1 GCF_012933655.1 Pyxidicoccus fallax | reverse complement strand
CCGCCGGGGCGGGCGTCGTGGCCTTCTCCGCCGGAGCGGAGGAGGCGCACGAGGTCATCAGCGCGGACGCGCACACGGCGACCCATCCGCGGGCTGCATGGGAGAAACGTAGGGGGTGCGGTTTCAAGGGAAGCTCCTGGACGATGGACCTTCAGCGCCGGCAGGGGGGCAGGGCCCCGGTGCCTGGAAGACCCGCGATATAGACGGTCTGGCGCCGCAAGGGGTGGTGCGAACACCGGCACCGTCGATTTCATCCCGACCCGTGTGAGGGAACCCCCGGGTGGAGGGAGACTCCGACGGGCGGTGGGGGGCACCATGACCTGCCGCGTTACCTGAGGTGTCGAGAACTTCTCGCGCGCTCGTCCGTTGAGAGGCCCCATGACCTTGCATGTCCCGCGCGCCTCGCGCGTGCTCCTGGGCCTGGGCCTGGCCTCCGTTCTCCTTCTGTCGTCCCCCCGGGTCTTCGCGGCTCGGACCTCCACCCGCGCCCTGGGCGGTGCGAACCGGTACGTGACCTTCGTCACCACGGACAAGCCGTTCTACCGCGCTGGAGAGCAGGTGCTGGTGCGCGGCCTCCTGCTGGAGGCCCTCACCCGCAAGCCCTACGCGGGCTACCTCCAGGCGCAGTTGGAACTGAAGGGGCCGAAGGGCGACGTCATCGCCAGGAGCGTGGTGTCCAGCCAGGACGCCGTCTGGGGCTACGCCTGGACCGTTCCCGCCGGGCAGCCCGGCGGTGAGTACACCCTGCGCGTCACCTATCCCTGGACGGGCGCGGCCCCCGCGGAGCGGAAGTTCGACGTGCGCGCGTACCGCGCCCCGCGCCTCAAGTCACAGATTGTGTTCCTCCGCGACGGCTATGGCCCCGGTGACACCGTCACCGCCACGCTGGACGTGAAGCGCGCCGAGGGCGGCGTGCCCGAGGGCGCGAGGGTGAACGCCACCGCGCTCGTCGACGGCGTCACCGTCGCGCAGGTGCCGTGCACGGTGGACGGCAAGGGGCGCTGCACCGTGCGCTTCCCGCTGCCGTCCGCCATCGAGCGCGGCGAGGGCACGCTCGCCTTCACCATCGAGGACGGCGGCGTGGTGGAGACGGCGGCGAAGACGCTGCCCATCCTCCTCCAGACGCTGGACCTGTCCATGTACCCGGAGGGCGGCGAGCTGGTGGCGGGGCTGGCCTCGCGCGTCTACTTCGAGGCGAAGACGCCCGCGCGCAAGCCGGCGGACCTGATGGGCGCGGTGGTGGAGGTGGGCACGGGCCGCGTGGTGGCCCGCGTGCGCTCCGAGCACGAGGGCCGTGGCCGCTTCGAAATCACCCCCGAGGCCGGCGCGCGGTACGCGCTGCGCATCGACTCGCCGTCGGGCATCCGCAAGACGTTCGCGCTGCCGGAGGTGAAGCCGTCGGGCGCCGTCCTCCGCGCGGCCGAGGATGTGGTGGCCGCGGGCCGGCTGGTGCGGTTCGACGTGGGGCTGAAGAACGTGGGCAAGGGGACGGTGACGCTGAGCCAGCGCGAGGTGCGGGTCGCCTCGGTGGTGCTCCAGGATGGGCACGTGGGCCCCGTGACGCTCGACCCCGGTGAGGCGGACGGCGTGCTCGTCGCCACCGTGTGGGACCATGACGGGCGCCCGCTGGCGGAGCGGCTGGTGTTCCGCCAGCCGTCGAAGGAGCTCACCGTCGAGCTGAAGGCGGACCGCGAGCGCTACGTGCCGGGCAGCCCCGTGCGGCTCACGGCGCGCACGACGCGCGGCGGGAAGCCCGTCTCCGCGCTGGTGATGCTCAACGTCACCGACGACGCCGTGCTGGAGCTCCAGGAGAAGCGCGACCAGGCGCCCCAGCTCCCGGTGATGGTGCTGCTGGAGCCCGAGGTGAAGGAGCTGGCCGACGCGCAGCTCTACCTCGACGCGAAGAATCCGAAGTCGCGGCTGGCGGTGGACCTGCTGCTCGGTACGCAGGGCTGGCGGCGGTTCGCGCTGGTGGACTCGAAGGCCTTCCTGGCCCGCCACGGCGAGGCGGCGATGCGCGTGCTCGCCGTGCGGAATCCGGAGGAGCGGCGTCCGGTTCGCTCGACTCGTGGCTCCGGCGCTGTCCGCACGAAGAGCCGGGCCGGACTCGTGCAGCCGGAGCCGATTCCGGAGATGCCGGTGGATTTCGAGTCCGGGGAGGACATCGCGTTGGAGGCCCTGGCCGGGGCTCCGGCCGTGGCGGCCGCTCCGGTGCCGCAGCTGGCGGCTGCCCCGGCGGCCGCGCCGGCGCCCGCGCCCGCGCAGCAAGCCATGCCCGTGGTCGAGGCGAAGGCCAAGGAGGAGGCGCCAGCGGAGCCCATCATCCATGAGGCCAGGGAGATTGCCCCGGAGAGGGCGAAGAGGCGAGCGCCGGCCATGGACGACGGGCTCCGGACCCTGGTCTACCTCCGCGAGTACGCGCACACGGTGCGGCCGGGCCGCAAGACGGGGGACCGCGTGGACTTCGCGGAGACGCTCTACTGGAACGCGGGCGTCCGCACCGACGAGCGCACGGGCGAGGTCCGGGTGTCGTTCGGCCTGAGCGACTCGGTGACGACGTTCAAGGCGTTCGCCGGAGCGGTGGGCGCGGACGGCGCGCTCGGCTCGGCGGTGGCGGAGCTGGAGTCGGTGCAGCCCTTCTACGCGGAGCCCAAGCTGCCCCTGGAGGTGACGTCCGGCGACGTGGTGCGGCTGCCGGTGGCGCTGGTGAACGGGACGGAGTCGGCGCTCACGGGGGCGGGCGTGAAGGTCGAGCTGAAGGGCGACGTGAAGGTCTCCGGCGGCGCGCCCATGAGCCTGGCGTCGGGAGCGCGGGCGCGGCAGCTCTTCGCGCTGGAGATTGGCCCGCAGGCGCGGCCCGTGGACGTGAAGCTCACGGCGAGCGCCGGTGACTTCACGGACGTCGTCACCCGCACGCTGTCCGTCCAGCCCCGCGGCTTCCCGGCCCGCGTCTCGTTCGGCGGGCTGCTGTCGGCCGGCAAGCCGGTGGCGCACCAGGTGGTGCTCCCGGACAGCGTGGTGCCGGGCAGCATCCGCGCGTCCATCGCCGTGTACCCGGCTCCGCTGGCCAACATGACCGAGTCGCTGTCCCGCCTCATCCAGGAGCCTAGCGGCTGTTTCGAGCAGACCAGCTCCACCACGTACCCGATGACGATGGCGCAGCAGTACTTCCAGACGCACAGCGGCGTCAGCCCGGCGCTGGTGGCGGATGCGCGCGACAAGCTGGAGCGCGGCTACCGGCGGCTGGTGGGCTACGAGACGTCCGAGAAGGGCTTCGAGTGGTTCGGTGAGAACCCGGGCCACGAGGCGCTCACGGCCTTCGGCCTGTTGCACTTCATGGACATGCGCCAGGTGCGCGACGTGGACGCGGCGATGCTGGAGCGCACGCGGGCGTGGCTCCTCCAGCAGCGCGACGGGCAGGGCGGCTTCAACCGCAAGCGCCGCGCGCTGCACGTGTGGGTGGAGGACCCGGACACCTCCAACGCGTACATCCTCTGGGCGCTGCTGGAGAGCGCGGAGCAGCCGGCGGCGCAGGCGCGCGAGCTGGCGAAGGAGGTGGCCGCGCTGAAGGCCTCGGCGGCGAAGAGCCAGAACAGCTACGTGCTGGCGCTGGCGGCCAATGCGCTGTCGCTCGCGGGGGACGCCGGTGGGGCGAAGGTGCTGATGAGCCGGCTCGCGGAGCAGCAGAAGCAGAACGGCGTGGTGGCGGGGGCGACGCAGTCCGTCGTGGGCAGCTCGGGGCAGACGCTGGAAATCGAGACCACGGCGCTGGCGGTGCTGGCGTGGATGCGTGACTCGGCGTACCGCGGCAACGTGGAGCGCTCGATGAAGTTCCTGGCGGAGTCGAACGAGGGAGGCCGCTACGGGGCGACGCAGAGCACGGTGCTCGCGCTGCGCGCGGTCATCGCCTACGACAAGCTGCGCGGCTCTCAGCTCCGGCCGGGCCGGGTGCGCGTCTACGTGGAGGGCAAGCCCGTGGGGGAGCCGGTCCGCTTCGATGGCTCCTCGCAAGAGGCGCTCAAGCTCCCCGACGTGAGCGCGCTGCTCGGGCCGGGGGGACGCCGGGTGGAGCTGCGCATGGAGGACGGCGCGGAGCTGCCGTACACGGTGGAGGTCACCTACAACGCGCTCGTGCCGGACAGCTCGAAGGACACCCAGGTGATGCTGGAGGTGGCGCTGGCGAAGACGGAGCTCACCGAGGGCGAGCCGACGGAGGCGCGGGTGATGGTGGCCAACCGCACGGGCCAGCACCTGCCGACCGCGGTGGCCATCTTCGGCGTGCCGGGCGGGCTGGAGGTGCGGCATGACCAGCTCAAGGAACTGGTGAAGCGCAAGCTCGTGGACGCGTACGAGGTGCTCGGGCGCGACGTGGTCCTCTACTGGCGGGGCATGGAGCCGCGCAAGCGCATCGACGTGCCGCTGTCCCTCGTGGCCGCGGTGCCCGGCACGTACACGGGGCCGGCGAGCCGCGCGTACCTGTACTACGCGGACGAGCACAAGGTCTGGAGCGAGGGCGTGAAGGTCTCCATCGCGCCGAAGCCGTAGCGGTGGTGGGGCCGGGCGGGCCGGGCGTCCACCGCCTGCCCGGTGCCCCGTCACAACCCGCGCCTTGCCTCCTCCCTCCTCCCGGACACGAGAAGGGAATCGCGATGAAGCACGGAGCGCGGAGGGCTGGCTTCTGGCTGGGCGTGGGGCTCATCACCGCCATGCTGGGCGCCTGTGGCCATGTGGAGCGGGCCGAGGACGAGCGGGTGGCCCAGGTGGAGGAGGCCATGGGCGGAGCGGGGACGGCGGGGACAGCGGCGTCCGCGAAGCACCGTGACTCATGCCCGGAACACTTCTCGCGGGAGTGGTACGTGAGCCCGTCGGGCTCGGACGGGGCGGAGGGTTCCGAGGGAGCCCCGTTCCACACCATCCGCCGGGCCCTGAAGGCGGTGGGGCCCGGTGAGGCCATCATCGTCCTGCCTGGCGAGTACGCCGAGAGTGTCGTCATCGATGGCGACGTGAAGGCGGGGCGGAAGGACGCGCCCATCACCCTCATGGCCCGGGGACACGCGCGAATCCTTCCGGGCGCCGGGGGCGCGCTGGTGCAGGTCCGCAAGCCCTACTGGGTGGTGGACGGCTTCGACATCGACGTGAAGGGGCAGCGGCGCTTCGCGGTCGTCTTCGAGGGAGACACCGAGGGCTCCGTGCTGTCCGGCTCGAACGTGCACCATGGCGCGCTGGGCGGAGGCGTCACCACCTACGGTGGAGCCCGGGGCGTGCTCATCGAGGGCAACGACATCCACGACTTCCGGAAGCAGCCCCGCGGTGACTCCCACGGCGTGGTCATCCAGGCGACGTCGCGTGACATCACCCTCCGAGAGAATGACATCCACGACAACTCGGGTGACTCCGTGCAGTGCCTCAAGCCCGACCGGGCCGGGCAGGCGCCCGCGCGTGGCGTGCTCATCGAGAGCAACCGGTTGTACTCGAACGACGAGAACGCGGTGGACATCAAGACGTGCAGCGACGTCGTCGTCCGCGCCAATCACATGCACGGCTTCCGCAAGTCGGCCACCTCCGCGGGCGAGGCGGTGGTCATCCACTACTCGGCCCGGAACGTGCGCGTGGAGGGCAACGACATCGCCGACGCGGGGCGGGGCATCTCCGTCGGTGGCGTGAGGGACGGCAACCAGCCCCATCCTTCCGAGGTGGAGGTGAAGGACAACCGCATCTCCGACATCTCCCAGAATGGGGGCGGCGACGGCGTGGGCATCCGCGTGGAGAACGCGCGGGACGTGGAGGTGGTGGGCAACACCATCGAGAAGACGGAGGGCTACGGGATGATGCTCGGCCTGGGAGCCAACGACGCGCCCAGCGAGAACGTCACGGTCCACGACAACTCCCTGCGCGGCCAGAACCTCGTGCGCCTGGGCCGGCACCGCCCCGGACTGAGGATGGACCGCAACCGCTACGCCGCTGGAGGGCGCTTCAAGGCCGACCCGAGGGAGGTGAGAGGCCTCGACACGTGGAAGCAGGTGTCGGGAGTGGACGAAAAGTCGGTCGAGCTTCCTTGAGGGTTGTCCGTACGGTGGGCCGGGTGGCAGGGTGGGGAGCACCGAGGGCCTGCATTCCGAGGCGGGCCGACGGACCTTGCCCCCTGGAGGCGTGAGCACATGGCCTGGCAGATGCCCGACGAGCCCTACATCGAACCTGGACCGGAATGCGCCGTGGAGACCATCGTCGTGCCTCGCACGCGCGACCTGGGAGACGGCTTCGAGGTGCGCCGCGCGCTTCCCTCGGTGCGGCGGCGGATGGTGGGCCCCTTCATCTTCTTCGACCAGATGGGGCCGGCCGCGTTCCGCTCGGGCCATGGACTGGACGTGCGGCCGCATCCGCACATCGGCCTGGCCACGGTGACCTACCTCTTCGAGGGCGAAATCCTCCACCGCGACAGCCTGGGGACGGTGCAGTCCATCCGTCCCGGCGCGGTGAACTGGATGGTGGCCGGGCGTGGCATCGCCCACTCGGAGCGTACGCCGCCGGAGCTGCGGCCCACGGGCGGGAAGCTCTTCGGCATCCAGATATGGGTGGCCATCCCGAAGGAGCACGAGGAGACGGCGCCCTCGTTCGCCCATACGCCCGCCGAGTCGCTCCCCGTGGTGGAGGACGGAGGGGCGCGCGTGCGGCTCATCGCCGGCTCTCTGTACGGGGCCCGCTCGCCGGTGCGCACGCTGTCGGAGCTGTTCTACGCGGACGTGGTGCTCGCGGCCGGGGCGCGCGTGCCCCTGGACGCCGGGCACGAGGAGCGCGCGGCGTACGTGGCGGAGGGCTCGGTGGAGCTCGGAGGTGACACGTACACGGTGGGGCAGCTCATGGTGCTGCGGCCCGGTGTCGACGTGGTTCTCAAGGGGCTCGGTCCGACGGGAGCGCGCGTGCTGCTCTTCGGCGGCGAGCCCATGGATGGGCCGCGCCACATCTGGTGGAACTTCGTCTCCAGCTCGAGGGAGCGCATCGAGCAGGCGAAGGAGGACTGGAAGGCCCACCGCGTCGGCCAGGTGCCCGAGGAGACGGAGTTCATCCCGCTCCCCGAATCCGAGCCGACCGGCGTCGTGAAGTACCCGTGAGCGCGCGGGCTACCGGGTGACGTCCACGTTGTACGTGCCGTCGCCCGACGTGGCCGTGCCCGTCACGCGGGTGGCGCCGGAGGTGCGGCGGACCTTGCCCGTGCCGTCGTCCTCGATTTCGCCGGTGAGGGTCAGGTTCAGGGTGACCTTGCCCTTCAGGTCTCCGGTCATGTCGAAGTCGCCCTTGAGCTCGCCGGTGAACGTGCCGCCGGGGATGTTGCGCAGCTGGAGGGTCAGCTCCGGCTGAGCCTCCGTGCTGGCGTTGGTCGCGTAGGTGATGTTCACCGGGTCCTCGTCCTCGCTGACGGCAATCTCCCCGTCGGAGTAGCCCGTCATTCCCACGCGCAGGCGCATGCCCTTGTTGTCGGACGAGCCCTGGTCCACCTGGCCGGTGATGAGCAGCGTGCCCGCGGCGTCTCCCGCGCCCGACTGGGGCGGGATGTTCGCGCTCGACGCGGCGTTGAAGCCGGCGAAGCCGAGCTGCAGCGACTTGCTGATGGACTCGTCGAGTCCCAGGTACGCGCGGCGGGCCTGCTCGTCGGAGCTGACCTCGTCATCACCGCAGCCAACCAGGCCCACGGACAGCAAGCAGGAGATGGCGACAACGCTCACGACTCGAGAGAGGGATGGGTGCATGGGCATGCGTGTAATGCACGCCATGCCTGATGCGCCATGCGGAGTCGGGCTTATGAAAATGCGGGGCTTCGGTGTGGCCGATGCGCGTCAGCGAGGGTCCGAGCCTGCGTAGAGCTTGAGATATCTCCGCGCCTCCTCGGCCGAGGGACCTTCGTGTTCCAGGGCGAGGTGGTGGGTGAAGTGTTTCATCGCGTCGCGGATGGCACCACGGCGCGCGTAGATACGAGCCAGCTCCAGGTGACACCGCGCCGAGGAGCGGTCGTGCCGCAAGCACTGCTGGAACCAGCCGAGCGCCCGGTTGTCGTCCGCGCGTGAGAGCCAATACAGCCCGTTCTCCATCGCGAGCCGTGTCTCATCCTCCGCTGACGTCGGCGCGGTGGAGGGCTCGCCGGCCGCGGGAGCCGCATGGGCGGACTCGGTGCCGGCCAGATGGGTGGAAGACTCTCCGGTGGCGGGAGCCACATGGGCGGACCCGGTGCCGGTCGGCGGGGCCGACGTCGGCGCCCCATCAATCATGCCCATCTGTCCCGACGCCGTGGTGATGCGGGGCTGCGTGGAAGAAGCGTCACCGACGACGAGCCTCGCCTGGAGCCCAGCGGAGGTGGCGGCGGACACGGAAGGCTCCGCGCGAGCCGGCGTCATCGTGGGCGGTTGCGCGGGCGCACTCCCGCCCGCGGTGGCCGTGGTGCCCGGAGCCGGGGCAGGGGAGGCCGTCGCAACCCGGTGCGCCCCCGCGTGCGACACCCAGAACGCCGTCGTGCCCACGATGCCCAGGACCGTCACCACGAGCGCGGCGAGCACGCCCTTCACCACGGCCGAGCGGCGCAGGAGCCGCGCACGGAACCGCGAGCGCATGCTCGCGCGTGGTGGTGTCTCGGCGGTGGGCGCGGCGGCGTTGCCCGCGCCCAGCGCGGGTCTGCCCAGGGGGAAGGCCCGGGGCGGACTCATGGGCGTCGTCATCCCCCGCGAGGCCGGCGCGGGCGCGGCGCTCCTGCCTCGCCAGGACTGGAGCTGCGCGAGGAAGTCCGAGGGAATCGTGGGTGCGCGCTTCATCGCCGTGAGCTCTTCCTGGAAGAGCCAGCTCATGAAGTGCTTGCGCGCGTTGGCCGGGAAGCGCGGCGCGCGGAAGCCCATCCAGTCGGACAGCGCCTGCTGGAGTGCCTCCGCGCTCAGGTAGCGCTTGTCCCGCGAGGTGCCCAGCGCGAGCTGGAGGATGCCCTGCAGGTCCGAGTCCAGCGTGGGGTTGAGGCTGAGCGCGGGCGTCAATTCGCCCTCGGAGATTCGGCGCATCACCTCCCACTCGCTGGAGCCATCCACCGGCCGCTGGCCGCACAGCATCTGGTACAGCACCGTGCCCACCGTGTAGACGTCGGAGCGCGCATCCAGCACCTCGCCTCGCGCCTGCTCCGGCGAGAAGTAGAGGTACTTGCCCTTGACGATGCCCACCTCCGTCTCCGGCCTGCCCGCGAGCCGCGCCTTGGCGATGCCGAAGTCGGTGAGCTTCACCTCGCCCTCGTAGCTCAGCAGCACGTTGTCCGGAGACAGGTCGCGGTGCACCACGCCGAGCGGCTCGCCGCGCGCGTCCAGCCGGGTGTGCGCGTGGTGCAGCCCCCGGCACATCTCCAGGGCGATGCCCACCGCCAGCGGCGCGGGGATGCAGGCCAGGCCCTTTGCCTTCGCCGCCCTGAGCACCCGGCCCAGGGTGTGGCCATCCACCAGCTCCATGGCCAGGAAGTACTCGCCGTCGACCTCGCCGAAGTCGAACACCTGCACGATGTTGCCGTGGCTCAGCCCCACCGAGATGCGTGCCTCGTTGAGGAACATCTGCGCGAATGCCGGCTCCTCCGCGTAGGTGCTCAGCACGCGCTTGATGACCACCGGCTTCGTGACGCCGGGAGCCGCCGTGTACAGCGCCCGGTACACCACGGCCATGCCGCCGCTGCCCAGGCGCTCCTGGAGCTCGTACTTCCCGAATCGCTTGGGGCGGAGGTCGCTCACGTCTTCCGAAGTTACCAGGGAGGCGGTAAAGCCAGGGAACTCGGGGCTCCGTGCTCTTGTTGACATGGGGACGGACACTCCATGGCCGGCAGTGCAGTCGCGGTGCCACGCCTTGAAGACCGCCCTGGCGGAGCGGACCGGAGCCCGGCGGATGCACCGAGTAGCGTCCCGGGCCACAAGCCGTCTCCGGCTGTGACGCGCGGCGCTACACGGGCCTGCGATACCGCGGGCTCCGCCATTTTCCCCTGCGTTCCAGACGACCGGTTTTTAGTTAGTGGCCCGCCGCTTCCGCCTCGTCCGCGCGCGCTTCGCGCCAGCCGGGACGTGGAGCGCGCCATCCGAACGTCTCCCTTCCCCCAGGAGCAGGCTCATGCCGCAAAGGGATACCGTCAATCGCCGTGTCGTCCTCGCCGCCCGCCCGCGCGGTCTTCCAACGTCGCGGGACTTCCGTCTCGAAGAGGCCGCTGTCCCGACGCCAAAGGAAGGCGAGGTGCTGTTGCGTACGCTGTATCTGTCGCTCGACCCGTACATGCGCAACGTGATGGAGGAAATCGGGCCGGTCTACGCGCCGTCGGTGCCATTGGACGCGCCCATGCCGGGCGGCACCGTCAACCGTGTGGTCGCCTCCAGGAACCCGCGCTTTCGCACCGGTGAGCTGGTGCTCGGTAACGCCGGCTGGCAGGACTACGCGCTGTCGGACGGTCAGGACCTGGTCCCGCTCGGGGAAATGGCGCAGCCGTCGCAGGCGCTGGGCGGGCTCGGCATGCCTGGGTTCACCGCCCACGTCGGCCTGCTCGACATCGGCCAGCCCAAGCCGGGCGAGACCGTGGTGGTTGCGGCGGCGACGGGGGCGGTCGGCTCGGCGGTCGGGCAGATCGCGAAGCTGAAGGGCGCGCGCGTGGTCGGCATCGCTGGCGGCGCCGACAAGTGCCGCTACGCGGTCGAGGAGCTGGGCTTCGACGTCTGCCTCGACCGCCGCGATTCGCGACTGGCCGAGCGCCTCGCCGCTGCCTGCCCGAAGGGCATCGACGTCTACTTCGAGAACGTCGGCGGCGACGTGTTCGACGCGGTGCTGCCGCTGCTCAACGTCGGCGCCCGCGTGCCGGTGTGCGGCGTCATCGCGCATTACAACGAGCAGACGCCGCCGCCCGGTCCGAACCGGCTGCCGCTGTGGATGTCGACGGTGCTGCAGAAGCGCATCCGCGTGCAGGGCTTCGTCATCCTCGACCACTACGGCGAGCGCTTCGACGCCTTCCGCCGCGAGATGGGCCAGTGGGTCGACGCCGGCCGGGTGAAGCTGCGCGAGGACCGGGCCGACGGGCTGGAGAACGCGCCGTCCGCGTTCATCGGCCTGCTCGAGGGGCGCAACTTCGGCAAGCTCGTGGTGCGCGTCGCCGACGAGTGACGCGCCGCCTCGGCGGCCCTGTCCCCAGTGTCAACGCACGGCGAGTGAGGCGCGACGCGAGGGCGACGCGCCGGCTCCCGGTGAACCCTTTCGTCCTGGTGCGTCATGCATTCCCGGGGAGGGAGCGGGTAGGTAGGCGATGCGGCCCCCGTCTTCCCTTCGGGGGCGGGAAGCCGCGACACTGGCGGGCTCACGCCTACCGTCACGAGGAGACCATGGCGCACCTGGAGTTGATTCAGAAGCGGGACCTGTCGAGCTTCCGGAAGCTGGCCATCGGAAGCTGGAAGACGGCGTATGACCCCACCGTCTACGGGACGCTGACCGTGCGCATGGACAAGGCGATGGCCTACATCGAGGCCTTCCGCCAGCGCACCGGCGTGCGGCTCACGGTGACGCACCTGGTGGCCAAGGCCATGGGCGAGGCGCTGCGCCGCTGCCCGGACGCCAACGCCATCCTGCGCTTCAACAAAATCTACCTGCGCCAGCGCGTGACGCTCTCCACGCTCGTGGTGCAGACGGACGGCGGCAAGGTGGACCTCACCTCCGCGCGCATCGAGGACGCGGACAAGAAGAGCCTGAAGGAAATCGCCGCGGACCTGGAGGAGGCCGTGCGCCGCGTGCGCGAGCGCCGCGACGTGGCCCTGGAGAAGGGCAAGGGCACCATCCAGAAGATTCCGTACCTCTTCCTCAACACCTTCACGTGGCTGTTGTCCTTCTTCATGTACACGCTGAACCTGGACCTGAGCCGGTTCGGCATGCCGAAGGACGCGTTCGGCTCGGCCATCATCACCAACGTGGGCTCGCTGGGGCTGGACACGGCGTACGTGCCGCTGGCGCCGTACACGCGGGTGCCCATCTTCGTCGCGCCCGGCGCGGTGAAGGAGGTGCCGGTAGTGGAGGACGGCAAGGTGGTGCCGGGCAAGGTGATGAACATCAACGCCACCTTCGACCACCGCTTCATCGACGGCTTCCACGCGGGCGTGCTCGCCAACACCCTGCGCGAGATGCTGGAGAACCCCTTCGAGCAGTTCGACGCGCTCCCCGAGCCCGTCGAGGCCCCGGCCCCCGTGGCCCGGGCGGGCTGAGTCACGCTCCCTCCGCCCTGGCATGTCAGCCCCCTCCGGTGGAGGGGGAGTCGTGGAGGAATGATTCCTCCAGCGAGGGGACTCTCAGGATGTCCTCGCGAGTGCACTGACAGGGCGGGGCCTGGCCTATGCTTCGCGTGAACCTCGATGCCGAAGGGTCATGAGGAGGCGCGGCATGCTGGCAGATTCGCTCAAGGGAAAGTCCGTCATTGTCACAGGTGCGAGCAAGGGCATTGGCAAGGGCATTGCCAGGGTCTTCGCGCGACACGGCACCAAGGTGTTGGTGGTCGGGAGGGACTCCAAGGCGGCCGAGGCAGCGGCACAGGAACTCGTCGCGGCCGGTGGCACGGCCAGCGGCTTTGGCGCCGACGTCACCCAGCTGGAGGACATGGAGAAGATGGCCAGGGCGGCGGCCGAGCGTCATGGTGGAATCGACGTGCTGTGCGCCAACGCGGGCGTCTTCCCGCAGGTGAAGATGGAGGACATGTCGCCGGAGCTCTGGGACGAGGTGATGGCGACGAACCTCAAGGGGACCTTCCTCTCGGTGAAGGCGTGCATCCCGTATCTGAAGAAGTCCGGTCAGGGGCGCGTCATCATCACTTCTTCCATCACCGGCCCGGTGACAGGCTTTCCCGGCTGGACCCATTACGGCGCTACCAAAGCGGGGCAGCTGGGCTTCATGCGCACGGCCTGCATGGAGCTGGCGAAATACGGCATCACGGTCAACGCCGTGCTGCCCGGCAACATCGTGACGGAGGGCCTGGTGTCGCTGGGCTCGGAGTACATGAAGGGCATGGCGGCGGCGGTGCCGCTGGGCAGGCTGGGCGAGGTCGAGGACATCGGCCATGCCGCCCTGTTCTTCGCCAGCCGCGAGGCCGGCTACATCACCGGGCAGACGCTCATCGTGGATGGCGGGCAGGTGCTGCCCGAGTCGCAGGACGCACTGGCGCAGATGTGAGCGGAGGGCCGGGGGGACCAGGCAGGCGGGCCTTCCCGCGCGTGGGCCCCTGGCCCCTCGCCAGTCCTGGCACCACCGTGAATGACGCGTTAAGGGGCTCACCCCCTCACGTCCTTCCCGGTGGTGCGAATGCCCAAAGTCGTACGAATGCCCGGAGCCCGCGGTCGTCCCCAGCCCACTCCGTCCGGTGACACGAAGGCGGGCTTCGTCCGGGTGCGAGGGGCCCGCGAGCACAACCTGAAGAACGTGGACGTGGAAATCCCTCGGGACGCGCTGGTCGTCTTCACGGGGGTCTCCGGCTCGGGCAAGTCCTCGCTGGCATTCGGCACGCTCTACGCGGAGGCGCAGCGCCGGTACTTCGAATCCGTGGCCCCGTATGCCCGGCGGCTCATCGACCAGGCGGGCATCCCCGAGGTCGACGCCATCGACGGCCTCCCTCCGGCGGTGGCCCTCCAGCAGCACCGCGGCGCCCCCACCACGCGCTCCTCGGTGGGCAGCGTCACCACCATCGCGAACTCGCTGCGCCTCCTGTACTCGCGCGCGGGCACGTACCCGCCGGGCCAGCCGCACCTGGACTCCGACGCCTTCTCGCCCAACACCCCGGCGGGGGCCTGCCCCCACTGCCACGGCCTGGGCCGCGTCTACGAGGTGACGGAGAAGTCGATGGTGCCGGATGACTCGCTCACCATTCGCGAGCGCGCCATCGCCGCGTGGCCGCCCGCGTGGCACGGACAGAACCTGCGCGACATCCTGGTGACGCTCGGCTACGACGTGGACACGCCTTGGCGCGACCTGCCCCAGAAGGACCGGGACTGGATTCTCTTCACCGACGAGCAGCCCACCGTCCCCGTCTACGCGGGCTTCACCCCGGAGGAGACGCGCCGCGCCCTCAAGCGCAAGGAGCCGCCCAGCTACATGGGCACCTTCACGGGCGCCCGGAAGTACGTCCTGCAGACGTTCGCCACGACGCAGAGCGCGCTGATGAAGAAGCGCGTGTCCCAGTACATGGTCAGCGGCGAGTGCCGCGTGTGCGAGGGCAAGCGCCTGCGCCGCGAGTCCCTCTCCGTCATCTTCGCGGGGCTCGACATCGGCGAGCTGTCCCGGCTGCCGCTGAAGCGCGTGGCCGAAATCCTGCGGCCTTTCGTGGACGGTACCGCCCCCGGGGCGGCGAAGCTGGCGCGCGAGCACCCGGAGAAGGCGCTCGTCACCGCGCGCATCGCCAAGGATTTGCTGGAGCGCATCGAGGTCCTGGCCGAGCTCGGGCTGGGCTACCTCTCCCTGGAGCGCAGCACGCCCACGCTCTCGCCCGGCGAGCTCCAGCGCCTGCGGCTGGCCACCCAGGTGCGCTCCAACCTCTTCGGCGTGGTGTACGTGCTGGACGAGCCCTCCGCGGGCCTCCACCCGGCGGACACGGAGGCGCTCTTGAAGGCGTTGGATCAGCTCAAGGGCTCCGGCAACTCGCTGTTCGTGGTGGAGCACGAGGTGGACGTCATCCAGCACGCCGACTGGATTGTCGACGTGGGGCCCGCCGCCGGTGAGAAGGGCGGGCGCGTCCTCTACAGCGGTCCGCTGGAAGGGCTCGCGGCGGTGGAGGCCTCGCAGACGCGGCGCTACCTCTTCGGGGAGAACACCGTGGAGCGCCGCACGCCCCGCGCGCCCAAAGGGTGGCTGCGCCTGGAGGGCGTCACCCGCAACAACCTGCGCAGGCTGGACGTGGACTTCCCGCTGGGCGTCTTCACCACGGTGACGGGCGTGTCCGGCTCGGGCAAGTCGAGCCTGGTGAGCCAGGTGCTGGTGGAGCTGGTCGCCGAGCAGCTCGGCCACGAAGTCCCCGTGGACGAGGACGAAGGCGAGGAGCTGGAGCGCACCGTCGTGCGCACCGAGGGTGGCCGAATCGCGGCCGGCATGGAGGGCATCAAGCGGCTGGTGCGCGTGGACCAGAAGCCGATTGGCCGCACGCCGCGCTCCAACCTGGCGACGTACACGGGCCTCTTCGACAACGTCCGCAAGCTCTTCGCGGCGACGCCGGCCGCGCGCGCCCGCCGCTACGACGTGGGCCGCTTCTCCTTCAACGTGGCCAAGGGCCGCTGCGAGACATGCGAGGGCGAGGGCTTCGTCAGCGTGGAGCTGCTCTTCCTGCCCAGCGTCTACGCGCCGTGCCCCACGTGCCATGGCGCCCGCTACAACGCGAAGACGCTGGAGATTCAGTACCGGGGGAAGAACATCGCCGAGGTGCTGGGCATGACGGTGGACGCGGCCCACGCCTTCTTCGAGGACGAGCCGCAGGTGCGGCGCGCGCTCGGCGTGCTGCGCGAGGTGGGCCTGGGCTACCTGCGCCTGGGCCAGCCGGCGACGGAGCTGTCCGGCGGCGAGGCCCAGCGCATCAAGCTGGCCACCGAGCTACAGCGCGTGCAGCGCGGCAACACGCTCTACGTCCTGGACGAGCCCACCACGGGGCTGCACCCCGCGGATGTGGACAAGCTGATGACGCAGCTCAACGGGCTGGTGGAGGCGGGCAACACCGTCATCCTCGTCGAGCACGACATGCGCGTCATCGCCGAGAGCGACTGGGTCATCGACATGGGCCCGGGCGCGGGTGACGAGGGGGGCAGGGTGGTGGTGGCCGGAACCCCTGCCCAGGTGACTGCTTCCCGTACCAGTCGTACGGCGCCATTCCTGGCGCGCGCGATGGGGTGACGGACTTCTAGCGGACCGCCGCGGCGTTCGCGGCGTCCTTGGCCTTGAGCGTCTGGGTGGCCATGCCGGCCATGCTCTCGGCCAGCGACTGCACGGAGCGGGTGGCCTCCTGCGTCTCCTGCACCGTCTTCAGCGTGCGCTGCATCTGCCCGGACAGCTCCTGGATGGCCTGCGCCATCTGGTGCGTGCCCGCGTCCTGCGCGCTGACGGCGGCCGTAATCTGACGCACGCTCGCGCCGGTGTCCGCGATGATGATGGCCAGCTCCTGGAACTGGGCGCTGGAGGTGCGCACCGCGTCCAGGCTCTGCCGCACCCGCTCGTCGCCCTTCTCGCTGGAGAGGGCCGCCTCGCGCATGCTCTTGCTGACGCCGTCGAGCACCGCGCGGATGCGGTGCGTGGCCTGGATGGACTGGTCGGCGAGGCCGCGCATCTCGCGCGCCACCACGCCGAAGCCCCGGCCGCTCTCACCACTGCGCGCCGCTTCAATCGCCGCGTTGATGGCCAGCATGTTGGACTGGTCCGCCAGGTCCTTCACCGAGTCCACGATGCCGGAGACCTCGCGCGTGCGCTCGTCGAGCGCGAGGATGCGCCGGGCCATCTCCGACACCTCGGTGCGGATGGCCGCCAGGTCCGACAGCGTGCGCTCCAGGGCGGCGGTGCCCTCGCGGCCCACCTGCTCCGCGTTCTCCGCGGACGCCGCGAGCGCGCTGGCCTTCTCCGCCGTCATCAGCGACGAGCGGCGAATCTCCTTCACCGTCTGCTCCGCCTCCTGCAGCGCCGCCGCCTGCCGGCTCACGCCCTCGGTCTGCTGGTCGCTCGAGGAGCGCAGCTGCTGCACCACCGTGGCCAGCTCGCCGGCGCCGGTGCCCATGCGCTCGGCCAGGCTGCGCACCTCGTGCTGCCGCTCCTCCAGTTGCTTGGTGTGCAGCTCCAGCGCGCGGACCATTTCAATGGAGCGGCGTGCCACCACCGATAGCAGCGACAGCGTCAGCGCCAGGTAGCCCCAGTGGGTGACGTTGCCGAAGTTCCAGTCCACCGCGCCGATGACGGGGAGCACCGTGACGGCGAGCGAGATGACGAGGATGCCGAAGCCGGCGACGAAGAGCCGGGCGTCGGGGTTGCCGCGCCACGCCTCGCCCACGGCGATGCCCAGGCACACCAGCAGGACGAGGAGCGCGATGGGCATGAAGTGGATCTGCAGCCGCTGGCCGGTGCCCAGGTCCACGAGGGCGATGAAGGCGCCCAGCCCGGAGATGACGGAGAACCCCGCCGACGCCTTGCGGAACCAGACCAGCCGGTTGTCCAGGAGCGCGTCCGACACGAAGGCCATCAGTCCCGCCACGAGCAGGAAGATGCCCAGGTTCATGCCCTTCGTCGCCAGGGCGGACGCGCCCCAGAGCGCGCCGGGCAGGCCGCTCAGGCTCAGGAGCACCATGCCGCCGCTGGCGGCGAAGACGGCCAGGCCCGCGAGCATCCGCCGGCGCCAGTGGATGATGAAGGCGCCACCCGCGCCGAGCGCCACGGCCAGCAGGAGGTTGCCGGTGACGAAGGGAACCTGTCCGTCGCGCGTGTGCGTGGCGAGCAGCTCATGGTGCGCGCCCACCTGCACCGACTGGAACACGCCGATGTTCGGGTTGTTGGACTGGATGCGCAGCAGCGCCCGCTGGCCGAGCGCCTCGCGCGGCAGCGACGCCAGGTGCCAGGCCAGGTTCTCCGAGACCTCGCGGCCGTTCCGGTTCATCCTGCCGCTCGTATAGACGAGCCGCCCGCCCGCGTAGACCTCGATGGCGTTGGTGACCTCGCCCATGAAGAGGGCCGGCTCGTTCCACGTGCCCTCGGGCAGGGGGATGCTGATCCACACGAAGGTGTTGTCGCCGCGATCAGGCGGCTCCTTCAGCGGCTCCATGGAGCGCCAGCCCTGCTGGCCGGCCGCGTCCTTCACCCAGGTAGGCACTCCGTCCGCACCCACGGGCGAGTCACCCCAGCGATAGCGCCATCCTTCGACAAGGGTGACGGGCTGACCCGCCTCCGCCGCCCACGCACCGGGCGTCAGGGCGAGCAGAAGCAGCAGCGTGCAGCTCCACGTGGCGATGCGCGCGAGCCCACGTAGGAGTCGCCGCGTACGCGGAGAGGAGTCGTGCGGAATACGGAACGAGTTGAGCGAATTGGTCGCACGAACAGTCGGGGCGCGGGGGACATCCATGGCCCTTCCATGCTCGGCCGCCTTGGGTCCATCTGTAAATGGGTCTTACCTGCCTCTCTTATCCTACGAAAGCGCAGTGAAACTTTAAATTTTTAACTGTTAAGGAATTAACACCCTCAGTCCGTGAAGCATCGCTCCAGGCGTGAGTCCGTCCGCAGGAGCTTTTCGACTTCCGGCGCGCAGTCGCGGGTGGAGAGCACCGTATGGAAGTCGTCCTTCAAGGTGGGCGCGAGGCGCACGGCCTCCAGCCACTCGCGCCGGGAGAAGGGGTCCTGGGTGATGCCGCGCCAGAATCCGGTGGCGTCGAGCACCGCGGCCACACGCTCCGTGCCCTGGCCCTGCAGGCGGCTGACGACATAGGTGGCGACCCCCACCTGGAGTCCATGCAGGCGGGGCCGGCGGGACACCGTGTCCAGCGCATGGGACATCAGATGCTCGCTCCCACTCGCGGGCCGTGACGAGCCGCTCACCTCCATGGCAATCCCGTTCAGCATCAGCGAGGTGGCCAGGAGCCGGACTCCCTCCAGGTCCCTCACGGGCCTCGCCATGAACTGGAAGACGGTGGCGTCCGAGAGCAGGGCGGCGAAGTCATTCACCGGCGTGCCCCGGGCGTGGAACGCCAGCTTCCAGTCGGCGATGGCCGTCACCTTCGCGACGAGGTCGCCCACGCCCGACCACCAGAGCACATCCGGCGCGTGGAGGCAGACGTCCGTGTCCACGACGACGCCGGACGGCATCGCCGCGCGCAGCGAGCGGCGCCGGCCTCCCTGCGTGAGGCTCGACTGGGGACTGCAGAAGCCGTCATTCGACAGGGACGTCGGCACGGCGAGGTAGGACAGGCCCGCGAGGAAGGCCACGTACTTGGCGACGTCCAGGGCCCGTCCGCCGCCGAACCCGACGACGGCCTCGCAGCCCGGGGGCACGCGGGAGAACAGGGTGGCGGCGTGCTCGAAGCTCGCCTCGTCCACCTCCTCGCGGCCCGCGAGGAAGATGCCGTCCCGCGCGAGGCTGGCCTCCAGGCGCTGGCCCAGCGCGGGCTGCAGGCCGGTGCTCACCAAGAGGAGGATGCGCCGGTGCCCCGCGCGCGCCAGGTAGACGCCGAGCCGGTCCAGCGCACCGGGCTTGATGCGCACGAGGGCGGGGATGAAGAACGGGTGCGTGCGGGAAGGCATCGGCGCCAGGATGGCAGGCCCGCTCAGGAACTGCACGAGAGCGCAGAGCACCCCGGCTTCGAACGCGCCCAGTCCGGACGCTTCGACGCGTACAGCTCGCGGCCGGGCTGCTCCTCGAAGGGCCTGCGCATGACGTCCAGCAGCGTGTGCACCTTCGAGTCGTCACCCGCGTGCGCGGCGTCGATGGCCTCCTGGGCGAGCCAGTTGCGCAGCACGTACTTCGGATTCACCGCGTCCATGCGCCGCGCCAGCTCCGCCGGCGGCACGTCCTCTTTCCGCGTGCGGCGCCACCACGACGCCAGCCACTCGACGCCCCGGGCCACGTGCGCCTCGGGCACCTCGCCGTAGAACGTCTCGCGCACCACCGGGGGCAGCGACGTGGGGGCCTCCGGCAGCGTCACCACCTGGGACAGGCCGCGGAAGAAGCGCGTCATGTCCGTCTCCTCCGCCGCGAGCCAGGCGAAGCCCTCGTTCACCAGCGCGACGTCCGCCTCGTCCCGCAGCGCGGACAGCCCGAGCTTCCCGGCGAAGCGCTGACTGGCCTCCTCCTCGAAGGTGCGCTGGTATTCGAGCAGGCCCGCCTCGACGAGGGCTTCTTCCTCGTCGAACAGCGGCATCAGCGCGGCGCCCAGGCGCTCCACGTTCCACAGGCCGATGGGGGGCTGGTTGCCGAAGCGGTAGCGCCGCGTGGCCGCGTCGGTGGTGTTGGGCGTCCAGCCGGGGTTGAAGTCATCCACCCAGCCATAGGGGCCGTAGTCGATGGTGAGGCCGAGGATGGACATGTTGTCGGTGTTCATCACGCCGTGGACGAAGCCGACGGCCTGCCAGTGCGCGATGAGCTTCGCCGTGCGCCGCGCCACCTCGCGGTAGAAGGCCGCGTACGTCTCCTTCGACGGCGCGCCCAGCTCCGGGAAGAAGTGCTTCAGCGTGTAGTCCGCGAGCTGCTTCAAGAGCGCCACCTCCCCGCGGCTCGTGAGCAGCTCGAAGTTGCCGAAGCGCAGGAAGGTGGGGGACACGCGGCAGACGATGGCGCCGGGCTCGGCCTCGGGGTTGCCGTCGTAGAACATGTCGCGGATGACCTTGTCGCCCGTGGTCACCAGCGACAGCGCGCGCGTGGTGGGCACGCCGAGGTGGTGCATGGCCTCGCTGCACAGGAACTCGCGGATGGACGAGCGGAGCACCGCGCGCCCGTCGGCGCGGCGGGAGTAGGGCGTGGGCCCCGCGCCCTTGAGCTGGAGCTCGTAGCGCTGCCCGTCCGGGGCCAGCAGCTCGCCGAGGACGATGGCGCGGCCGTCCCCGAGCTGGCCGGCCCAGTTGCCGAACTGGTGGCCACCGTAGGCGGCGGCATACGGCACCATGCCCGGCCAGAGGGCATTGCCGGCCAGCACCTGGACCCCTTCCGGGGACGTCAGGGTGGCCTCGTCCAGCCCGAGCATCCGCGCGACCTCGGGCGACCAGGCGACCAGCCGCGGCGCGGACACGGGCGTCGGCTGCACCTTCGACCAGAGCGCGCCGTGCACCTGGCGCGAGCGGCGTTCGGTGGAGGGGTCTCCAGGAGTGGATTCGATGAAGCGGGAGTGGAACTGAGGCATGGGGATGGGATGCGGCGGCGCCGTCGGGGGTGCACGGTCCATTGGCCCCAGCGCCGGGGGAAGCGGGCCTGACTGTTCGTAAGGCAGGCACTCGGGCCCTTGCCACCTTTTTTGCTGGCCGCGACGGTGCTCAACTCCGCGCATGACGGCACGGATTCGTGACCTGTTGGTGCAGCGGGGGCTGCTGAGTCCCGAGCAGTCGGAGCGCGCGCTCCGGAACCCCGCCGGCCAGTGGCCGGTGGAGTACGCCGTGCGGCAGGGCTGGTGCGACGACGAGGCGGTGGGGCGGCTCATCGCGGAAACCTGCGCCGTGCCCTATGTCGACATCACCGTCTTCGATGCCGACCCGGACGTCCTGTCGCTCGTCCCCCCGGAGTTGTTGCTCAAGCACCGGCTGCTGCCGTTCGCGTTGCACGGTGACGTCCTGGTCGTGGTCATGGCGGATCCGACCAACATCTACGCCCAGGACGACGTGAAGTTCCTCACGGGCCGCGAGCTCGAGGTGTGCACGTCGGGGCCGGTGGCCATCATCGACGCCATCCACCGGGAAGAGGATTTGGGATGGCCTGACACGTCCTCCTTCGCCCTGGGCTATATGCTCCAGCGCAAAGGCGTGGCCGCCGGCATGCGGGAGTGGGTGATGGGCCGGGCCTTCGCCTTCCACCCGGGCTCCGAAACCGTCCTGTTCCTTCGCGACGACCGGGAGCACGCGCTGGGAGACGTCGCCACCGCGAGTGCCCTGGGCCTCGGGCCCTCCGCGCCGCGCATCCTCTTCACGGACCGCGAGCTGTATGGTCCACGGGACATCATCCGCGTGGGTGTGTTCTGCGCGGCCAAGGCGGGCAAGCGCGCGCGTGTGATGCTGCGCACGGGGACGTCGATGCTTCCGCCGCTCGACCTGGAGCTGGACGGCAACGGCCTCGGGTGGACGTCCCTGCCCGCGCCGCCTCCGGGCTCCTATACCTTGATGACCGAGTGGGGAGGCTCGGCCTCCTTCTCCGTCGCGACGTACCTGCTGTCTCCCTTGCAGGTGCGGTGGTGCGGGGAGCGCGCCGACGGCGAGGCGCTGGAGGGCGAGCTCGAAGCGAGCGTGCTGGGCGAGCCGCTGGAGGGAACGCTCGTCCTCGGCCTGATGGACGAGTCCGGGATTCCCGCGCGTCGGGTCCACACGGCACGCGTGACGACGGATGGCTCGGGCCGGGCCCGGGTGCGCCTGCCCCGTGTCACGCGGGGCCCGGCCAGCCTGGAGGTGCGGGTGGAGGGCCGGGCGGGGCTGACCGCGACCGTCCGTCTGGCGGGCACGGAGCAGGAGTCGCGTGAGCCCGTGGTGCTCTCGCGGTGGCAGGAGGAGCGGCTCGCGAGCAGTCTGCCCTTCGCCGGCTCCCAGCCATTCCGGGGGCTTCATGTGGGCCCGGGGGCGGGCGGCGTGTCCGCGCCGCTGCGCATCGTGGAGGTGACACGGGAACGGGTGCTCCTGGAGCTGACGCGTCCCGTCCATCGGGGCCAGGTCGTGGCCGTCGTCCCCGGGCTCGAGCGATTCGAGGTCCCCATCACCGGAGGTGTCCCTGGGCTCCGACTGGAGCTGCCGGCGCGTGGGCCCTGGACGCTGCTGATGGTGGGGGTCCTCGAACGAAGCGAGGCGGGGCTGCGCTGCTGGGAGGGGCGCGCCGCGGTGCTGCCGCCGAGCCTTCCTCTGGAATTGGATGTGCCTCCGACGGCGCGGCCCGGGGACGCGGTGGCGTTGGCCCTGCGGGGGAGCCCCGGCGCGAGCGTCTGGGTCTCCGTGCGGGACGCACGGCTGACGGCCCGCGCACCGGGAGAGGTCGCCGCGGCGGCACTGCGGAAGGACCTGGACGACACGCTCGCGGGGCTGCGCGACGGGGAGCCGGATGCCATCCTGGGTGACCTCTTCCCGCGTCGGCGCAGGAGCAGGGTCCTCATGGACGAGATCATCGTCGGGGCCGTGCTTGACACCGCCGCGGGTGACAGGTCGGAGGCCGCTGCTCCTCCAGCGCTCGCGGAGGAGCCCCCGGCCGTCGTGCTCTGCCAGGTGGTGACGCTCGACGCGGAGGGCCTGGCCCGGCTGGACTTCCGCGCGCCGCGCCTGCGGGGACGGTTGGAGGTGGACGTGCTCGCGGCGCTGGGCCTGGACTGGGTGGACACCCGCGCGTCCCTCACGGTGCACCAGCCCGTGCACGGCGAGCTGCTCCTGCCGCGCTACGTCTCCGCCGGTGAGCGCGCGGCGGGCACGCTGCACGTGGCCCTGGACTCGGGCTCGGCCGAGGTGGAGGTGCGCTACGAGGGCACGCCGCTGCTCCTGCACGCGCAGGGGCGGAGCGCCCATCGCCTGCGGCTCTCCGCTCCCGGCGCGGAGGTGCTCTTCGACGCCATGGCGGGGCGCTTCGAGGCCGAGGTCCGCGCGGACAGCGGAGAGGTACAGCGGGTGGGCGGACAGGTGGACCACCCCGGCCGTGCGCAGTGGCTGGAGCGCACGGTGGTGGCGCTCGCACCGGGTGGGCGGCTGGAGGTGGAGGGGAGGGAAGCGCGGGCCCGGGTGTTGCTCGGCGTCGACGTGCAGGCTCGGCGGATGGCGCAGGCCCTGAAGGACTACTCCTACAGTTGCTCGGAGCAGACGAGCGCCATCATCCTCGGGTGCATCAGCGAGTTCCTCCTGGGCTGCGACCGCCCGCGCGAGCTGGAGCATCACCTGACGGGCGCGGTGCGGCGGCTGGAGAGCATGGCCCTGCCTTCCGGCCCCTTCCGCGCGTATCCCGACGCGGAGGTGAACGAATGGCTGTCGAAGGCCGCCGCGGCCCACCTGCTGGAATTGGAGGGCGTGGAGAAGGTGCCCGAGCTGGAGCCTGTCTGGTTCCTCATCGAACGCGTGCGGGAGCTGGGCCTGCGAGCCGCCACGGCCCACCGGCTCGACGTGGCTCCCGAGCAGCCACGCACGGCACGGCAGGCCCTGGCCTGCCTGCGGCGCAACCCCGGACGGGCGCGGGAGCTCGCGGGGTTCGTGCTCGCGGGGGTGGGAATCTGGGAAGGGCGCGCGGCGGTGCTGGGGCTGGAGTCCAACAAGGGCGATGGACGCTCGCGGTTCTCCATGGCGTCCGAGATACGGGCGGAGACCGCCTACGGCGCGGCGGTCCTCCTGCGCGCGGGCCCGGATTTCCTCACCCAGGCCACGCCGCTGGTGCGCACGGCGCTCGGGGAGCTCACCGAGGCGGGTCGTTGCTACTCCACGCTCGACAGCGTGGCCGCCCTGGCGCTCCTCGCCGCGATGCCACGCGTGGAGACCGCCACGGGGAGCTGCGGCGTGGATGGGGAGCGGCTCTCCTTCGTGGAGGCGTCCCGCCGCGCGGCGACCCGGTCCATCGAGGCGCTCGACACGTCGCTCCTCGTCGAGCTCGAGCGACTGCGCGAGGAAGACCTGGGCACGCGGGTGCGCAATGACGTCGCGGCCACCGTGCGCCTGGAGCGCGAAGACCCGGAGCAGGGCGGCCCGCTGCGGCCGGGCGAGTCCCTGAAGCTGGTGGTGCGGCTGGACGCGGGCTACCGCGCGGGGGACCTGCTCCAGGTGTTCCTGCCCCCGGCGCTCGCGTGGCTGCGCGGGGGCGCGCAGGCGCGGGGCTTCGCGCTGGACTTCCAAGGGCGGAACGTCCTGGACGTGCCGCTCGTCATCACCGGCGCCACGGTGGATGCCGCGGGCAGGTGTGTGCCGCAGCGCTGCGGCGTGTACCTGCGCGGCATGTATGACGAGCGGCGCGGCTCGGCCTTCGAGGCCCTCACCCTGGTGGTGCCTCCCGCCGGAGCGCGGGAGGCGGGAGGGCAGGGCGTGCTCGAACAGCGCGTGGTGCCTTCAGGTCACCTGCCGGGGACACCGTAGGCCGCGGGCCACGTGCCAGGGGCCGCTACTGCCGGTACGGGTACCACCCGACGCGAAGCAAGCGCGGCCCCCATGAGTCAGCCCGGACGCCCCCTCCCGGGAATGGCTGGCGGTGTGGCATGTTCCGCGCCCCCAGCGCATCCCCGCGCTGGCGCACTGGATTCCCGTGGAGTGTCTCGACGAGTCGGCGCTGGGGCGCCTCGCGTTGAACGCGTTGCCCGAGGCGGAGGCGTCGCGCGCGGGAGCCCATGTCGCCACGTGCGAGTCCTGCCGGGCGCGGCTCGATGCAGTGGCGGGAGGGCCGTCGCCGGAGCCGGGGTGGGAGGAGGCTCCGACGCGGACCGTCGACGCTCCGGTGCGCACGGTCTCACAGGAGGGAGCGCTTCCGCGGGGAACGTCCCTGGGCCGCTACCTCATCCTCGAGCGGCTCGGCGCGGGCGGCATGGGCGAGGTGTACGCGGCCTTCGACCCGCAGCTCAACCGCAAGGTGGCGCTGAAGCTGCTGCTGCCCTCGGGCAGCGAGGCGGCGCGGGAGGAGGCGCGCCTGCGGCTGTTGCGCGAGGCGCAGGCGATGGCCCGCCTCTCCCATCCCAACGTGGTGCCCGTCTACGACCTGGGCGAGTTCGGCGACCGGGTGTTCGTGGCCATGGAGCTGGTGGAGGGACGCACCCTGCGCACGTGGCTCGAGGAGGAGCCGCGCGACTGGCGCACGGTGGTGCGGACGCTGGCCGAGGCGGGACGGGGGCTGATGGCGGCGCACGCCGCGGGGCTGGTGCACCGCGACTTCAAGCCGGACAACATCCTCATCGGCCGGGACGGGCGCGTGGTGGTGCTCGACTTCGGGCTCGTGGTGGGCCGCGGCATCGAGGCGGCGGCGACGCGCGCCTTCCACCCGGAGGCCGCCGCCGAGGAGCCCGCGCCCGCGCCGCTGGACACGCCGGTGACACGGCAGGGCACGGTGCTGGGCACTCCCGGCTACATGGCGCCGGAGCAGTACCGGGGCGAGGAGGCCGGGCCCGCCACGGACCAGTTCGGCTTCTGCGCGACCCTCTACCACGCCCTCTACGGCACGCGCGCCTTCGCGGGCAACAGCACCGCCACGCTCTTCTTCGCCGCGAGCGAGGGCCGCGTGAAGCCTCCGCCGCCCGAGGCGAAGGTGCCCGCGTGGGTGCACGCCGTCGTCCTGCGCGGCCTCTCCCCGAGCCCGGCGCACCGCTTCGACTCCATGGAGTCGCTCCTGGAGGCGCTGCGCAAGGACCCGGCGGTGCGGCGGCGCCGGCTGCTCGTCACCGTGGCCGCGGGGGCGCTGGTGCTCGCGGGCGTGGGCGGCATGGCGAAGCTGGCCCATGCGCGCGCCACCCGTTGTCAGGGCGCGGAGGCGCGGCTGGAGGGCGTCTGGGACGCGAGCCGGAAGAAGGCCATCGCCCGCGCCTTCGAGGCCACGGGCGCGCCCTACGCGGCGCGGGCGTGGGAGAGTGTCCAGCAGGTGCTGGACGGGTACGCGGCCGAGCTCGTGGCGCAGCGCACGGAGGCCTGCGAGACGACGCGCGTGCGCGGCGAGGCCAGCGAGCGGGTGCTGGCCCTGCGCACCGAGTGCCTGGAGCAGCGGCGCGGAGAGCTGCACGCGCTCACCGAGGTGTTCCTCACCGCGGACGCGGAGTTGCTGGAGAACGCGGTCCAGGCGGCGCGCGGCCTGCCGGAGCTGGCCACGTGCGCGAACGTGGACCTGCTGGGCGCGCGCGTGCCCCTGCCGGCCGATGCCGCGCAGGCCGCTCGGGTCGCGCGCCTCCGCGAGTCGCTCGCGCAGGCCCGCGCCCAGTGGGCCGCTGGGCGCTACAAGGCGGGCCTGGAGGTGGTGCGGCCGCTCGTGGCCGAGGCCGACGCGGTGGGCTACCTGCCCTCGAGGGCGGAGGTGCTGCTGCTGCAGGCCCAGCTCGAGGAAGGCTTCGGGAACTGGGAGGTGGGGGTGCGTCTCATCAAGCGCGCCGCGTGGCTCGCGGAGGAGGCGCACGACGACACCGTGCGGGCCGAGGCGCTGGTGGGGCTCACCAGCATGCTGGGCTACAACGCGACGCGCGCCGCCGAGGCACATGACGTCTTCGAGCATGGCCGCGCGCTGCTCGCGCGCCTGCGCACGGGAGGCCGGCTGCTGTCGGAGCTCCACAGCGCGCAGGGGCTGGCCTTCGCCTCCGAGGGTAGGGCCGCCGAGGCCGAGGCCGCCCAGCGCGAGGCGCTCGTCGCGGCGGAGCGCTCCACGGGGCCGGACAGTCCGGAGGTGGCGGTGGTGCTCCGGCGCCTGGCCAACACGCTCACCGCGCAGGGCCGCCACGCCGAGGCGCTGCCCGAATATGAGCGCGCGCTCATCATCTTCCGCACCACGCTGGGCACCCACCATCCGCGCGTGGGCAGCACCCTCGTCAACCTGGGCACCACGTACAGCGAGCTGCGCCAGCACGCCCAGGCGCTGCCGCTGCTGCACGAGGGGCTGCGCATTCTCGAAGCGGCGCTCGCGCCCAACCATCCGTTCATGCCGCGCGCCCATGGGGCCTTGGGCATGGCGCACTGGAAGGCGGGCAGCCACGCGAAGGCGCTGGAGCACCTGCGGCGCGCGCTCGCCGTGTCGGAGTCGGCGCGCGGGGCGGACCATCCGGACGTGGCCGTGACGTGCACGGCCCTGGGCGAGGTGCTGCTGGACGCGGGACGCGCGCGGGAGGCCGTCGGCTACTTCTACCGCGCGCTCGACATCCAGGATCGCGCCCTCAAGCAGGACCACCCGGACCTCGCCGCCGCGCTCACGGGGCTGGGCGAGGCGCTGCTCGCTCTCGGGAACTCACGCGAGGCCCAGGGGGCGCTGGAGCGCGCGCTCGCCATCCGCGTGGCCGCGCGCGTCTCGTCGGTGGAGCTGGGCACCACGCGCCTGGCGCTCGCGCGGGCCCTGTGGACCACGGGCACGGAGGGACGTGTCCGGGCGCGCGAGCTGGTCCGGAGCGCGGAGTCCTCCCTCTCGGGCCATGTGGACGGAGCCGAGCTCCGGGACCGCGTCGCCTCCTGGCTCGCCGCCCACCCATGATGCGCAGAGGTGGATGTCATTGGGACGCGAGGTGGGGTTGGCCTATGTTCCCGGCGCGCTCCAGGGAGGGAGTCTGTCGATGAAGAGCTTCGTGGCCATCCTGTTGACCCTGCCGATGGCGGTGCACGCCTCGGAGGAGACCGCGACGCCGGAAGAGAAGGTCGCGGAGGCCAGCGCCGAGCCCGCGAGCACTCCCGCGCCCGTCGCCGCCACGGGAGCGAGCCTGCGCGTGGACCCGTCGCTCCTCCGCCGGCTTCCGGTGAACAGGCCTGGAAGCGGCGGCGGCGCGGACCGCGCGTTCGAGGACCTGGCGGAGCTGGCTCCGGGCGTCCAGCGGGACATGTACGGTGTCTCCATCAACGGCGCGACCTCCGCCGAGAACGCCTACCGCGTGGATGGCCTGTCCACCCGGAACCTGTCATTGGGTGTCAACGCCAGCGCCCTGAGTGTCGAGTTCCTGGACGAGGTGGACGTCATCCTCGGGGGCTACCTCCCGGAGTACGGCCGCGCCCAGGGCGGAATCATCCAGGCGGTGACGCGCACGGGGACGAACGAGTTCCGCGGCTCCGTCTTCGCCCACTGGACTCCCGGCGCGCTGGATGGCCAGCCCGGGTCCATTCCGAACAGCGCCGTCATCCAGACCCGCACCTCGCTGAAGAACCTCGGAGACCTGGGTGCCACCCTCGGAGGCCCCATCGTCAAGGACCGGCTGTGGTTCTTCGCGGGCTTCGTCCCCTCGTTCACCCGCTACGCGTACGTGCGCGAGCTGGTGCCCATCTCCACCGTCGGCGACGCGCAGCTCCAGCCGATCCCCGGCTCCGGGCGTGGCTACTTCCTCGATGACCGCAGCCTCCAGTACCTGGCCAAGGTGACCTTCCGGCCGGCGGAGAACCACCACCTGTCGCTCTCGCTCTCCGGCATCCCGTCCACCGAGAGCAGCCGGTCCTGGGCCATCTCACAGGGCCGCGACCTGTCCGGCGGCGCCCGGCAGTTCCAGACGGGCATCCTGGGTTCCCTGGAGATGGAGCTCGAGACCACCGCGGGCAGCCTGACCTACGCCGGCGAGTTCCTGGACCGGCGGGCGCGCGTGGAGGTCAACGCCGGTTGGTTCCGGCAGGCCAGGTCCACGCAGCTCCTCGACTCGATGACGTCCGGGGCGGTCCACGCGCCAGGCGTCGCGGACGTACGGGGGGCCTCCCAGGTCCGCGGCGCCATCCTCGGCGCGACGCCGCGCCCCGCGGAGGGCACGACGGACCGCTATCAGGCGAACGCGACGGCCGCCTGGCGGTTCGACGGTGCTGGCAGCCACGTGCTCAAGGCAGGAGGGGATGTCGAGCTGCTCCAGTCCGAGTGGGAGAGGCTGGCAGCCTTCCCGCCCGTGTCCGAGCCCATGCTCCAGACGGCCCGGAGCACGCTGGTGGGCGCGTTCGTGCAGGACTCCTGGAGCGTCACGAGTCGGGTGACCGTGAACCTCGGCCTGCGCTACGACGTGCAGTCGCTGTCCCGGGAGGACATGCCGGTGGAGGTGGACGTGTCCGGTCAGTTCTCTCCCCGCGTCGGCGCCGTGGTCGACGTCCTGGGCGACGGACGCACGCGGGCCTTCGCCCACTTCGCCCGGTACCAGGAGCAGGTTCCCCTCCAGCTGATGGAGTCCGTCGGCGCGCGGGGTGCCCTGTCCGTGGAGCGTGGGCTCCTGCCGCAGTCCTCCACCGAGCTGATGGCGGGCGCCGAGCATGAGCTCGCGGGCGACACCCGCCTGGGCGCCTGGTACGTGCACCGGAACCTCGACCAGGCCGTCGAGGACATGAGCGAGGATGACGGTCTCACGTACTTCCTGGGCAACCCCGGCCGGGGAAGAATGGGTTCGGGGTTCCCCGAGCCCATGCGCACCTACGACGCCGGCACCGTGTATCTGAGCCATGCCTTCTCCGACGGCTGGCTGGCCCAGGCGAGCTACACCCTGTCGCGGCTGCGCGGGAACTACTCGGGCCTGCTCCGGCCGGACACCAGCATGCTCAGCCCCAACACCCTTCCCGACTTCGACTCCCCGGAGCTGATGCGCAACAGCGAGGGCCTGCTCCCGCTGGACCGCACGCACGCCATCAAGCTGTTCGGCGCGAAGGAGTTCCACCTCTCGGCGAAGGTGTCCACGAGCGTCGGGCTGGCGTACCGCGGCGGCTCGGGGACTCCGTACAACGCCCTGGGCGGGCACCCGCTCTACGGCGGCGACGCGACGTTCATCCTCCCGCGCGGCGTGGCCGGCCGGACGCCGTGGGTCCACACCCTCGACTCCAACCTCGGCCTCGACTACCGGCTCTCCGGGAGCCAGGTGCTGTCGCTCACCGTGGCCGTGTTCAACCTCTTCAACTTCCAGGCGGCGACCCGGGTGGACGAGATGTACACGGACCGGTACGTCTTCCCGGTCGAAGGGGGCACGCGAGCAGACCTGCCGGGCCGCGTACAGCTGACTCCCGAGGATGGCTCGGGCTTCCTCGCCTCGTCGGACGTGAACGGGAACTTCGGCAAGCCCATCCAGCTCCAGGCGCCGCGGCAGTTCCGCCTGGGTGTTCGCTACAGCTTCTGACGTCGGGCCCTCGGGCGTTGTAACTGGCTTGCGCGAAGCGGTTTCGCTACAAGCGGCCCTTCCAACGTCAGAGGAGCCATCTTGAGCGAGCACACCGTCGACCTGACGGCGGAGAACTTCGAGCAGACCACCGGCAACCCTGGGGTCGTGCTGGTGGACTTCTGGGCCGAGTGGTGCGGACCCTGCCGCGCCTTCGCCCCCATCTACGACGCCGTCGCGGCCGGGAACCCGGACGTGCTCTTCGGCAAGGTGGACACCGAGGCGGAGCACGACATCGCGGGCCGGTTCGACATCCAGTCGATTCCCACGCTCATCGCCTTCAAGAACGGCGTCGTCGTGCACCGCTCGGCCGGGGCGCTGCCACGGGGCCGGCTGGAGGCGTTGGTGCGCTCACTGAGGACGCTCGACCCCGCCGCCATGAGCCGGGCGGAGGAGAACAAGAAGCTGACGGAGCAAGGCATCCGCCCCCCGGGCGTGCCCCCCGAAGCCGAGTGGGACGCGGGCGACCAGGAGTGGGCCCACGGCGCGCTGGATGACGGCGGAGAGAAGCACGGCCCGTGGAGGTTCTGGCGCGCGGACGGCACCCTCTGCAACGAGTGCATCCTGCAACACGGCAAGCCGCATGGCGCCTTCAAGCGCTTCCATGAGAATGGCGAGGTGTCCCAGGACGGCCAGTTCGTGGACGGCGCGCTGCACGGTGCCCGCACCTGGTACGCCACCGACGGCGTCACGACCGAGCGGATGCACGAGAACGGCGTCTCGGAGACGGTCCGCAAGACGGTCATGGTCTACGACCATGGGCGGGTGATTCAGGTGCGGCACTTCGACGCCCAGGGCCAGCGCGTGGTGCCGGGCACCGGCGAGCCGTACCCCGAGCGTCCCGCCAGCATCCCGGCGGAGGCCGAGTTCCGCGAGGACCTGGGCCAGTGGGCCCTTGTCCGGCTGGACGCCGAAGGCGAGCGGCACGGGCTCTGCCAGTTCTGGACGCCCACGGGAGAGCTCGTCTGGGAGTCCGAGTACGCCCACGGCCAGCGCTCCGGCCGCTACCGCTCGTCCGCGGAGGGCGAGTACGCGGATCCGCGCGTCGCGTTCGACGAGGGACAGTCCGAGGCGGACCTGGTGTGCGGCATCTGGTCGCTGCTCGACAAGGACGGCCAGGTGGTGCTGACACGAGACCTGGGTATCGCGCAGGGCGAAGCGGAGCTGATGCGCTCACCCGTCTTCTCGAATCAGCCGCGGACGGCGCTCGCGTGGCGCGAGCATGCCAACGCGTGTCTCGCGGGGAAGCGGCATCGCGAGGCACTCCTGGCCCTGGCGCGCGCGGCGGCGTGCGACCAGCGGATGGAACTGCTGGTGGAGCTGCTGTCCCGGGTGACGCTGCCTCGCCTTCCGGAGAGCGCGAGGGAGACCGCCGAAGCGGTCGTGGAGGAGGCGGGACAGAGCTGGGCCCCCATGGTGGACTGCCTGCTGCGTGGCGGCGACGCCGCGATGTTGCTGCGGGGGTATGCGGTGCTGCTCGACCAGTCCGAGCGTCCCCGGGCCGCGCTCGACTTCATCAACGCCGCGCTGCTGCTCGCGCCGGAGCGCACGCCGTACCTGTTCACCCGGGGGCTCATCCTGCTGAACCTGGGGCTGGACTCGCAGGCCCTGAAGGACGCCGACACGCTGGCCCCGGTGGAGTCCGGTACCGCCGCGTTCCTCCGGACGTACACGCGGAGCCTGTTCCCCCGGTTCGACTTCTGGCCGGCGCGGGAGACGCCGCACTCCACCTACGACGGCCTTCCCGAGGCGCCGGGCCAGGACCTGGAGGCCATCCAGCGCGTCATCCAGAAGTACGCCACGCGGCTGCACGGGCTGCGCTCGGCGCTGCTGACGCGCTTCAAGCCCGGAGCCGTCCCGCCTTGGATGCCTCCGGACGTGTCCGAGCTGATGCCCGGCGGCCCCGTGGACCTGGCGGTGGAGGAGCTGGAAGCGGAAGACGAGACGGTCTCCATCGACGAGACGCTGCCCATCGAGCAGATGGGCCTGCCGGACCTCGTTCGCGCGGCCCGCGCCGACTGGAACGCGCTCACGTGGCTGCTGTGGGCGTGTGGAGAGAGCCGCGTGGCCATGCCTCGGAAGGTGTCGCCGCCGGAGAACTTCGGGCATGCGGCGGGCATGGCCAGCCAGCGGCTCTGGCGGTGCAGGGACCGCCGGGTGACGGGCGGGCAGGGCGCGCGGATGTCGAAGTCCCCGGGCTTCCAGTTCGAGGGTGTGGAGATTGACGAACTCCACACGAACCTCGTGGGCATCGCCGAGCGGCAGTACGCCGAGATGCAGGCGATGTTCCTCTGGCTGATCAATGCCTCCAACGTGTCGCCCTGGCAGGACAACCTGAGGGGGAGCTGAGCCATGAACCGGACCCTTCGCACAGTCAGTATTTCGGACCCGCTCTGGACCGCGCTGGAGACGATGAGCCGCGAGATGGGCGTGGACCGCGACGTGCTGGTCAACCAGGCCATCTTCGCGCTCGCGCGGCAGTTCGGGTTCATCACGCCCACGCAGGTGAGCCTGCTGGGCACCCCGGCGCCACGCGCTCCCGAGTCCCGGCCGGGGGAGGGAGGGGAGCGGGTCCTCGACCTCGTGCGGGACAACGACAACACGGTGGTGCCCCTGGAGCCGCGGCCCGGCGCCGGGGAGGCGGAGAAGGGGCGCGGCGGCGACAGCACGGTGGTGCCCCTGGAGCCGCGGCCCGCTGGCGGGACGGAGGGGCAGGGCGCCCAGAATGACGTGAGCGGCGGCGGCAGCACCGTGGTGCCCCTGGATTCACATCCCGCCGTGACGGAAGAGGCGCGGAAGGAGACGAAGGCCGCTCCCGCCGAGAGCGCACCGGCCGCCTCGGAGCCCGAAACGGCCGCCGCGCCCGATACGGAAGCCCTGCGCCCGGCCGTCGCGGCCCGCATCCGGGAGCTGGTCGAGGATGTGGACCGCCAGGTCCAGCCGCTGGAGGACCGCCCGCTCGACGAGGAGGACTCCGACGCCGACGAAGCCGAGGACGAGGCTGACGACGCCGATGAGGCTTCGGACGACGCCGAGGCGGAGGGCGACGAGGACGAGGAGGGCGACGAGGACGAGGCCGACGACGCCGAGGCGGATTCGGACGACGCCGAGGCAGAGGGTGACGAGGACGAAGCCGACGACGCCGAAGCGGATTCGGACGACGCTGAAGCGGCGGGCGACTCGGCCCTGGCCGCGGGAGAGGACTCCGAGGAAGAAGACGAGGCGCCCACGGGCGAGCACGGCGTCATGGCCACGGGCGCGGAGGACGACGCGAAGGGCTCGGGGCGCGGCTCCGAGGAGGAGCCCGAGGACGCGAGCGACGCCGAGCCCACCCGGGCCGAGAAGGAGCCCGGTCCGCCGAAGTCAGGCGGCCGCCCGGAGACCACCATCATCGTCCCGGCCGAGCCGGCACTGTCGCTGCACATCCAGCTCGATGAAGGTGAGCCGGTGCTCATCGCGAAGGAGCGGTTCATCATCGGCCGGGGTCCGAGCTGCGACCTCATGGTGAAGTCCGCGCGCGTCTCCCGCGAGCACGCGGCCGTGGTGCGCGAAGGCGCGGAGTACTTCATCGAGGACCTCAACTCCTCGAATGGCACCTGGTTCGACGACGCGCGCATCACCCGCCGTCTCGTGGCGGATGGGGAGGAGTACCTCCTCGGCGGCATCCGGGTGACCTTCACCCTGGGCTGACGCGGTCCGCGAGCAGGACGGCCATCTGCTGACCATCCGGCATCAGCGATGCGCCGTCCTGTCCCGAGCCCCGGGGCCGTGGTCAGGTGCGCGGCACGAAACCCCCATCTCGGAGGACGGATGAAGCTCGAGGGTTCCTGCCACTGCCGCGGCGTGCGTTTCAGCGTGGAGACGAAGCATCCCCAGCCGTTCATGCTCTGCTACTGCTCCGTCTGTCGGAAGACGCAGGGAGGCGGCGGCTACGCCATCAATCTCTCGGGGGACTCCAGCACCCTGAAGGTGCGCGGCAAGCAGCACCTCAAGGTGTACCGCGCGCGCATCAAGAACCCCGAGGACGCGAAGGCGCGCCTGAGCACGGGGCGGCGTCACTTCTGTGGGCGGTGCGGCTCGGCGCTCTGGCTCCACGACCCGTCGTGGCCGGAGCTGGTCCACCCCTTCGCCTCCGCCATCGACACGCCGCTGCCCGTGCCTCCCGAGCACGTGCACATCATGCTCGAGTTCAAGCCGGACTGGGTCTCCGTCCACGCCGCGAAGAAGGACAAGAAGTTCCAGCGCTACCCGAAGGAGTCCATCGCCGACTGGCACCAGCGCCACGGCGTGGAGGCCGAGTAGCCCGGCCCGCTCAGCGCGGGTTGCGCGCGGGGACGAGCGGCCGCCCGGCGAGCGTCCCCGGGTCCACCGCGAGCTGCTCGACGCGGTAGTCCGGCAGCGCGCGGAACAGCAGCCACTCGCCGCTCCGGAGCGGCCCCTTCACCAGGTGCCCGGTGTCCGCGAGCTGCCGGCCGAAGGAACCGGAGAGGTCGCCGAGCACGTGCTCATGGCGGAACGGCTCCAGGCGGCCATCGTCCAGCTTCACCTCGCCCTCCAGGAGGACGCGGTCCTCGCCGATGAAGACGCGCGAGGCACCCTCCACCCGGCCGTAGGAGTTGTCCGCCAGGAGCAGCTCGAAGTCATCCTCCAGGAGCAGCGAGGGGCAGTCGCCGCTGGGCGTGTGCCCCACCACGAGCCGGTGGATGCCCGAGCGCGTGAGCGTCCCGATGAGCTCCGCCGAGGGAAGGCTGGGATGATTGATTTCGTTGGCCATGCGCCCGTACACGACGCTGGCCGTGTTGAAGCGCTTGCCCGGGGTGGGCGCCTGATACGCGATGACCGGCTCCCAGGCCGGCTGTCCCTCCGCGTCGAAGCGCCCCTCGGCGAAGGACTCCAGCTGCTCGCGGTACCACCGGTTGAGCGCCTCGCTCCAGGCGTCCACGCCCTCCACGTGTCCGAGGGAGGGCACCAGCCCGAGGCTGTCCTCGTGCAGCCCGCCGTGGAGGAAGAGCGTGTTGCCGATGCGGTGCGTGAGCTGGCACGCGGAGAGGTACTCGCGCAGCTCGCCTCCGGGCCCCAGGTCCTCCAGGTAGCTGTCCACCACGTCTTCGTCGCTCACGGTGTCGCCGGAGCGAGCCAGCTCGGCCCTGCGGAACTCGAAGGCACCGCGCGCGCCCATGGTGTTCTCGAAAATCCACCGCAGCAGCACGGGGCGGGGAGCGCTGCGCATCTCGGCGGGCGTGCGGGCCAGCGGGTGCCCGTGCAGCTCGCGCACCAGCCGCAGCTTGTTGATGTCCCGGTTGCCCGCCAGCAGCACCACCTGGGTGGGCTGCCGTCGCCGGGCCTCCAGCAGCGTGCGCACCACCCGCCGCCCGTCAGGGCCGCGGTCGATGGCGTCTCCCCCGAAGACGAATGTCGCCCCGGGTGACACCACGAGCCGCTCCCCGTCCACCAGGGACACGAGCGGGTTGTCCTGGCAGAAGCTCGTCAGCTTCCGCCAGAGGCCCTCCACGTCGGTGAGGTAGGCGACGGACTTCGACATGGACCGCTTCTAACACTCCGCCCGGGCCCGCTGGGGAAGAGCCTCGGCTCGCTCCGCCCCCTGCCTCCCCTGGAGCCCGACGCCCCTCGGTCCTTGCCCGGGCCGGGTCATCCCCTCCAGGATTCGCCTTCCCGGAACCGGGGCAGGGAGCCGAGATGACCATCGCGGGGCTGGAGTTCATCGACACCGCCGTTCAGATGCCTCTGATGAAGCTGCCCGTGCGGACGGTGATTGTCCCGGTCGCGTCCGGCCGCGTGCTGCTGTCGCCCGCGTCGACCCTGACGCGGGAGGAGCTCCTCCAGGCCGGAGCGGTGACGGACATCGTGGCACCGAACCTGTTCCATACCGGGGGCATCCAGGCCGCTGCCGCCGCCCACCCACGGGCGCGCGTGTGGGGCCCTCCCGGATGTCGCGAGAAGCAGCCGGGCGTCTCCTGGCATGGGGTCTTCGGCGAGGCCGCCTGGCCCTACGAGGGCGAGCTACCGATGTTCCGCGTGGCGGGGATGCCCGAGTTCAACGAGCACGTCTTCCTCCACAAGGCGAGCCGCTCCCTGCTGGTCACCGATCTGGTCTTCAACCTGCTCGACGCGCGGGGCGTGGGCGCGTGGCTCATCCTCTCGCTGTTCGGCACCCACCGCCGCCTCGGCGTCAGTAGGGTGTTCATGCGGTTCGCGAAGGAGCGTCCGGCCTTCGAGGCCTCGCTGAGAGACATCACGGCGCTGGAGTTCGACCACCTCCTGCCGAGCCATGGTGCGGCGGTGATGAACGAAGGCCGGGCCGCGCTCATCTCGGCACTGAGAGAGCGCGGCGTGCGCGTCTGAGCCCGCTCAGCGCGAGGCGACGGCGAAGTGCTCGACCGGGGCCTCGGGCACGGCGGGAGCCGCGCTCGGGGCGGCGGGCGGCCGGAGCCAGTCCCACTGCTCGCCGTTCCAGCGCAGCTCGTGCCAGCCCTTGCGAGCCGCCTCGTCACGCGCCTTGGTGCCGTTCTTGAGCAGCGCCCAGCCCACGCGGGACTGCTTGCACTCGCCGCTCTTGAACTTCAGGAGCCGGTGCTCGCCGCGCGCCTCCTCGAGGTCCGCGTCCCAGAGCGCTTGATGCAGGACGCCTTCGCCCTGGTAGTCGACGAGGTTCCTGTCACACCAACCAAACACGTCCCTCGCCCGAACCAGGGGCATGCTCCGAGACAGTTCCGTGACTGCGGCCACGAGCAAAGACGCGTTGATGACACGCATTGCGTGCTCCAGGAAGGGGGTGCACCGGGGCAGGGCAGCGACGAGCCAAACGTAACGAGTCGTGTGTGGTCGAAGGGTCATGAAGTCTTCGCGTCTTTGTCATGGTTCTGTCATGGCTCCTCGACGCGGCGCGGCAGTTGCCCGCTTTTCAACGGGACTTCCGGGGCTCTGACTTCGAGCCCCGGGAAACCCCGGTTCTAGAACGGCGTTTCGATGCAGCACGACGCGCAGAGTCGATAGCGGGACAGGCAGGTGTCGTAACAGGATTGCGTGGTGCAGCTGTCCATGCAGATGTCGAAGTTGTCCTCGCAGGTGACGCAGTAGTACGCGCGGCACGCGGGAGCCTGCTCGCCCGCCGGTTCGGTGGCGGGCTTCGCGCTGACACACACCGCGAGGCTCGACGCGTCCTCGGAGCGTGAGGGCGAGGGGGCCGGCTCGGTGGTGCTCGCGTGGGCCAGACCGGCCAGCAGGACTCCCGCACCCAGGATGGACAGCAATGCGCGCTTCATGAGGGACCTTCCGTGGAATGCCGCGGGCGGGGTTGCCTCGCGGTCCGTGGAAGTCTACTCGCGGGGTGCGCGCTTCCCCGGCCGCCGCGGCGTTTCCTCGGCGCCGAAGAGGGCGTCGACTTCGGCCTGATGTTGCCCCGGGGTCTACCGGGCTCGGGCCCTGTTGCGGCGCAGGCAACAGCCGGCGGCGCGTGATGCCCCGAGGCTCCTCGATGCGCCCAAAGGCGCCGTCAGGGCACATGCGTTGCACAAAGCCCCCGCGGATGCGTGATGCGCACCTCTCCGGACTCAGCACCCCTGGAGACAACACGACGCACGACCTGGAGGCGGTACATGAGGAAGTTGGTGGGAGTGGGCCTGGCGATCGGAATGCTCAGCGGCTGTGGATCCCCCATGGAGCAGACCGAGCCGGCCCCGCAGGTGAATCGGGCGAGGCAGACGGATGCGAGCGGACGCGACCTGTTCCGCGGGCTGTTCTTCGGCCGCGGCCCCGTGGCGCAGGCGCTGCCCGAAATCTGGAACGACTGCGACTCGGGCGGTCCCGCGCCCGAGACGCACATGTCGAGCGACGACATCGCGGAGCGCATCCAGAAGGAGACCGAGCGCCTGGCGTCGGAAGGGCTCTCGCGGGAGATGACGGAGCGCTTCTTCAGCTTCGCGGAGCAGCTCAAGGAGCAGCAGCGCTCCGCCGAGGAGATGAACGCCGCACTGAAGGAGGACATGGACAGCACCGCCCGTCGCGCCACCGACGAGGAA
Source organism: Pyxidicoccus fallax (assembly GCF_012933655.1). Taxonomy (GTDB): domain Bacteria; phylum Myxococcota; class Myxococcia; order Myxococcales; family Myxococcaceae; genus Myxococcus; species Myxococcus fallax. Next base: position 11,317 of record NZ_JABBJJ010000050.1, on the reverse strand, counting down.
CTCTCGAAGCTGATGGACGTCATCGAGTCGAGGGACCCCGAGTTCTTCGAGCGCTTCCGCCAGGAGATCACCAGCGGTGACGTGTGGGCCGTCTCGAAGATCATCGACGAGAGCACGGTGAGCATCCTCAACAGCGTCGCGGAGGCGTACCAGGTGGTGGACGCCAAGATTCCGGGCGTCGGCCTGGTGCTCGACCGCGCGTCCTCCGTCTGGCTCTATGAGACCATCGCGGTCGCTCGCGACTACGCCGCGGTCGTCCACGTCGCCGCGGTGGGCAACCACGTCGTGTTCTGGAGCCGCGGGAACTTCGGGGACCACTCCGACGTGCTCCGGCGCGAGATGTACATGAAGATCATCACCGAGCGGATGGCGGGCTTCTGAACCACCGGTGTGCCCCGCCGGGCGGCGTCCTTCGTGGATGCCACCCGGTGGGGCCCGCCCCTTCTTCCGAGGCCACCGATGAGCCCATCCCCGACGACCCCGCGGCGCGCAGCGGCGCCTCGGAGCTTCGTGCTGGCGGTCATCACCGCGACAGCACTCTATGGCGTGCTCGCCACGTACTCCATCCACTCGCGGCTGCCGTTCAACACGGTGCGGCTCCCGGGCGAGCGCTCGCACCTGTCCGGCCCCTTCTCCATCCAGTTCGTGCTGCCACAGGGTTGGAAGTTCTTCACCAAGAGCCCGCGGGAGCCGGAGCTCGCCCTGTACCGGCGGCTCGACTCGGGGACGTGGGAGCACGTGAACCCGCTGCCCGTGAGTGACTCGAGCGGCTTCTTCCGGCTCGACCGGACGGCGCGAGCGCAGGGCGTGGAGATGGCGCTGCTCACCCACGCCATTCCGGCCTTCGATTGGAAGGCGCGGTGCCGGCGCTCCGACGAGGACTGCCTGGGAGACACCGTGCCCGTGCGCACGGTGCGCAACCTCACACCGACGCCGACGCTCTGCGGAACCATTGGCTTCGTCGCCCGTGAGCCGCTGCCGTGGGCGTGGGCGTCCCATCGCGACACCACCCGGATGCCCGCGAGCAGCCTGGTCCTGAGGGTTCAATGCTGACCGGATACTTCAAGAAGCTGTGGTCCGCGTCCCGCCGGACGTCGCCGTGGAGCGTCTCCGTGGGGCTGGCGCGCACCCTGATGGCGCTGGCCACGCTGGGCACGCTCCTGGCGTCTCCCGCCACGGCGCTGTTCCGTCCCGCGGTGGGGGACCCCGTCGCGCCGCGCTGCACGGGGCTGGCGGAGGCGTCCTTCTTCTGCGTGGGCAGCGGCCCGCTCGAGCTCTACAAGTGGGGGGCCATCGCGGTGCTCGCCGTCGTGGCGTCCGGCTGGCGGCCGCGGGTGATGGGCGTGCTGCACGTGTGGGTGACGTGGAGCCTCGTCGCCTCGGCCATCATCGTGGATGGCGGGGACCAGGTGAACGCCAACATGGCGCTGCTCCTGCTGCCGTGGACGCTCACGGACGGCCGCAAGTGGCACTGGACGCGCGTCGAGGCGCCCACGGCGCCCACGGCGGGGTACGCGCTGGCGTGCGGCCTGGCCCTGGTGGCCTGGACGGCGGCGCGGGCGCAGGTGGCGCTCATCTACCTGGACGCGTCCATCGGGAAGATGTTCGTGAAGGAGTGGATGGACGGCACCGCCGTCTACTACTGGTTCACCCACTCCACCTTCGGCGCGCCCATGTGGCTGCGCGGGGTGATTCTGCCCATCGTGCACAACGGAGTGACGGTCGCCCTGGTGAGCTGGGGGACCATCGTCCTCGAGTTCTTCCTGGCCATCGCCCTGTTCCTGGACCGCCGCTGGCAGCGGGCGCTCTTTCCCATGGGCCTCGCGCTGCACGTGGGCATCCTGTTCGTGCACGGCCTGACGAGCTTCTCCACCACCATGTGCGGCGTGCTGCTGCTGTACATCGGCCCGCGCGAGCTGGAGCTGAGCGCCGTGTGGGGCCGCTGGCGGGAGGTGCTCGCGCGAAGGCGCCATCCGCCGGTGCTCACTCCGCCGGTGGCCTGAGCACCGCGCGCTTGTGTTCTCCATTGAATTCTGGGAATTCAATATTTCCTACTTCAGAGGAGAGCACATGAAACCCGTCCGATACGCCGCGCTGGTGTCCCTCCTGTCCGTGGCACTCGCCGGCTGTGGAGAGGGGCAGCCCGTCGAGCACGGCGCCGACGAGGACACGGCGTCACAGGCGCTGGCCGGCGTCTGTGACGGCGTCACCTGTGGTGGGCACGGCGTCTGCCGGGACAACGGCGGGAGCGCGCTGTGCGTCTGTGACGAGGGCTTCACGGGGCCCTCATGCGGGGCGCGGGGCGGTGACTACGGGGCGCGCACGCTGCTCATGCCGGGGCTGGCCGACCCGGACGTCTACAAGGAGCACGACGACCTGTTCTTCCTGTCCGGCACCGGCAACGGGTGGCAGCTGCCCATCTACGAGACGAACGACCTCGTGAGCTTCCGGCTCAAGCGCTCGTACGACCCGTCCGTGGCCGACCCCGTTTACGACTACTGCTTCCTCTGGGCACCGGACCTCGGGAAGTACAACGGGGCGTACCAGCTCTACTTCTCCGCGCACCGGGTGCCCAACGGCGCGGCGTGCCCGCCGTCCGGTCAGGAGGTGACGACCTTCGTGGCCACCGCGTCCGACTTGAACTTCCACTTCGGCGCGCCGCAGCCCATCAACGCCAACACCACGTGGCCGCGCACCACCACGGGCACGGCGTGCCTGCCGCAGGGCTGCAACCGGAACATCCGCATCGACTCGGCCACGTACAACGACACGTCCGGCCGCTGGTTCTTCTACGTGTGGTTCGACCGGGGCAACAACATCTCCTCCTTCAACGTCGCGGCGCCGGGCACCGTCTACAACCATCTGGGCCCCGCGCTGTACTCGACGCCCGCGCACGAGGAGGGCATCAACGAGGCGCCCGAGGTCTTCAAGCGCAATGGCATCTACTACCTGCTCTTCAGCGGCGGTTGGTACAACAGCCAGTACGCGATGTACTACGTGATGGGGGACTCCATCCCCGCGCTCACGCGGGCGCGCGCGGTGCGGCGGCTCTCCATTCCCCTGCGCAACTCCGCGGGCCGGCTGGTGCAGAGCCATGGCCACAACGTCATCGTCGAGCGGCGGGGGGAGTTCTTCAACGTCTTCCACGTCGGCGCCTTCGATGCCGCGGGCAACCTCACCGGGCGCAGCACGTACAAGCAGCGCGTCGCCTTCAAGCCGGATGGTTCGCTGCACTCGCTCAACCAGGTGAACGTCCGCTGGAACAAGCTGACCGGCTACAGCTACTCGCTCGACGTCGTGCTGCGCGACGGGACGGTCATCGGTCCGTGCAACTCGGTGGCCCTCCTCGGCCAGTCCAACAAGCATGTCTTCGACGGCGTGTGCCGCAGCGCCGGGGACCGCGTGGTGACGAAGGGGGAGATCGCCGCCTTCCGCATCTTCTATTCCAACAACAACGTCTGGGGGCCCTTCGTGGAGACGGCCTATGACGGCATCTCCGACGACGTGGCCCTGAACCTGCCGGGAGGCTACACGCCCTTCGTGGACCTGAACTGGAGCGAGGAGGAGACCACCGCCCAGTACTCCATCGACGTGCAGCGGCGGGACACGGGGGCGTGGATTGGCCCCTGCATCGGGGTCAACTCCGTCAACAAGAGCCTCTCCTGGACCTACCAGGGGCGCTGCGACACGCCCGGCATCAACGTGCCGTACTCCAACATCCAGGCGTTCCGCATCTGCTCCGCCGTGAATGGCGACTGGTCGCGCGCCCGCTGCGGCGCCACGCCATACGACGGCCGGAGCATGCACTCGCACATCGTCATCCCCTGAGCGGGAACGGTAAGCCGCGAGCCGCCCCCATGGATGCCAGGGGCGGCCCGTTGCTTCCTGGCGGCGTGGGACTACGGCACCGGTAGGGCGAGCACTCCCTGGCGGTTCCCGCGAGTGAGATAGGACGTCCCGCGTGCTCAACAGCTGGAGTCACACGTACGGTTACACATCGTGCTGCAGGACTGGTGGCAGGCCTCCCAGGTCTCGAGGGTGCAGGCCTCCATGCATGGTTCATATTGGGGGTAACAGATCGAGCAGCAGGCCCGAGCGGCCGTCTCCTCGCTGCCCACCGTCGCGGTTCCGACAGCCACGGCAGCTCCGAGCAGCAAGCCGATGAGTCCAATCTTCAGGGACTTCATGTTGTCGCCTCCTGTTACGTGGTTTTGCTTTTCGTGGGACGTCCCGTTTCAAAGGGAAGTCCCATTTTCCAGTCTACAGAGCCGATCCCTGAATTTGATAGGAACAACCCACGCAAGGGTCCACGCCGGGGACAACCGGAACGTCAGCAGTGACTCCCACGTCTGGGGCCTCCTGCCAACGCGACATGTCAAAGGACGGGCCTGGCTGCGATTCTGGCCTCTGGCTCGCGCCGGCCTCGTTCCTTGACCACGGGACACCGTGCCCCTCGCGGGAAGCGAGGGGCGCGGTGCGTACCGGAGCGACTCAGGGCTGGAAGCGGCCCGTGAACGCCGACGCGGTGTAGTCCCAGGGCGCGTCGAAGTTCGGGCTGCTGGTGTCGCCGCCCACGCGCATGTTGGCCTGCACGTGGACGTAGTAGTGCTGGCCGTCGGTGAGGAAGCCCGGGGGCAGGCGGAGCTGCGTGTCACTCGTGTAGACGGTCGCCAGCTGCAGGCGCTGGGTCTGATTGGTGCTCGACGCGGAGAGCCGCCACACCCTCACGGTGTACGAGGTGGCGGTGCCCACGACGGGCGCATCCCAGGTCACCAGCGGCGTCAGCCCCACGCCCTGCAGCCCGTCGTCCGTGGCGGGCTGGCCATTGATGCGCAGGTTGCGCGGCGGTCCCACCTGGGGGCTGAGCTCGAGCGGGGTGCCGGCCGCGAACGGCGCGTGCGCGTAGACGCTGAACCGGACCGTGGCCGGCACCGATTGGCCGCCACCCGGCAGCGGCACCGAGTAGGTCATGTTGCCCGACGCGATGTTGTTGGCGAACCGGGTCCACCACGAGGGGAACGGGTCGGCGAGCTGCAGCTCCGGGGCGACGAGCACCTGGCCGGGGGTGAGGTTGATGCCACGCGCCAAATCGGTCCAGCCCGCGTAGCCGCCGAACTGCATGAAGCCCGGCATCACGCCCACGCTCATCTCCTGCGAGTTGCGCAGCGCGGCGCGGGGATGGGCGGCGAGCACCATGGCCTCGAACTCGCTGGCGTGGATGCGGAGCGCCCGCTGGGTGGTGGGCAGCGGCGCGAGCACTCCGGACAGGGACACCGCTCCGTTCCCGGTGGTGAGGCCGCCCGGGTTCCCGCTGGAGATCTGGAAGCCCTGGCGCAGCTCGCGCAGCACGTCCAGGCCTCCCTCATTCGAGGAACGCAGCACCAGCTGCCCGACGTACAGGGTGTCTCCGCGGGTCACGTCGATGCGGCCAATCGTGTTGCCGCAGTTGGAGATGGCCTGGTTGTAGCTGGTGGTGGCGAAGAGGTTCGTCGCGCCCACCGCGGGCTCCAGGGTCGACGCGGCGCACTCTCGCTGGCTGAAGTAGGTGATGCCCGCGCCGAACGCGCTGAGCTGGAGGTCGTCGTCGGGCTGCCAGGGATTGAGGCCCTCCAGGTTCACGTGGAAGGACGTGCCGTTCGGCTCCAGCGCCACGTCGCGACGGCCCGCGACCGCCTTGCTGAGGTCCGGCGTGCGGCTGTGGGTCCAGTAGTAGTCCGTGCCCACCTGGAGGAGGTAGGGCGTGCTCTCCACCTCGTAGACGACGAAGGAGCCATCCGGCAGGCCACGGCCCTCGCGCCAGGCGTAGGAGCCATCCGCGGTGGGCACCCAGGCGGCGATGGTTTCGAAGCTCAGGTCGGTGGGGTACGGGATGGAGGAGCCGTCCTCGTGCACGTGGTAGTCCGAGCTCCGGCCGAGGACCGTCCGCTCACCGCACGGCATGGGAACCGCCGGGCGGAAGGTGAAGGTGACGCTCGTGGAGGCGCCGCCCGCGTCCGTGGCGATGGCGTACACCTCGGCGGGGCCGTCGAAGCACGCCGGGGCCATCCACTGCGCGGAGCCCGAGTTCGGGCCGTGCTGGGTCGCCAGGATGGCGCCCCGTGAGGCCATCCAGGTGATTCTCACCGCCGTCCCCTCCGGGTCGTACGCGGAGGCCGCGAGCGTCGCCTGCTGGCCCACGTCGATCCACTCGGTGGACTGGTAGACGCTGGTCACCACGGGAACCCGCTGCATGTCCACCACGGGGCCGGGGCCCACCTGAAGGGTGAGGTGGCCCGAGTGGAACCCGCCCTGCGGGTCCGAGACGTAGACGATGAACATGCACCGGTCATCGGCGGGCGCGGCGTTCAGGGTGAACGTCGGGGTGCGCGTACCATCGCCCTGGAAGCTCCCCTGGCAGGTGGAGTCCCAGAAGTGGGTCACGGTGTCGCCATCCCCGTCGACGACGTTGGCGGCCAGCTGCGTGGTGCGACCCACGGCGAGCACCGAGGGCGCCCCCATCATCGCCGTCACCTCCGGCCAGGTGTTGACCCGCACCGTCACCTGGGCCCGTCCCGACGGGCCCACGTTCCGCACGGTGAGGTCGAGGGTCAGGGTGGCGGTGGTGTTCTTGGAGTCGCGCACCTCGAGCTGGATGCGCCGCACGCCCTCGGTGTCGGGCGCGGTCCACGTGGTGGTGGCGGCGGTCGGCGAGCTGAACGTGCCCTCGGTGGCGCTCCACGCGTAGGTCACCGTGTCGCCCGGGTTGTTGTCATGGGCGACGGCCGACAGGGTGACGCTCGCGCCCGGCTCCACCTCGTTGGTGGACACCGCGACGGAGTCGATGATGGGCGCCTCGTTCTCGTACGGCGGCGGGCGGTTGAGCTGCTGCAGCAGCACGAAGACCGCGGCCACGCGGCCCGGCTGGATGGCCATGGGGCCCGCCTGGCCCGAGTAGAGCGCGTTGGCGTCGATATCGTAGGCGGTCGCCACGAAGACGCGGTCGGCCCCCGCGGGGATGTCGCGGAGCGTGCCGTTCCATTGATTGCCATCGCGGACGAGGTCCATGCCCAGCGGGCCGGTGATGCCCGGGCCCTGGACCGACACGTGGATGCGCGCGATGGCTTCGGGAGAAAGGGCCTGACCCAGCGTGACCCTGACGTCGGCGCTCGCCGCGGAGCCCGGGTCAGTCTTGCCTCCGCCGCAGGCTGCAAATACCCCCAGGGCAAGCACCGCCGTCATCAGCGACGCGGCCCGCCCGAAACGACCCAACACAGACATGAATCCCCCTCTGGGTGAGGGCCCACCCTATAGACCGGAAGCCATAATCGCTGCAAACTTACCGCGTGGGCATATTGGGTGCCCGGGGCTCCGTGATGATGCGCGACTTCAAATGGCTCGTGCTGTTCGCTGCGCTCCTCGGAGCCTGCCGGCAGCCGCCTGCTCCGTCGTACAGGGTGGACGGGCTGTACTTCGCTGACCATGGCATCGTCAGCGAGCTGGAGGCCCCGAAGCTGCTGCTCCTGGAGCAGGGGCGCTTCGAGCTGCTCCGGGGCAAGGACGTCCTGCTGAGCGGCACTTTCGATGCGGACGCGGGGGTCTTGCGGCTGAGGCCCGTCAACGGCGCGGTGGGGGCCGAGCTGGAGGCGACCTACGCCGTGGTGGACGGCCGCCTGCTGCTGGGCGTGTTGCGCCGGGTGGATGCCAGCCGCCCGCGGTGGAGGTCCGCCGCGCTTCCCGCGGAGTTCCTGGGGCTGCAGCGCATGGCGAAGGTCCAACCGGGGGCCTTCAGCGTCGACTGGGACATGGACACGGGGGAGTGGCGGTTCACCTCCGGAGAGCGCGAGGTGGTGCTGAGCGGCGTGGCGCGCGTCGAGTCCTCGGCGGATGGGGAGCGCGCGTTCGTCCCCGTCTTCCAGCGCCCGGAGCGGCGGGGAGGAGGGGATGACCCGGAGGCCATGCTCCAGGCGGGGCGTGAGCACGCGGGGGGCGCGCTGGAGGAGCCCTCTCCCTTCGGGTTGATGGTTGGCACCGACGCGGAGCTGGTGTGGAGGGGCGGCGTCGTCCGCACGCGCAACGGAGGCTCGGGGCCCTGGGAGGCCGCTCGCCCCTACGAGCGCCGGGGCTCGGTGATGGTGACGCCCTGGACGGTGGACCTCGGGCCCGTGGGGCTCCTTCCCGTCCGTGCCGAGCCCGCGGCCGTCGCGGGCACCTACGAGTATGAGGACGAGGCGTTCGTCGTCTCCGCGCAGCCTCCGCCCTCCCGGTCGGACGACCCGTATGCCACGGGCTTCCGGTACCGGGGCGATGAGCAGCGCTGCCACTATGTGCCGGACGAGCGGGGCCTGGTGGCCCGGGACCTGGGAATGGACCACCCGCCGATGTCCCACTGGGACAAGCCGGTGACGCTGTTCTGCTTCTCGCTCGGGGATGGACGGTTCGTCCGCTACGTCTCCGCGGGGGGCTGCAACGGCGGGAGCCCCGCGGACCTGACGGTGTTCCACCTCCGTGGCGGGTAGGGGCTCTGGACGGGCCAGTGGTCGCCGCCGAAGCGGTATGCTTTCCCTCCCGGCAGCCGTTCTTTAAAGAGGGACCATGGCCTACTCGGCGGAGATCAGCCGCACCAGCCCGGCGTGCATCCTCATTCTCATCGACCAGTCCGGCTCCATGGAGGAGCCCTTCAGCGGGAGCCAGCGGCGCAAGGCGGATGGCGTCGCGGATGTCACCAACAGGCTGCTGCAGAACCTGGTGGTGCGGTGCGCGCGCGAGGAGGGCATTCGCGACTACTTCCACCTGGGAGTGCTGGGCTACGGCGCGGACGTGGGGCCGGCCTTTCGAGGCGTGCTGGCGGGGCGTGGGCTCGTTCCGGTCAGCGAGATTGGCCATGCGCCCGCTCGGCTGGAGGAGCGCACGCGCGAGCGTGAGGACGGCATGGGCGGGCTGGTGCGCGAGAAGGTGCGCTTCCCCATCTGGTTCGAGCCCGTGGCCAACGGCGCCACGCCCATGTGTCAGGCGTTGACGCGCGCGGCGGGCCTGGTCGGGGCGTGGGTGCGGGAGCATCCCGAGGGGTTCCCGCCCATCGTGGTGAACATCTCCGATGGGCAGCCCACCGACGGAGACCCCACCGCCATCGCCTCCGAGCTGCGCGGCATCCGGAGCTCGGATGGAGGCGTGCTGCTGCTCAACGTGCACCTGTCGTCGCACCCGGCGATGCCCATCCAGTATCCCGACGCGGAGGCGGGACTGCCGGATGCGCACGCGCGGCTCCTGTTCCAGCTGTCCAGTCCGCTGACGCCGGGCATGCGCTCGGCCGCGCCGGAGGAGGGACTCCACCTGAGCGACGCGGCGCGCGGCTTCGTCTTCAACGCGGACATCGTCTCGCTCATCAAGTTCCTGAACATCGGAACGCGCCCGAGCAATCTGCGCTAGCGCATGCGAATCCGAATCGAAGCCTTCTCCGTGCAGAAGGACGGGAACGCGCCCGCCGAGAACGAGGACGCCTGCGCGCCCGCGGACGGCGGCGGCCCTCGCGAGCCGGTGCTCCACGCGGCCGTGGCGGACGGCGCGACGGAGAGCCTCTTCTCCGGCCACTGGGCCCGGCTGCTCGCGGGGGCCTTCGCGAGCGGGGAGGTGCGGGACGCGCGGGGCCTCCTGGCCGCCCTTCCCGGACTCCAGGCGCGATGGCACCAGCACGTCGCCGGGAAGTCGCTGCCCTGGTACGCGGAGGAGAAGCTGCGGGACGGCGCCTTCGCCACGCTGCTGGGCGTGCGCGTCGACGCGGGCACGTGGAGCGCGCTGGCGGTGGGGGACTCGTGCCTCTTTCAACTCCGGGAGGGGCGCTTGTCGCGGAGCTTCCCCCTGGAGCAGTCCGCCGCGTTCGGCGCGAGCCCCTTCCTGCTGTCCACGCATGTGCACCAGAACGCGCGCGTGGAGCCCCAGGTGCGGACGGCGGCGGGGGACCTGCGTGAGGGGGACACGCTGCTGCTGATGACGGATGCGCTGGCGTGCTGGTTCCTCGCGGAGCACGAGCGGGGCCGCGCGCCCTGGGCCGAGCTTCCCGGCTCGCTGGAGGCGTTCAGCACGTTCCTCGGCCGATTGCGGCGGGAGAAGGTCATCCGCAACGATGACTGCACGCTGATGCGTCTGTCGGTGGAGGCGTGAGCGGCGACCGATGAAGCTCCCTTCCGACAGCGACTACCAGCTGGCCCTCCAGAACCCGAGCCAGGCCTTCTCGGACCCCGAGCTGCGAGAGGGCCGGCCGGAGTTGGGAACCCTGGGGGCCATGGAGGGACTGCCCCGGCCCCGCGCGGGAAACTTCGCCACCGTCTACAAGCTGGAGTGTGGCTCGCGGGCCTTCGCCATCCGCTGCTTCACCCGCCCGGTGCAGCCGGACCAGGAGGCCCGCTACCACGAAATCACGAGGCACCTGACGCTCCACCGGTTGCCGTACTCGGTGGACGTGGCGTTCCTTCCGCGCGGCATCCAGGTCCAGGGGCAGTGGTTCCCCATCGTGAAGATGGAGTGGGTCCAGGGCGAGTCGCTGAGCCGCTTCGTCGAGAAGCACCGCGAGTCGCCGAGGATGCTCTTCGAGCTGGCCACCGCCTGGGTGGAGCTGCTGGCGGACCTGCGCCGGGCGGGCGTGGCCCACGGAGACCTGCAGCACGGCAATGTGCTCGTCACGCCCGAGGGCCTGCGCCTCGTGGACTACGACGGCATGTTCGTCCCCGCGCTGGAGGGGCGCCGGAGCCATGAGCGCGGCCACGCGAACTACCAGCACCCGCTCCGGGACGCGGCCTTCTTCGATGCCCGGCTGGACCACTTCTCGGCGTGGGTGGTGTGGCTGTCGCTGGTCGCGCTGGCGCATGAGCCCGGGCTGTGGGAGCGCTTCCAGGGCGGCGATGACTGCCTGCTGTTCCGGAAGCGGGACTTCGACGGAGACGGGCGCTCTCCGTTGTTCCAGGCGCTCCAGGAGTCACGCCACGAGCGGGTGAGAGCGGCGGCGGGCTTCTTCCAATCGCTGCTGGCCCGCTCGCCAGCAGACGTGCCCGCGCTGGATGGGGCGGCCCTGTCGGCCATTTCCCTGTCCGTGATGCCCAGGGCGCTCCCGAGCGGCACACCTGGCGGACAGGCCCCGCCGGACGCCGTGCCGGAGCCCACCGCGTTGAATGCCTCGCGCGAGGTGGGGCGTTTCATCGCGCCGGTGCCCGCGGCTCCTGTCGCCTTCACCCCGCTGTCCGAGGCCGAGCAACAGGGGGCCGCCGGCATCCTGCTGGGGGCCGTGCTGTCCGGCGTCCTGTCCGTGTTCGTCTCACCGTTCTGCCTGGTGGGGCTGGGGCTCTCG
>NZ_JABBJJ010000509.1 GCF_012933655.1 Pyxidicoccus fallax | reverse complement strand
GGGCGGGAGTGGGGCATCGGCGTGGCCGGGTCCGGACATGTCTAGCCCGGCCACGACAGGCGCGGTATGGCCTCTCAGGCCCGGCCGCGCATCATCAGCGACCAGTACAGGCGCGGCAGGCCGTACTTCTTCATCAGCCACATGTCGCGCCGCTCGCGCATCGTGTCGATGAACGGGAAGCTGGGCGTGGGCTTGCCGTCGTAGTCGAACTCGGCGAGCAGCAGCTTCCCGTACCCGGTGGTGAGGGGGCACGACGCGTAGCCGTCATACCGCGAGGGCAGCGGCCTGCCGGCCATGACGGCCAGCAGGTTGTCCACGAGCACGGGGGCCTGCTTGCGCACGGCGGCGCCGGTGCGGCTGGTGGGCAGGTCCGACGCGTCGCCGAGCGCGAACACGTTGGGGAAGTCCGGGTGCTGCAGCGTGTACTTGTCCGCCTTCACCCAGCCGGCGCACGCGCCGTCGCGCCACGCCAGCGGGCTGTGCTTGATGAAGTCCGGAGCGCTCTGCGGCGGGGTGACGTGGAGCATGTCGTAGGGAATGGTGACGCGCTCCTTCTTCCCCTCTCGCGTGGTGTCGAAGAGGGCCTCGCGCCGCTCGCCGTCCACGGCGACGAGGTTGTGCTCGAAGCGCGTGTCGATGCCGTAGCGCTTCACCACGCCTTCCAGCACGGCGGCGAAGGGCTTCACGCCGAAGATGGCCTTGGCCCCCGAGCCGAAGATGACCTTCGAGCGCTCCAGGATGCCGGTGCGGCGGAAGTGGTCGGCGGCCAGGTACATGATTTTCTGCGGCGCGCCGGCGCACTTCACGGGCGTGGATGGGTGGGTGAAGAGGGCGGTGCCACCCTGGAAGCGCTGGATGAGCTGCCACGTCTTGGGGGCGAGCCGCACGTCGTAGTTGCTGCTGACGTGCTCCGTCTTCAGGGCCTCGCGCAGGCCGGCGACCTTGTCCCAGTCGAGCTGGATGCCGGGCGCGACGACGAGGAAGTCATAGCCGACGCGCAGGCCGCCGCGGGTGCGGACCTCCTGGCGGATGGGGTCCACCTCCTCGGCGGCGTCGTGGAGCCACTTCACGCCACGCGGTATGAGGTCGGCCTCGTCGCGCACCGTCTCCTCGACGGTGGCCTCACCCGCGCCCACCAGCGTCCACAGGGGCTGGTAGTAGTGGTTCTTCGAGGGCTCCAGGATGGCGACGTCCTTCTGCCCCGCGCGGGCGAGCCGGGCCGCCACGCAGATGCCCGCCGTCCCCCCGCCGATGATGAGCACGCGGTGGCGCTCGTTCTGGGGCGCCACCCCAGGCATGGGCGTGGTCACCGGGTCCTTGCAGCCGCGCTCCTCGGTCGTGTTCATGTGGGGATTCTCCCTCGCGAAACGTGAAACACGAAAGGAGGCCCTAGCAGGGCGCGTGCCACACTCGTCCGCGAGTGCCGGCCCTCGGGGGATGGCCGACACGGTGTTACGCGGGTGTTTCAGCGCGTTTCAGCAACGCTCGGGTGCTTCGGCGCGGAAGCGGGCGGGGAACCGAGCGCCCATTCCATGGCAGCCTCACGCGGCATCAGGTCGCGAGCGCTTCGAGCCTGGACAGCCACTGGTTGAAGTGCCGGCAGGCTGCGCGGAGCTGGGAGAGACCGATTTCCTGGGCCGCCTGGGGACCATGCAGCCGCTTTCGGTATTCCGGCATCACCGCGAGGATGCGCTTCGATGGCGCTGTCTCCCGGTGCTCGTTTATCTCCTCGGGCGAGTTCACGGCATCTCGAGCGGCCTGGAGCGTGGCGACCGCTTCCGGTGTGAATAGCGAGCAGCGCGGCAGGTCGGTGAACAGCAGGGCCTCGAACTCGTGCAGCGCGAGGTAGGGGAGGAATCGCCGGTGCCCGATGTCCTCGGCAAACATCTGCTCGACGTGTTCGACGCGCTTGTAGCAATCACCAGCGGGACGGCTCGCGAGTCCTGGAAAGTCCTCGGGCAGTCCGTAGTAATCGAGCATCGTCGTCACCCGTTCGGCGCCGGTGTCTCCGAGCAGGCGGCGCAAGTCGTCTTTCACGGGCGCATAGCGGTTGATGCCACCTTTGTCGTGGCCTCCCGCCCTGTTGTACCGGGTGACGACGAGCCGTGGCATGAGCGCCAGGTTGTGCGCGAGGAGGTGCGGAGCGAGGACGGTCCGGACGAAGGTCTCTTCCGTCTGTCCCTCGACGAGGATGAGGACTCGCTTCATGGCTCAGCCCGGTCGCCCGCCAATGACGTTCTTCTCCCAGAGCTCTCCCAGGCTGTAGCTGTCGAGCCAGGACTGTGTCTCCTCGGGAGAGAGACGGCGGAAGAGCGACTCTTTTCCGCTTCGGTCGACGACGACCAGGTCCTCGGGGGCGAACTGGTTCACGAGCGTGACGGACTGCGTGGACAGGATGACCTGAGACTTCTCCGAGGCACTGCTGACGAGGTCGGCGAGGAGCTGGATGGCGTACGGGTGCAGGCCCAGCTCGGGCTCATCGATGATGATGAGCGGTGGTGGCGCGGGCTGCAGGAGCAGCGTTGCAAGGCAGATGAAGCGCAGCGTGCCATCAGAAAGGGCGTGGGCGTTGAAGTAGGCATCGGAGCCGCGCTCGGACCACTCAAGCAGGATCTTCTGCTCATTGAAGGGACTCGGCCTCAGCCGGAAGTCATCGAAGAAGGGCGCGGCGAGGCGGACAGTCGCCACGAGGCGGCGGTAGCTGTCCGGGTGCTTCTCTCTCAACAGGAACAGGAACGCGGCCAGGTTCGAGGCATCCGAGCGCAGCGCCTCGTTGTCGTTGATGTCCTGCGACTGCTTCACCTTGGCGGCAGCACTGGTGTCGTGGAAGTGGTGGACACGGACCCCTGCCAGGACTTGATGGACCTGCGTCTTGTGTTGTCCCGCCTGGCCGGGCAGCCCAGCGAGCAATCCGGTTTCGGTTTGAACGCCAAAACCATCGCTATGGAAGCCGAAACCCCCGTCGACTCCGTAGTTTTCCGCGCCATAGATGAGCGCGTCGTGGGCAGAGGGGACGAGAGTCACACGGTAAAACGTCTTGTCTGGTTGATACCGAAGACGCAACCGCAGCTCTGATGTTTGTTTGCGCCCGAAGTGCAGCAGCGTATCCGCTCCACCCGCCTGCGCGACATGGAGCTGGAGCCTCCCTTCCATCATCCGTTGCAGCAGCACGAACACGCCGATGAAGTTGCTCTTCCCCGCTCCGTTCGCGCCGATGAGCACGTTGACCGGGCGTAGGTCCAGGACCATCTGGCGGATGGACTTGAATCCCTCGATTTCAATCCGGTCGAGCATGGGCATCGTGCACCGAAGCTTACGACGTCACCGCAAGATTCCCAGTGCCGCGACAGCCCGGCCTGTCTCCAGGTGGCCGGGCCATCGCGGCGGCAGGGTGCTTCGGAGCTCTACCGGTTGAAGAGGCCGCGCAGGCGCTTCTTGGCCTCCTCCTCGGCCTTCTTCTTGGCCTCGGCCTCCAGGCGCGCCTTCTCCTCGGCGGCCTTGGCCTCCAGCTCCTTGCGCTTGGCCTCGGCCTCGGCGCGGGCCTTCTCCTCGCCGCCCTCGATGAGGCCCTGCACCTGCTTGCCGCGCTCACCGCCGATGAGGCTGCCCGCGAGGGACGAGGCCGCCAGCTTCGCAATCGTCGTCGCGGCCGGCTTCACGTCGATGCCCGTGACTTCGGGCTTCCACGCCTTGCCCGTCAGCTTCATGCCCACGGGGATGGGCTCCGGCGGCGTCACCTTGCCGAGCGTCAGCGTCTTGATGGTGGACGGCGTCAGCGTCACGCCACCCGTGAGGTCCAGTGTGCCGTCCAGGCGGATGCCGCCGCTGAAGCTCATGGCCGCCTCGGGCCGCGTCCAGGACAGGGGCCGCTCCAGCTGCGCCACGCCGTTCTTGATTTCCACGCCGAAGGGGAGGACCTCGCCCAGCGACGTCGACTCACCGGCCTTGAGCGCCTTGGACGCGAAGGGCAGTGCCTTGGCGAGCGGCTCGGACACGGACGCGACGAGGTCCTTGCCCAGCAGCGCGCCGTTCAGGATGTTGCCGTTGATGGCGCCGAGCAGCGTCTGCTGGAGCTGGTCCGGCGTGTAGCCCACGCCCTTCACGTCCACGTTGCCGTTGAACTTGCCGGTGAGCACTTCCTTCGGCGTGAACTGGGTGAGGGCCTGCGCCATCTCCACGCCCTCCACCTTCACTTTCGCGTCGAAGGGACGCTTCTCCGGAGGCGGGCCCAGGCGGATGGTCGTGCCGTCCGCCACCACCTTGCCGCCGTAGAGGCCGGAGGAGAACTTCTCCACCGTGATGAGGTCGTCGGTCATCTTCACCACGCCCGTCACGTTGGTCATGTCCATCTTCGTGTAGCGCAGCGAGTTGATGGCGAAGCGGATGTCGCCGCGGTAGCCGTTGAAGCGCGCGGGGTCCTCCGGCGGAGGCTCGGGCGGCGGGGTACCCCCGGTGCGCGCGAGGACCTCTTCCTCGCTCATCAGCAGCGCGTCCGCGTCCAGCCGCTGGCTCTTGACGTCGGCGGTGAACGTCGTCGTCTGCTTCTTGCCCTGGCCCGCCGTCGCGTAGGACGCGCTGCCCGTCACGGTGTCCTCGAGCAGGTTCGCGGTGAGCTTCGGGACATCCACCTTCATGCCGGAGCCACTCTTGCTCGGGGCGTAGGTGCCGGCGGCGTTGACCTGCATGCGCTGGCCGGGGGCCTTGTTCACGAGGAGGCCGGGCCGCATGTCGACGCCGTCCATGTTGGCGTCGGCGGTGAAGCGCAGCGCGCCGCCGCTGGCCGCCGCGCCGGTGAGGCGCGCGCTCAGCCGCATGGCACCGCCGGCGGCCTTGGAGAGCTGGTCCGGCACGCTCAGGCGCACCGGCGTCAGGTCCACGTCGACGTCGATGGCCTGCTCGTTCTGCGTGCCGCTGCCGCGCACCGCGAGGCCGATGGGGCCGGCAATCATGCCCTTGAGCTGCTTGCGCAGCGGCGGGTAGTACTCGGCGATGGCGGCCGGGTCGAGGTTCTTCCCGACGAGCTCGAAGCCCTCCACCGCGGGCGTCTCGGTGAGGAGGCCCTTCACGCGGCCCTTGCCGGTGATGCTGGCCGGGCCCAGGTCGAGGTTGAGCTTGTCGAGCGCGAGGTCACCGGTGGCGATGTCGCCCGTCACGTCGGTGTCGAGCACCACGTCCAGGGCCTTGCCGCCCTCGGAGCCGGCGAAGCGCATGCCGAGCGCCTTGATGACGCCGGCCACGCGGGTGGGGCCCTTGCCGCCGGGCACCGCGCCGCCGAGGTCCGCCTGCCAGTCCGCGTCGAGCGTGCCGGCCTGGAGGCCCACGTCGGGCGGGAGGAAGGGGCCCAGGGGGGACAGGTCGATGCGGTTGGCCTTGAGGGTGATGCGCTCGGGCGTGGGCACGAGCGTGGGAGGCAGCGGCGCGGCGTTGAGCGCCATCTTGAGGTTCTGCTGGTCGGCGAGGACGGCGGCGGCGAGGTCGACGACGAGCGGCTTGCCGGCGCGCAGGTCCTTCACCTCGATGTCGAGGTCCTTCACGGCCAGCTCGCGGGCCTGCTGTCCGCCCGAGCGGTCGATGAAGCGGATGGTGCCGTCGGTGAGGGCGGCGCGCTCGACGTGGACGCCGGAGAGGTCGGTGGGCTGCTGCTCCTCCTCGGGCTTCTCCTCTTCCTTGGGAGACTGTTCGTCCAGGCGCTTCATGAGGCGCTGGACGTTGGTGGTGCCGTCGGGGAAGCGGACGACGTTGACGGTGAGGCCGGACACCTCGGCGTTCTTCACCTGGATGTCCTTGCCGCGCGAGGACAGCAGGGGGCCGGCGGCGACGCGGACGTCGATGGAGGCCAGCTGCGCGAGGGGGACTTCCTCGCCCTCGGCGGGGCCGACGGTGACGTTCTCGACCTCGGCGCCGATGGTGGGGAAGAGCCTGGTGGAGATGTCACCAATCTCGATGGGCCGGCCGAGCTTCTGCGAATAGGTGGCCGCCTGGTCTCGGGCCGTCTTCAGCAGGATGGCGTCGAGCCGCCAGAGGACGACGGCGACGATGATGACGAGGAGCGCGAGGATGCCGCCCACGATGTAGGGCCAGCGGCGCTTCTTGGTAACGACGGTGTTGGACATCGCTTGGTACCTCCTCCAGCGAGCAGGCCACGAGCGTCGGCTCGGCGCGGGGCCCTGGGAGCCAGCGAACGCTTAGCTCAGCCTGGGTCCGCCCGCACGTCCCAGACGCGGGGGACTGCCTTGGGGCAGCAGAGAGTCATTCATCGGTCTGGACGGCGCCGGCCTGGGGAAATGCACGGCGGAGTACATTCCGAGGACGCACGGCTGCCCGGGAAGCAGGAAAAACGGGGGCGCCAGCCGGCCCTCATGGCGCCCCCTGCCACCCGACAAGGTGTGGATTTGTGCACGGTGGGGGCGGGAGGGAAG
>NZ_JABBJJ010000508.1 GCF_012933655.1 Pyxidicoccus fallax | reverse complement strand
GTCGGCGGGGACGGGGAGTGAGGGCGATGTGGACGAAGAGAGTGACGATGACGGCGCGCGTCAACAGCGACGCCGGGCCGCGCTGAAGCAGCAGCGGGCGCGGAAACAGGACATCTGAGCGGCAGTCGGGGAGAGACAGACATATGGCCGGGGATTCGTCCCAAGCGGGCACCACTGGGCTGGAGATCGCCATCGTCGGCATGGCCGGGCGCTTCCCCGGAGCCCGGGACCTGGAAGCCTTCTGGCGCAACCTGCGTGACGGAGTGGAGTCCATCACCTTCCTGAAGGACTCCGAGTTGGAGGCCAGCGCGCTGGACACGCCCGCGCTCCGGAGCGACCCCAACTACGTGAAGGCCGCCGCGTACCTCGAGGACGCGGACCTCTTCGACGCGGGCTACTTCGGCGTCACCCCCAGGGAAGCGGAGGTGATGGACCCGCAGCAGCGCGTCTTCCTGGAGGTCGCCGTCGAGGCCCTGGAGAACGCCGGCCATGACGCCGAGCGCTTCAAGGGCCGCGTGGGCGTCTATGCCGGCGCCCGCACGGACACCTACGTCTTCAACCTCTTCTCCAACCAGGCCGCGGTGGGTGGGTTGGACCCGTTCGAGATTGGCCTCGGCAACGACCTGGCCTTCCTCACCACGCGCGTGGCGCACCGGCTCAACCTGCGCGGCCCCGCGTACTCCGTCCACACCGCGTGCTCCACGTCACTGGTGGCGCTCCACCTCGCGAGTCAGGCGCTGCTGGCCGACGAGTGCCAGATGGCCATCGCCGGCGGCGTGGCCATCAACATCCCGCAGAAGGTGGGGTACCTGCACCAGTACGGCGGCATCATGTCCCCGGACGGGCACTGCCGCGCCTTCGACGCGAAGGCGGCGGGCACCATCTTCGGCAGCGGCATCGGACTCGTCGTGCTCAAGCGACTGGAGGACGCGCTGGCGGACGGCGACACCATCCACGCCGTCATCAAGGGCTCGGCCATCAACAACGACGGCTCCGTGAAGGCCAGCTTCACCGCGCCCGGCGTGCAGGGCCAGGCCACCGTCATCAAGGACGCCATGGCCGCCGCCGAAGTGCCGGCGGACACCATCTCCTACGTGGAGGCGCACGGCACCGGCACGGCGCTGGGAGACCCGATTGAAATCCGCGCCCTCACCAAGGCGTTCGGCAACAAGGTGCGCGGAAAGCGGACGGTGGCCATCGGCTCGGTGAAGACGAACGTGGGCCACCTGGACGCGGCGGCCGGCAGCGCGAGCCTCCTCAAGGCCGTGCTCGCGCTGAAGCACCAGCAGCTCCCGCCCAGCCTGCACTTCGAGTCGCCCAATCCTCAAATCGACTTCGACAGCGGCCCCTTCTATGTGAACACCGCGCTCCAGCCCTGGCCGCGCGGGCGCACGCCGAGGCGCGCGGGCGTCAGCTCGTTCGGCATCGGCGGCACCAACGCGCACGTCATCCTGGAAGAGGCCCCGCCCGCGCCACCGTCCGCCCCCGGCCGTCCGTGGGAGCTGCTGGTGCTGTCCGCGCGCAGCCACACCGCCCTGGACACCGCCACCGCCCGGCTGGCGCAGCACCTGGAGGACCACCCCGAGGCGTCACTCGCGGACGTGGCGTACACGCTCCAGCTGGGCCGCAAGGCGCATGCGCACCGCCGACTGGTGGTGGCGAAGGACGTCAAGGATGCCGTGCGTGTGCTGCGCATGGCCGAGCCCCAGCGTGTCCTCACCGGCGCGCATGAGACGGGCAACCGGCCCGTGTCCTTCCTCTTCTCGGACGCGGGCGCGGGCGCCGCGCTGGAGCCGCTCTACCGCGCCGAGCCCGGCTTCCGCGCGGAGGTGGACCGCTGCGCGGAGCTGCTCCAGAAGTCGCTCGGCACGGACCTGCGCGCCGCGCTGTACCCGGACGACGGCCGCCTCCCCACCCTCTCCGGCCCCCTGGCCGCCGCCGCGCGCTTCGTGGAGCCGTATGCCCTGGCCCGCCTGTGGATGACGTGGGGCGTGCAACCGGAGTCGCTGCTGGGCGAGGGTGTGGGTGAGCTGGTCGCCGCGTGCCTCGCGGGCGTGCTGCCGCTGGAGGACGCGCTGGCCCTGGCCGTGGCGCGCGGTGGCGGTGCCGAGCCCGTACTGAATGGCCACGCGCTGAAGGCGCCGGAGGTGCCGCTCTACTCCGCCGCCACGGGCGCCCTGCTCACCGCCGACGAGGCCACCCGCGCGGCGACGTGGCTGGAGGTCGCGAGCCGTCCCTCGAAGGTGACGGACGCCCTGCGCGAGCTGGTGAAGGAGTCCACGCGCGTGCTGCTCGCGGTGGGCGCGCCGGGCGCGCTGGTGGAGTCGGCCCGCTCGCTGGCGGGTACCCGCGCGGTGCTGGCTTCGCTGTCCGCTGACGCGACGCCGGCCCCTGCCGCGGTGCTCACCACGCTGGGCCGGCTGTGGCTGGAGGGCGTGGAGGTGGACTGGGAGGGCCTGTACGAGGGGCAGTCACGCCGCCGCGTGCCGCTGCCCACGTACCCGTTCGAGCGGCAGCGCTACTGGGTCGCTCCGGCCGAGCGCACCGCCACGGCGCTGCCGCAGGGCCCCCAGGGCAAGCTGGCGGACCTGGCGGACTGGTTCCACGTGCCCTCGTGGCGGCGCACCGCTCCGGCGGCGCTGGACCGCAAGGCGCTGGCCGAGCAGCGCTGCTGGGTGGTCTTCGTGGATGGCCTGGGCGTGGGCGAGGCACTGAGCCGCCGCCTCGAGGAGTCCGGCCAGCAGGTGGTGCGCGTGCGGCAGGGCACCGCCTTCACGCGCGAGGCGGAGCGCCGCTACGCGCTCGATGCGTGCGTGCCCGGCGACTACGCCATGCTCTGGAAGGAGCTGGCGGACCAGGACCTCCAGCCGTCCGTGGTGGTGCACCTGTGGAGCCTCACGCCGCAGGCCGAGGGCGCCTCCGGGCCGGAGCTGTTCCAGAAGCTGCAGGACGCCGGCTACTACAGCCTCCTGCACCTGGGACAGACGCTGGCGAAGGCGGACACCTCGCGGCCGGTGCGCGTGGAGGTGGTGACCAACCGCCTGCATGACCTGGAGGGCGAGCATCACGCGCTGCCGGAGAAGTCGACCCTGCTGGGGCCGTGCAAGGTGATTCCGCAGGAGCAGCAGCACGTCACCACGCGCTGCATCGACGTCATCGCGCCGGAGCCCCTCACGGACGGCGTGGCGGAGCTGGCCTCGCGCCTGCTGGCCGAGGTGAGCCAGAAGCCGAAGGACGTGGTCGTCGCGTGGCGCGGCAGCCACCGCTTCGCGCAGTCCTTCGTCCCCCTGCGCCTGGAGGCGGAGGGCGAGCCGCCCCACCCGCTCCGTGAGAAGGGCGTCTACCTCCTCACCGGCGGCCTGGG
The DNA here is from genome assembly GCF_012933655.1 of Pyxidicoccus fallax. Lineage (GTDB taxonomy): Bacteria > Myxococcota > Myxococcia > Myxococcales > Myxococcaceae > Myxococcus > Myxococcus fallax. The sequence goes on along the minus strand of NZ_JABBJJ010000508.1, from coordinate 3,064 downwards.
TGGCGTGGGCCTGCTGCTGGCCGAGCACCTCGCCGACACGGTGCACGCGCGGCTGGCGCTGCTGGGCCGCACGGCGATGCCGGAGCGCTCCGAGTGGGACGCGTACCTGGCGTCGCACGCCGAGGACGACAAGGTGGCCCGGCAGATTCGCCGCGTGCGCGAGCTGGAGCAGCGCGGCGCGGAGGTGATGGTGGTGCGGGCGGACGTGTCGGACGCGGCACAACTGGAGGCCGCGGTGGCCCAGGTGGAGGCCCGCTTCGGCGCGCTGCACGGCGTGCTGCACTGCGCGGGCGTCACGCAGGGCCCCTCGCTCTACAACCCGCTGACGAACATCGGCCGCGGCGAGTCCGAGACGCAGTTCGGCCCCAAGGTGTACGGCACCTACGCGCTGGAGAAGGCGCTGCGCGGCCGGGCCGTGGACTTCGTGCTGCTGTTCTCCTCCAACGCCGCGGTGCTGGGCGGCCTGGGGTACCTCACCTATACGTCGTCCAACCTCTTCCTGGACGCCTTCGCGCAGGCACGCGCGGGGAAGACGGGCACCCGCTGGGTGAGCGCGTCGTGGGACCCGTGGCCCGAGGAGACGAAGCACGCCAACGTGCGCACCAGCATGGACCAGTACGCCATGACGGCGCGGGAGGGCGCGGAGGCGGTGCGCCGGCTCGCGACGCTCGGCGTGGATGGCCAGGTGGTGGTGGCCACGGGCGACCTGGCCCAGCGCTGGAAGCTGTGGATTCAGCGCGACACCTCACAGGCCGCCTCTGGCGCGCGCGCCTCTGGCAAGCCGCGCCGCTCGAAGACGCCGTACGTGGCGCCGTCCACCGAGGTGGAGCAGCAGCTCGCGGCCATCTGGCAGGACGTGCTCGGCGTGGACCAGGTGGGCCTCAACGACAACTTCTTCGACCTGGGAGGGCACTCGCTGCTGGCCACACGCGTGGCCGGTCGCCTGCGCACGCAGTTCGACTTCGACATCCCCCTGGCGAAGCTGTTCGAGGCGGCCACCGTGGCGGCCCTGGCGAAGCTGGTGGCCGACCACCAGGCCGCGCTGGAGGAGGCCGCCAGCGAGGCGGCGCTCGCGGAGCTGGCCAACCTCAGCGATGAGGAAATCGAAGCCGAGCTCGCTCGGCGCTCGAGCTGAGCGGCCACGTTCGCATTGAAGAGTTGAAACAGGATTGGCGGCGCGTGTTCGCGCCAGCCTCTGAGACATCTCCGCCTCGGGCCGGGCCCTGAACGCCTGGCTCCGTTGGGCCCCTGGAGCTTCGACATATGAGCGGCGGCACGAAGAACCTCGACAAGCTCACCCCCAAGCAGCGCGCGCTGTACGAGCTGCTCCTGAAGGAGAAGAAGGGCCAGCTCCAGGCGACCGCCACCAAGGCCCAGGAGCGCACCATTCCCCGGCGCGAAGGCACCGGCTCCACGCCGCGCACCGGCCCGCTGCCGCTGTCCTTCGCCCAGCAGCGCCTGTGGTTCCTGGACAGGCTGGAGCCGGGCAGTCCCTTCTACAACATGCCCGTCGTGCTCCGGCTGGAGGGCACGCTGGACGTGGGTGCCATGGAGCGAAGCCTCGCGGAGCTGGTGCGCCGCCATGAGGTGCTGCGCACCACCTTCGCCGAGGGCCCCATCCAGGTCATCCACCCGGCCGGTCCGGTGCCGCTGCCGGTGGTGGACCTGTCGTCGCGGCCCGAGGACGCGCACGAGGCCGAAGTGCGCCGGCTGGCGCGAGAAGAGGCCCAGCGCCCGTTCGACCTGACGCGCGGCCCGCTGCTGCGCGCCAAGCTGCTGCGACTGAGCGAGAGTCGCCACGTCCTGCTGCTGACGCTGCACCACATCGTCGCGGATGGCTGGTCCCTGGGCGTGCTGGTGCGCGAGTCCGCGGCGCTCTATGCAGCCTTCCGCGAGGGCCGTGCCTCTCCGCTGCCCGAGCTGCCCGTGCAGTACGCGGACTACGCGGCGTGGCAACGCGACTGGCTCCAGGGGGAAGCCCTGGAGGCCCAGCTCTCGTGGTGGCGCGAGCACCTCTCCGGGGCACCTCCCGTGCTGGAGCTGCCCACCGACTTCCCGCGTCCCGCCGTGGGAAGCCTGCGTGGCGCCATGCACGCGCGCGTGCTGCCGAGGACGCTGGCCGACTCGCTCCATGCGCTGAGCCGGAGCGAGGGCACCACCCTCTTCATGGTCCTGCTGGCCGGCTTCGAGGTCGTCCTCTCCCGCTACTCCGGGCAGGAGGACTTCGTCGTCGGTACCGACATCGCCAACCGCAATCGCACCGAGACCGAAGGTCTCATCGGCTTCTTCATCAACCAGCTCGCCCTTCGCGCGCGGCTGGGCGGGGACCCGACCTTCCGTGAGCTGCTCGGCCGCGTGCGCCAGGCCACGCTCGCCGCGTATGCCCACCAGGACCTGCCCTTCGAGGAGGTCGTCAAGGCGCTCAACCCCGACCGCAGCCTGGGCCACGCGCCGCTCTTCCAGGTGAAGCTGGTGCTGCAGAACCAGCCGGACGAGGTGCTCCAGGCGCCGGGTCTCACCTTGCGTCTGGAGCCGGTGGAGGTCGGCACCTCGCGACTGGACATCACGTTCTCCGTCGTGGAGAAGGCCCAGGGTTTGGAGTGCACGTGCGAGTACCGCACCGACCTCTTCGAAGCGGCCACCATCGACCGGCTGATTCGCCACCTGGGCACGGTGCTGGAGGCGGTCGCGGCTCGACCTGAGACCCGCCTGTCCGCCCTGCCCCTGCTCTCCTCGGACGAGCAGCGCCAGGTGCTGGTGGAGTGGAACGCCACCACGCGGGACTTTCCGCGCGAGACCACCGCGCACGCCCTCTTCGAGGCGCAGGCGGCTCGTACCCCTGACGCCATGGCGGTGCGCTTCGAGGGCGAGGTGCTCACCTACGCTCAGCTCGATGCCAGGGCCAACCAGCTCGCGCACCACCTGCGCGCCCTCGGTGTCCGGGCCGAAGTGCCCGTGGCCCTGTGCGTGGAGCGCTCGCTGGACACGGTGGTCGGCATCCTCGGCATCCTCAAGGCCGGCGGCGCCTACGTCCCCATGGACCCGAGCTACCCCGTCGAGCGCC
>NZ_JABBJJ010000507.1 GCF_012933655.1 Pyxidicoccus fallax | reverse complement strand
GGACCTGTGTATAAGAGACACACCCCGCCCCCCTCCCCGTGGGGAGAGGGTTGATTACCGCTCCACCATCAGCGCGATGCCCTCGCCGCCGCCGATGCACAGCGACGCGACGCCGCGCTTCTTGCCCTGGTCCTTCATCGTGTGCAGCAGCGTCACCAGCACGCGGGTGCCGGAGGCGCCAATCGGGTGGCCGAGCACCACCGCGCCGCCGCGCACGTTCACCTTCGACGGATCCAGCCCGAGGATGCGGTTGTTGGCGATGGACACCACCGCGAAGGCCTCGTTGATCTCCCACAGGTCCACGTCACCCGCGGAGAGGTTCTTCTTCTTCAGCAGCTTGTTGATGGCGTCCGCCGGCGCAATCGTGAACTCCACCGGCTTGCGCGCCGCCTGGTCATAGCCCGTGATGCGGCCGAGGATGGTGCGGCCCTCCGCCTTGGCGCGCTCCTCGCTCATCAGCACCACCGCCGCGGCGCCGTCGTTGATGGAGGACGCGTTGGCGGCCGTCACCGTGCCGTCCTTCTTGAAGACGGGCTTGAGGCCGGGAATCTTGTCCGGCTTGGCGTTGCGGGGACCCTCGTCCTCGGTGACGGTGATGATGTCCTCCGGCTTCTTGCCGGGGATGTGCACGGGGACGATCTCCGCGGTGAACAGGCCCTCCTTCTGGGCCTGGATGGCGCGGCGGGTGGACTCCAGCGCGTACTCGTCCTGCTGGGCGCGGCTGATGTTCTGCGACGTGGAGCACTCCTCGGCGCAGTTGCCCATGTGGACGTTGCCGTACACGTCCCAGAGGCCGTCGGAGATCATCGCGTCCTTGAACTCCACGTTGCCCATGCGGGCGCCGCCGCGCATGGTGTGGCTGATGTAGGGCGTGTTGCTCATGGACTCCATGCCGCCGGCGACGACGACGTCCGCGTCACCCAGGGCAATGGCCTGCGCGCCCGCGATGACGGCCTTGAGGCCGGAGCCACAGACCTTGTTCAGCGTGGTGGCGGGAACGGCCTCGGGCAGGCCGGCGAAGATGGCGGCCTGGCGGGCGGGCGCCTGGCCGACACCGGCCTGGAGCACGCAGCCCATGATGACTTCCTGCACGGCCTCGGGCTTCACGCCCGCGCGCTCCAGCGCCGCCTTGATGGCCACCGCGCCGAGCTGCGGCGCCGTCAGCTTGGACAGCGCGCCCTGGAAGGAGCCGATGGGAGTACGGGCCGCGCCCACGATGACGACTTCACGAGCCATGAAAACTGCCTCCGTTCGAGGATTGGCGAATGACCTTCGTTAACAGCGACGGGGGCCCTTATCACCGCGTGCTCCCCGGAGTTCAAGCGTCCTCGCTCGGCCTCCGGACAGGAGCGTCCACTTCCCGCGACGCGGTGCGCAAGGCTTCATAACCCCTTGAACATACAGGCCTTGTAGACGCACCGCGAGGCCGGGCCCCCGCCCGACCAGTCGGACGGTCCTTCAATCCCGGTCCGGCGCGCCCAGGGGGAAGAGCGGCCGGAACTTCCGCGCCTCCTCCACCGCGCGCGCGAAGGACGGGCGGGCCAGCAACCGCGCGCGGTAGGCGCGCAGCACGGGAAACGCCTCGGAGATCCGGTGCGTCCAGTCCGCGTAGAACAGCGAGGGCGCGGCCGCGCAATCGGCCAGCGTGAAGTCCTCGCCAGCGGCCCAGGTCCTGCCGGCGAGCCGCCCTTCGAGCCACGCATAGGCGCGCTCCAGCAGCTCCACGGCCATCGCCAATCCGTCCCGGCGCTTCACCGGATCACCCGTCAGCGCACCGTTCACCGCGAGCTGCATCGCGTTCATCACATGCAGGTCGAAGAAGCGGTCGAGGAAGCGCACGTCGAGCGCGGCCACCGGATCCGCGGGCAGCAGGCGCACGGTCCCGGGATGCACGAGCTGCAGGTACTCGATGATGATGCTGGTCTCGACGACGTCGCGCTCACCGTCCACCAGCAGCGGGAACTTGCGCAGCGGCCAGCGCCTCAGCCACTCGGCCGAGTGCTGCGGCGTCTCCGGCCCGATGCAGCGGAACTCGAAGGGCGTGCCGTTCTCGTACAGCGCGATGAGCACCTTCTGTGTGTACGAGGAAAACGGATGACCGTAGAGCGCGAGCGACATGTTGTGATTCCCTCCAGACCCCTTGCACTGAGCAAGAGGTCTGAACCGTCCTCCCGCTACTTGCGCATTGCAAGCAGTTGTCCAAGGAGAACGGCCTTGCCGTGGACAAGGCACTCGCGCGCCGCGCCCGCTAGGGCGCCACGGGCCACGTCACCACGGACGTGCCGGTCTCGTCCTGGCTCCGGGCCGTCAGGGCCCGTCCATCCGCCCGCCAGGAGATGGAGTCGACGGCGCCCTCCATGCCTCCCACGATGGTGACGGAAGAGCGCGGGGAGTCCACCGTCCGGACGAAGACGAGCCCACCGTGCGTACTGCCCGCGATGCGCTGTCCGTCGGGGCTCCACTCCAGCGTGGTGGGCTCGATGCCATCGGGCCCCCGGAACCGCAGCTCGCCCGAGTACACGTCGTGGACGGTCAGCCCGGGCCTGCCTCCGAGCGCGATCCACCGACCGTCTGGACTGATGGCCGCGGCCAGGGAGCTCTTCTGGGAGAAGTCCAGGCCGGAGCGCACCAGCTGGTGCAATTGACGGTACGGGTACCAAAGGCTCCAGGTCCCATCGAGGTAGACCCCGACGAGGGTGTCGTTGTCCGGCATCCACCGGAGCGCCTGCACCGCGGTGGCGCCGCCGACCTTGGGAAACTGCCACTCGGAGCCATAAGGGACGACCCACACCCGGACCGTCCCGGGCTCGTTGGGGCCGCGGGGAGACGGCGCCGCGCTGGCCACCCAGATGCCATCCGGGGTCATCGCGACGTGGGAGACCCCCACTCCCTCCCCGTGCACGAGCGGGCCTGGCGTCAGCTTGCCGGTCTCCATGTTCCACACGTAGACCCGGCCGTCCTCGGTACCGGCGGCCAGCCGGTACCCCCGCTCATCCCACGAGAGCGTGTCGATGCTCTTCATCCCGGTTCCGGACAACGTCCGGAGCCGCGTGCCCTCGCGGTTCCAGAGGATGATGGTGCCCTCGTAGCCGCTGGTGGCCAGTTGTTCTCCCGCCGTGTTCCAGGCCACCCGGTTCACCCGGTCGTGCAGGATGAGCTCGCGCTTGCTGGACGACCCCGCCGCCACATCCAGGGTGAAGAGGTTGAGGGCCCCCGGAACGGCCGCGGTGAGGGCGAGCACCGGCTCCGTCGGATGGAAGCGCAGGTGGTCGTAGCCCGATACGCCGTAGCGGTGGATGAGCGGGTCACTGAGGTCCACCGTCAGCGTGCCCGTGTCGGCCTCCACCACGTGGTGCGTTCCCGAGATGTTTCCCACCGCGAGCCACCGCCCATCCGGGCTCCAGTCGAGGAGGCGGACGTCGTTCCAGGAGAAGTCCTCCCACGTGGCGGTGACGGCCCCGGAGGCGGTGTCATGCACGCGCACCACGTCAGTGCCTCCCACGGCGAAGCGGGAGCCATCCGGGCTCCACACGAAGCGCTGGGCTCCTTCCAGCACCCGCTGAGGTCCCTGGATGCCGGGCACGTGGAGCTCCACCCTCGGGTTCTGGAACTTCGTGTCGCTCAGCTCCACGGCGATGCGGCTCCCATCGGGACTCCAGGCGAGCCGCCGGATGGACTCCCCGGCCGACAGCGCGGACTCCTGGGTACCCGTGGACGCGTTCCACAGCCGCACCGCCCCGGGACGCGCATCCGAGCTCGCGCTGGCGAGCCGCGCTCCATCCGGTCTCCAGGTCAGGGTGGTAATCCGGCCCTCGTGGGCCTTCCACTCGCGCACGGTGGCCCCCGTTTCCAGGTCCAGCAGCGCGATGACGCCATCCGAGCGCCCGGCGGCCAGCAGCGTCCCGTCCGGACTCCAGGCCGCGGCTCCGAAGCTCCCGGTGGCGACGCGGAACAGGCGCTTCACCTTCCCGGTCGCCGCCTCCCAGACGCGCAGCGCGCCCGGTGCATCCACGCTCCCGGACGGATTGTCGGCGGCGGCAAGCCACCTCCCGTCCGGACTCCAGACCGCCTCCCGCGGCAGGTTCGCGTCCACCCATCGCCACTCCGCCACCCGCTCCACGTCGGGAGCGAAGCGCGCCACGCAGCGCACGTCCTGTTCGAGCGTGAACGTGTAGGCGGCGGCTCGCCGGCCCTCGCAGCCGTCCCAGCCGGAGAAGACCCAGCCGTCCTCGGGCGTGGCCTGCAGCGTGAGCGACGTGGAGGCCATGAAGCGCTTGGAGCAGGTCGCTCCACACTGGATGCCCTCGGGGGTGCTCACCACGCGGCCTCGACCCAGCACCTCCACCTGGACGCCGAGCGTCCCCGGCGGAGCGGGGTCCACGACGGTGATGCTCACCGGCTCGGACCAGGGGCCCGTGACGCCCCGCGGAGCCTGCGCGCGGCAGCGGACGGCGAAGACGCCCTCGCGGGTGAAGGTCTGCCGCGCCTCGCCCTTCGTGCCGCTGGGGAGCCGCTCGGGCGTCGTCGAGGTGCTCTCGCCATTCCAGTCGAAGTCGTAGAGGAGCGCGCCTCCTTCCGGGTCCTCGGCCACGCAGCGGAACGTGACCGCCTCCCGGATGTTGGCCTGGGTGCGCTCCGCCTCGATGCGGGCCGTGCCGGGGGGCTCATTGGGCTGGGGCTCCGGGGGCGTGTTGCTCCGGCCGCATCCGGACAACACGCCGAGCACGAGCGCCAGCGGGAGGATGGGACGGAGGCCCTCGAAGCGGGCGGAGGTTGGGAACGCAGGTCGGGAGTCCATGTCCAGCATTGAAACGTGCGTCCGGGGCCTTCGTCTCACGGCTTCCTACCGGATGAAGCTCCACATGTTCAGGCGGTCGTCCCAGCCCACGGTGGTGAGGTGCACCCCATCCGGGTGCCAGGCCATTCCCCCCAACCAACGGGAGTGAGCCTGGGGCCGGTCGGCGACGAGCATGTTGGCGCGGGTGTCCCAGACATGGAGCCGGCCGTCGCTGCCCCCGCCCGAGATGAAGAGGCCATCCAGGCTCCAGGCCAGTGAGGCGGGGTTCCCGCCGCCCTGCAGGCTGGCCACCAGCGCGCCAGTGCTCACGTCCCAGATCGCGGGCGTCCCTCCGGGGCCCCACGCGACGAGGGTGCGGCCATCCGGGCTGAACGCGGCGCACGGGGAATAGGCCCTGCCCTGCCCCGCCACGAGCGTGCTCTGCCCGGTGTCGGCATTCCACCGCGTCCAGGACAGGTCATCCCAGACGACGAGGAGCTGCTGACCGTTCTCGCCCCACGTCATCGCCACCGCATCGGAACTCAGCCCCCTCCTGACCTCGCGGAACTCCGCCACGCTGGCGCGGGTGGTGGTGTCCCAGACCACCACGTGGCGGTACTCGTTGGAGGAGGTCTGCGCGTTCCACCGGTATCCAGCGGCGGCGAGCCACTTTCCGTCCGGACTCAGCGCGACCTGATCCACCTTGCCGAAGACGCGCCAGGGCTCGCCCATGGGCACGCCCTCCGCGGCGTTCCACAGGTACACCATGCCCTGGGACGTGCCCGCCGCGAGCAGGCGGCCCGCCGCGTCCCACGACAGGGCATGCACGGTGGACACGTCTCCCAGGCGGTTTTGCACGGACCACCCCCGGAGCGATTCGCCCTGGGGTCCCCAGAGGCGCACCCGGCCATCGTTACCGCCCGTGGCGAGCAGCTTGCCCGTGGGGCTCCAGGCCGCCACTTCGGCCCCGTCCGCATGCGCCGTCAGCTCCCGCCCATGGGCGGTACCGGAGGCCGCATCCACCTCGATGACGAGGATTTCCGACACGAGGCCGCGCGCGGCCGCGGCGAGCACCGGCCGCGTCGGGTGGAAGCGGAGTTCCTCGTAGACCAGCGGCACCACATTGTCCGGAACGCGCGCCACGAGAGCCCCCGTGTCGGCTTCCAGCACGAGCAACTGCTTCCCCCAGTCAGCCGTCGCGAGCCACCGGCCGTCCGGGCTCCAGTCCACCGCCACGACCCGCCCCGTGGGCTCCGTCAGTGTGTAGAGGGGAGCCGCCTCTCCCAGAGCGTGGACCCGCACCTCGCCATCTCCGCCCACCGCGAACCGGTCTCCCGCGGGGCTCCACGCGAAGGCCTGGCCCTCCACCCGCTCCACCCGCCCGGACTCGAGCTCGAGGAGCTCCACCGAGCTCTTCACGGCCGGACGCGTCTCCATTCCGAGCCACCGTCCATCCGGGCTCCACGCGAGGCGATCCACGCTGGTCAGCCCCGGCTGGTGCTCGCGCACGGACCAGGTGGCGGTGTCCCACAGGCGGACCTGATTCGTGGAATCCGCGCTCGCCAGCCGCTGGCCATCCGCGCTCCAGGCCAGGGCCACCACGTCGTGCGTGTGCCCCGTCAGGGTCCGCACGGTGGCCCAGGTCGTCGGGTCCAGAAGGAGGATGGTTCCATTCGACCGTCCCACGGCCAGCAACCCACC
>NZ_JABBJJ010000506.1 GCF_012933655.1 Pyxidicoccus fallax | reverse complement strand
GGGTGATCCTGGCGCTGGGGGTGCTGGGCCTCCAGGCCGTGCGCCTGGCACTGCACAAGGCGTTCAGTATCGACGAGTTCCAGTACGCCCACGCCGCGTGGCTCGTGGCCCGGGGGCAGGTGCCGTACCGGGACTTCTTCGAGGTGCACTTCCCGCTCGTCTACCAGGTGCTGGCGCCGCTGTTCGGGGTGCTGGGGGACGACCCACTCAACGTGCTCGCGCTGCGCGCGGCCATGCTGATGCCGCTCGCCGGAGCGTGCACGGCGGTGGCGGTGCTCAACCGTCGCGAGGGCCGTCTCGCCGCGTGGCTGGCCCCGGTGCTGCTGCTGGCGCAGCCGGCCTTCACGCGCTTCGCGACCGAGGTCCGTCCGGACGCGCTGGCCATCGCGCTCTTCCTGGGGGCGCTCGCGCTGCTGTCGGTGCGTCCCGCTGCACCTGCGCGGGACTCAGCGGCGGGCGAGCCCGAGCCGCCGGCTCATCCCGTCACTCCCATGCGCGGCTTCGCGGCGGGAGCGTTGTTCGTGGCCGCCGTGTGGGGCTCGCAGAAGGTGTTGTTCTACGGAGGCCTCGTGGGCGCGGTGCTCGTGGTGGACCTCATCCTGAGGCGGGGGAGGGCACCCGCGCTGGTGCCCACGCCGCGCGCCTTCCTCGCCGGAGCGGGCGCGGTGCTCGTCATCGTGGCGGCGTACCTCACGGCGACCCGGTCGTGGGCCGCGTGGTGGCAGTGGTGCTTCGTCTGGGCCTCCGAGCATCAGCGCCACTACCCCGGCTTCTCCCCGGGCAAGTACCTGCTGCCGGTGTTGGAGGAGCAGCCCTGGCTCTTCACCCTGGCGGCGCTGGGGGTCGCGGCCTCCGCCCGCCGGTGGTGGCGCTCCGGCCGCGCGCGCTGGAGCGACCCGGACCTGCTGCTCCTGCTCGCGGTGCCGGCCACGTTCGGCTCGTACGCGCTCCAGCGCGCGCCGTTCCCGTACAGCCTGCTGCCCTTCCTCGGCGTGCTCGCGCCCTTCATGGCGCGCGGCGTGGCGGAGGTGTTCGGCTGGCTGAAGCCACCGCTCGCGCGCGTGGCGGGAGCCGTGGTGCTGGTGGCGCTGCTGGCCGCGCAGGGCGTACGGCTGGAGGCGCTGCTCGATGGAGGCGGCAACGCGCGGCAGCGGGAGGTGCTCGCGCGCATCGCCACGCTCACCGGGCCGGAGGACGTGGCCTACGACAACTCGGGCGGCTACGTGAGCCGCCCTCACGCGCACTTCTACTTCTACACGGACGCCTACCTGCGCGGCGCCATCGCGAGCACGCTCGCCCGCGAGATTCCCGAGGCCCTGGTGGCCAGCGGGTGCGTGCTGCGCGTGGAGGACCTGCGCAGCTCCGGCCTGCCTCCCGCGCTGCGCCAGTTCCTCGCCGAGCACTACCAGCCTCTCGACGGTGACATCTCGCTCTGGGGTCAGCGCTATGAGACGGCCGAGGGGCACACGCTGGAAGGCCGCTTCCTCGCCGTGCGCGAGGGCCGCTACTTCGTCGAGCCCGAGGTCGCGCTCACCCGGGGCGCGCTGTTCATCGACGGCGTGCGCATGACGGCGCCGGAGTTCCCGCTGTCCCGGGGCCCGCACTCCGTGCGCTACGAGGGGCCCGCGGGCACCTTCCACCTCCTCTGGCTGCCGCGAGACGGACGCCGGTGGACGCCCCGGCCGGGACTGCCTCCCACGTACTCGCGCCTGTTCTGAGCAGTGCCGTCAGGGCGCGCGGAACTTCTGCACGCGCTTGCCGCGCACGTCGACGACGTAGACGTTGCCCTTGCTGTCCACGGCGATGTCGTGCCCCCAGTCGAACTGGCCGGGGCCCTGGCCATGGCTCCCCCAGCGCGCCACCACGCGGCCCTCCAGGTCCAGCTTCAGCGCGCGGGCACGCGGGTGCTCCGCGTCCTGGTCTCCGCCGTCGATGACGTACAGGTACCCGTCCCGGCCCAGGGTGAGGCCCCACGGACGGCCAATGTCCGGACCCTTCCACTCGGTGAGGAAGGCGCCGTCCGCGTCGAAGACCTGGATGCGCGCGTTGTCCCGGTCCGCCACGTACACCCGGCCGTCCGGGCCCACGGCGATGCCATGCGGCGTGTCGAACTCACCGGGGCCGTCCCCCGAGCCGCCCCACTCGGACAGGTACGTGCCATCCGCTTTGAAGCGCGCCACCCGCGTGTTGCCGTAGCCGTCCGACACGTAGAAGTCCCCGCCCGGCGCGACGGCGACGTCCGTGGGCTTGTCGAACGCCAGCGGCGCACGCGAGCACGCCGCCCCGGCCAGCACCACCCATCCGAGCAGCACGCCCGCTTGCCACCGGCCCGCGCTCATTCGCCCTCCCCGAGTTGGAGCAGCAGCTGGCCGTCCGGCGAGAACTTGAAGACGCGGTGCAGCCGCACGTCCGTCAACCAGACGTTGTCCTCCTCGTCGATGGACAGGCCATGGGGCACCTTGAACAGGTTCTCGCCCCAGGTGGCGACCATCCGCCCCGTCTCCCCGTCGAGCACGAGCACCGTCGGCTTCGAGATGAGCTCGTCGTTGCCCCAGTGCTTGTCCGCTCGGTGGAAGATGAAGACGCGGTCCTTCGAGTCCACCGCCACCCCGGTGACCTCCCCGAGCACGTAGCCCTCCGGGAGGACGGGCCAGCTGTCGACGACGGGGTACTCGCTCATGGAGCCGCCCGTCGTCTGGAGGTGCTTCATGCCGCCGCCGCACGACACCAGCAGGAGCGTGGCTGTCAGGCGCAGGGCACGGTGCTTCGCGAAGGAGCAGGACGTCATGGGGCCTCGGTGGATGCGCCCCAGCCGCGGGGAGCGACGGGTGTAACACCCGCCGCCCTCCCTGGTGTCACCCGCCGGCTACGGATTGCAGAGCCGCTGGCCGCCGGCGTTCTTGTAGGCCCGCACGCGATTGACGAGGTTGCCGCCGTCCTCCTCCGGCTTCGTCGTCGAGTCCTCCGTGCCGGAGCCGAACGCGAAGCCCACCGAGTGCGCGGCGGCGACCTCGGCGGTGTGCGTGAAGAAGTAGTCCACGCGGTTGTCGCGCCACCGGTCGTCCGAGTTGGGCATGTTCATGTTGCCCACGGGGAGCTGCCACCAGAAGTTCGGCTTGTTGAGCCGCTCGGACAGGGCCTTCGCCCAGGCGAAAGCCTGGTGGAAGTTGGGCCGGGTGGCATTGGTGGCGTCCCACCACGTGTCCTCGCCACGGTTGACCTCGTACCAGCCCGCGTCGCGGTCCGCCGCCTCCACCGCGATGAAGTCCGTGTCGGCCGCGCCCAGCTTCAACAGGAAGTCGGCCACCTTCCGGGCCTCGCCCGCGACGTCGAAGGAGGCGTTGGTGTTGAGGTACACGTCGATGCGCGTGGCCCAGGGGCTGGCGTGCAGGCCCACCTTGGCGTTGGGCGCGTACTTGCGCGCCATGGCAATCATGCAGCGCGCGAAGCCCGAGGCGTTGTTCTCCTGCCCGGCGCAGTCCGTGGCGTTGGCGGTGGCCACCTGTGCCGGCGTCGAGCGCGGCTCCCCATTGTTCGAGTTGAACTGGAGGTAGCCCCACAGGTCGGGCTCGAGGTGCAGCAGCGCCTGGGCATTGCCCACCTGCTGCAGGGCGAAGCGCCAGTCGTTGAAGTAGCGCCGCATGAAGTTCACGTCGTTGAGCACGCCGAGCTGCTCCGCCCCCTCCTGCCGGCCGCTCCCCAGGAGCTGCACGTAGTAGGTGATGAAGGGAATCTGCCCGCGCGAGCGGCTGCCGGAGATGAGGAGGCGCACCGTGTTTCCCGGAGCCACGGCGGTGTCCTGCCAGCAGCCCCACCAGAAGCACCCGGCGTTCGCGCACGTCTGGCCCTGCGCGGTGCAGCCCGAGGTGCACGACGTGCAGACGTTGGTCGAGTCGACCATTCCACTGGACAGGTAGATGTAGCGGACGTCGAAGGGCGCGCTGCCCGCGGTGGTGTCCGTCATCTTCGCGCCCACCAGCAGCCGGTCCTTCCCGAGCGACTTCAGGAACGAGTCCCCCAGGCACGCCGAGGGCTGCGTGCCTCCGTCCGTGTTGCCACCCGTGCCGGCATCCGTGTTGCCGCCGGTGCCCGCGTCCGTGTTGCCGCCGGTGCCCGCGTCGGTATTGCCGCCGGTGCCCGCATCCGTGCCCGCGTCCGCCGAGGGCTTCCGCTCGTCGTCATCGTCCGAGCCGGAGCAGCCCGCCAACACCAGGCCGAGGGTGAGAGGGAGCAACCGCGTCATCCGCTTCAGAGGGGAGGTCCGCATGACCCGGACGCTACCCCGGCACCGTCCGAGAGCCTCAAGGGGCTGGCACCCGGGGGCATCAGGCCGCCTGCTCGCCCTCCTCAGCCCCGAGTCCGACAGAACCCAACAAGCCGCCATTCTTCCAAACCAAGAAATTCTTGAGTCTTGAGCGGAATCCCGGCTACACGCTGCGGTTCCCCCAGGTCGCGCCCGGTGGGCGGCGAGGACGCCGCACGGGCGTGGCCTCTCCCCCCGAGGACGCGATGAAGACGCGATTGTTGTGGCTCCTGGTGCCCGCGCTGCTGGCGGCGGGCTGCGGCCCTGTCGAGGACAGCGAGGCCCCCGTCATCGATGAGCTGACCGGACAGGTGCTGCTGGAGGCCACGACGAAGTACGACATGCACCGGCTGATGGAGGACACGGACATCACCGGCGGCCAGTGGATTACGACGGCGCAGGTGCAGGCCTTCCTGCAGCAGAACAACTCGTACCTGGCCACGTACAAGGACCCGGCCTGGGGCAGCAAGACGGCCGCCGCGCTCATCGTCGAGCGCTCCAAGGCGTACAGCATCAGCCCGCTGTACATGCTGGCGCGCATCCAGGTGGAGTCCAGCCTCGTGCAGAGCGGCACCTCCAACAACCTGGCCAAGGCCACCGGCTGCGGCTGCCCGGACACCAGCGGCTGCGACGCGCAGTACACGGGCTTCGGCAACCAGATTGAGTGCTCGGCGAAGAAGCTGCGCGGCTACCTCACGGACCTGGACGCGGGCCGTGCCACCGTCTCCGGCTGGAAGGTGGGCGTGACGAAGTCCACGTCGGACCCGTGCTCGGTGAAGCCCGTCACCAAGGCCACGGCGGCTCTCTACACGTACACCCCCTGGGTGGGCGCGTACGCCATCCAGTGCGGACGCACCACGGTGGGCGGCTCGTCGCTGGTGCGCGTCATCTTCGACCGCTACAAGTCCGCCTACGCCTGGGGCACCGGCGCCACCGGCTGCTACACCGAGACGGCGGGCACCACGCTGCCGGTGAACGGCTGCGTGCAGAGCTCGTCGGACGCCCTGTGGCGGCAGTGCCTGTCCACGGGTGCGTTCACCGCGGGCAGCACGGCGAAGCCCTCCACCTGCACCGTGTCCTATCCGTGGTGCTCGTCCTCCACGCTGGGCCGCTCCGTGCCCGCGCGCACCTGCGTCCAGTCCGTGAACGACTCGCAGTGGCACCAGTGCGGCGTGGAGGGGGCGTGGCAGAGCGCGCCCACCGCGCCCACCAGCGGCGCGGGCCCCGTCGGCGCCTGCTACGAGATGTACGCGCTGTAGTCCCGCGCGCGCCTTTTTCCGGCTCCCGTCCCGCGAAGCGCGGGGCGGGGGCAGGGCGCGCGTCAGTACTCCTTGCTCCAGATGAGGTCCAGGCCGCCCGAGCGCGCGTCGCCGTACTGGCCTTCCAGGCTCCAGCGCGGGTTGAACTGGTACTCGAAGCGCACGGCGTTGGCGTTCTCGCCCTGCTGCAGGTTGGCGCCCACGCGGCCGGTGTAGCCCACGTAGATTTTGTCCGTCACGTACGTGCCCACCTCCAGCTTGGCGCCGGCCAGGCCCGAGTCGCCGGCCTCGATGGAGAGCACGTCCAGCGGCAGCTTCTCCGACAGCGCCTTGCGCGCCTCGTTGGCGACGAGCGAGCCCACCACGGAGGCCGCCTGGGCGCTGGCCGTCATGGACGCTCCCGAGCCGCGCTCCAGCGTGCGGCGGCCGGTGGCGAGCAGCGTGTAGATTTCGGACTCCGGCAGCGGCGGGTCGCTGGTGGGCTTGAGGGTGATGTCCCGGCCCTGGCCGCGGATGGTGACGAACACCGTCACCTTGGCGTTGTCGTTGCGGTGCTCGGCGGTGACGTTGATGTACGGCACCGTCGCCGGCCCGGTGAAGCGCACCTGGCTGTCGCGCTGCACGTCGAAGCGGCGGCCCAGCACGTCCACGCGCCCGCGCAGCACGCGCACCTCGCCGAACAGGCGCGCCTCCTCCCGGTACTCCACGCGGAAGTCCTCGGACAGCCCCAGCTCGACATTCACGTCCGAGCCCTTCACCCAGAGGTTGCGCGGCGCATTGACGTTCACCCAGTACGTGCGCTGCGGCGCCTCCTCTTCCTCCTCCGGGTCCGCCTCGACGGCGTCCGCGACCTCGCCGCCCGGGCGCGTCGCCGTGGAGGAGCCGCTGCCGCCCACGGCGGGGCGGGGCGCGACGGTGGGGG
>NZ_JABBJJ010000505.1 GCF_012933655.1 Pyxidicoccus fallax | reverse complement strand
GCCCCCAGGAAGCCCCCCAGCGCCGGCCCCAACACGAAGCCCAGGCCGAAGGCCGCGCCGATGACGCCCATGCCCTTCGCCCGGTCCTTCGGCGAGGTGATGTCCGCCACCACCGCCTGCGCCGTGGCGATGTTGCCGCCGGACACCCCGTCGATGACGCGCGCCAGGAACAGCAGCGGCAGGGACTGCGCGAAGGCGAACAGCAGGTACCCCGTCAGCGAGCCCACCTGGCTCATCAGCAGCACCGGCCGCCGGCCGTACCGGTCGCTGAGCCGGCCCAGGACTGGCGCGGCGACGAGCTGCATCAACGAATAGACGGAGATGAGCAGCCCCACCGTGAACGGTGAGGCGCCGAACTTCACCCCGTACACACCGAGCTGCGGAATCAGGATGCCGAACCCGATGAGGTCCAGCGCGACGATTCCGAAGACGACGCGCAGTGACGCCGCCCGCCTCTGCACCAGAGAGCCCCTTCCTCGAAAATGAAAACCGCCGGGAGCGCGGAAGATAGCGCCCCCAGCGGTCGGTGGTGTGAAGAAGTACCCGTCCCCGTCGATGGGGACGGGTCGGGTGCTACATCGCCTCGGCGGACTGGACGTTCCGGTTCGCCGTGTCGCGCTCGATGCAGCCCTTCGTCAGGGTGTACTGGTACGTGCCCAGCTCGTCGCGCCAGTACTCGCCCTCGTACGGCCAGTACAGCTGGTCGTCCGGGACGGCCACCGAGTAGCGGTACTTCTTGACGATGGCCGTGCGGCCGCCCGCCTTGAGCTGCTCCTCAAGGAACTCCTTCTCCTTCGTCGTCGTCTCGAACTTGATGCGCAGGCCGTTGGCCAGCAGCTGCTTGAGCGCCACCAGCTCCGTCTCCAGCTTGCCCTTGGCCATGATGCCGGCCTTGGAGATGAGCGCGGTGCGCTGGACCTTCAGGCCCTCCAAGAGCGACTTGCTCAGGTCCGAGTACTTGAAGGTGTCCGCCTTGTTGGCGAAGGCGTCCATCTCACCCTCCAGCTCGAGGATGGAGTCGTTCGTCTTGCGCAGGTCCTGGTCCGTCAGCGCCAGCCGGAGGATGCGCTCCAGGATGACGTCCGTCTCGTTCTTCTCCAGGCCTTCCTTGTTCTTCTTCTGCACGTCGGCGAGCACCGTGTAGTACTCCCCGGCGTCCATGTTCTTCTTCACCAGCGACTCGAGCTGGTCATGGACCGGCAGGTACGTGCGCTCGAAGTCCTGGAGGATGAGCGTGGACTCCCGGTAGCGGCAGTTCTCGTAATAGATGACCGCCTTCAGGATGAGCGCCTCGGGGAAGTACTCCTCGCGGAAGAAGGGCGACGACAGGGTGATGAGGTTGCCCAGCGCCTGCTCGTACTGGCCCACGCGGTAGTTGGCCCAGCTGGACTCGAAGAGCGACTCCAGCCACTGGGTGTTCCCGCGCTCCACCTTGGCCAGGTAGAAGAGGGCGTAGCGGTTCTGCTGCATGCCGTAGTGCGTGCGGGCCAGCTGCATGAAGGCCAGCTCGCGCAGCGACTTGTCCAGCTTCGCCTGCTCGGCGGACTTGCCGGCCACGGGCCGGGTGAGGCGGATGACCTCCTTCATCGCCTCGATGGACGCCAGCATCTCGCCGTTGACGCGCTTGGAGGCGGCGTCCTTCTGGCGGCTGCCGTTGCGGAACGCGGCGATGCCCTCGAGGTACTTGGCGCGCGGGAAGAACGGGTCCGTGCGCGGAATCAGCAGCGCCAGGCGCTTCACTTCCTCGAAGCTCTTGTCCGCCTCCGCCGGCTGGCCCACCTGGTCCAGCGCGCGGCCGCGCACGAAGTGGTAGCGCGCCAGCAGGTACCGGAACTCGTTGCGGTACTTCTCCGGGAACTCATGGTTCGCGTGCCGGGCAATCTCGTCGAGGATGACCGTCTCGTTCTTCGTCTTGCGGCTGATGAAGAACAGCCACTCGAGGCTCGTCTTGAAGAACTTGGTGGACGGGCCCAGGGCGAGCAGCTTGGAGAACTCACCCAGGGACGAGTGGTACATGCCCAGGCGGTAGAGCGACTTGGCGAGGACGTAGCGCGCCTCGGTGTGCAGGCCCGCGAGCTTCGGATCCCCGAGCAGCTCGTGCGCCGCCATGGCGGCCTTCTCGTACTCGTCGTTCTTGAAGAGGCTGACGGCCACGTCCAGGCGCTGGCGGTCCGCCGTCTTGCCGGAGACGTCCACCGCGTCGAAGGACATGGTGGGCGCGGCCGGCTTGGGCGCGTCCGCCGTCAAATCCAGCCCCAGGCCGCCGGCCGGAGGCGAGGCGGGCGTGGGCGCCGGAGCGGGCGTGGCCGTGGCCGCCGGAGCGGTGGTGGCGGCGGGCTGCTCGGCCACCGCGGGCGCCGGGGTGGCCGCCGCGGGCGTCACCGACTCGGCCGGGCTCGCGCTGGCGGCGGAGGCGTCGTCGGAGTCCTCCTCCGGAGGGGTGGCCGCGGTGGCCTTGCCACCCTTCGACTTGCGCGAGGACGTCTTCGACGTCTTCTTCTTCTTGCTGGCGGTGGAGCCGCGCTTCTTCTTCTTGGACTGGCCACCAAGGTCCAGCCCTTCGAAGCTCTGGGCGTAGCTGGGAGCCGTCCACGCGAGCGCGAGCCCGAGGACGGCGACACGGATGAGCCGGAAGGAGCGGATCATGACTCGGAGCCGTTGAAGAAGAAGAAGGAGACACCCAGCTCGAAGAGGAGCTGGTTGCGCAGGTAGTTCTCGTCGCGACCCTTCTCCACGTAGATGAGGTCACGCACCTCGGTGCGCAGCGTCACCCAGCGGTTGAAGAAGAAGCGCGCGCCCACGCCCACGTTGCCGCCGCCGGTCATCAGGTTCTTCGCGGCCAGACGGTTGTCCGGATCCGGGCCGCGGTACTGGATGACGGAGGCGCCGGCGATGCCGTACATGTCGAAGCTGACGAACTTCTCCGCCAGCAGCGACAGCTTGCCGTAGATGGGGGCCCACTGGACGTCCGCGCCGCCCAGCAGCTTGAGCTGGCCGGGAGCGTCGCCGTCGAGCTCGTCCATGGTGGGCGAGCGGCAGCCGCGGGTGTCACCCTCGAAGGTGCACTTCTGCGCCGCGCCGGCCACCGTGTTGATGGCGTAGCCCAGGCGCAGGCTGACGCCCAGCGTCTCCGCCGGGTGGTACGTCAGCGTGCCGCCGAAGATGTACTTGCTGAAGAACGCGTCGCGCAGCGACAGCGTGGCGGACGGGCTGAACTCGAAGCGCCCCTTCTTGAGGAAGAGGTGCCCGGAAACCGGGCGCACGCGCTCGCGCAGCGGCCCGAGCCGGTCCTTGTCCACCTCGGACACGTCGCCGGCCTCCTCCTCCTCGGAGGTGGCCTGGGCGTGGCCCAGGACGGGCGAGACGAGGCACAGGGCCAGAAGCAGACGGAGGGCGAGCTTCATTCCGCGTCCCTCCCCGTCGACTTGAACGGCAGGAACAGCGAGATGCCGGCGTTGAGCGTCATGACGTTCTGGATGGCGCCCTTGCTGCTGCCCAGGGGCTGATCCACGTAGGAGGTGTTGATGAGGGCCACGTTCACCGCGACGTAGTCCTTGGCCACGAAGCGCATGCCCAGGCCCAGGTCGGCGGCCGGGTTGAGGCCGCGGTCGGGCAGCGAGGACGTCTGCGTCTGCACCACGCCCGCGCCCGCCAGCAGGTAGCCGTCGAAGTGGAGGATGGAGTTGAGGAACGCCACCTTGCCGTACAGCGGGCTCCACTCCACGTCGCCCATGGCGGACCACTGGGGCACCGAGTTGTAGATCTTGCTGTTGAAGGTGCGCTTGGCGGTGCGCACGTCGTCGGACGGCAGCACCTGCATCACCGTGCCGCGCGCGGCGATGGCCAGCGTGTCCGCCAGGTAGTACGCACCCCGCAGCGACGCGCCGAACTTGGAGTAGAACGGATCATTCACCGAGATGCTGACGAGCGGCGTCAGCTCGAAGCGGCCCTTCTTGAGATACACCTTCCGCTGGACGCTCTTCACCCGGTCCTCCTGGGTGATGTCCGTCAGTGGCGGCAGGGCCTCCAGCTCCGGCGTGGGGTCGGTGGTGGCCGTCGTGGAAGCCGGCGTGGCCTCCTCGGCGGGAGGTGGCGTGGGAGATTCCTCGGGGGTCTTGGCGGGCTGGGACTCTTCCGTCAGGTCGAGTCCCATGCCTTCCTGGCTCTGGGCGGGCGCCAGCGAAGGCACCAGGCACAGGGCGAGCAGCAACGTGGGGCGGTTCAAATCCGGAGGCTCCGTGAGGGAGGGGGGCGTAACTGCCACCGGGGTACGGCGAGACTCTCGTCGTCGGCCCCATCCTATCGGTCGTATTCCCAACCATCAACCGCCCTGCGTGCGCCTGCCTGCCCTATATCCCTCCGGTATTCCTTCATAATTCCATCGCCTCAGACCGTGGTACGGGGGCGTTGGCCTTCCAGGGTGCTGTGGTACCCTGCTGGATGCTGCGCGGGCGCCGAGGTCCCGCGTCCCCTCCCCCCCTTTGTAGAGGTGTCATGAAGATGTCCGTGCGAACCACCCTCCTGGTGTCCCTCGCGTTGTTCATGGGTGGCTGCGAAGTGAGCAGCGAGATTGGCAAGCCTTGCACCCTCGTCCGTAAGGCGACCCCCGCGGAGGCGGAGGCCAACGGCGGCATCGGCTTCGTGGACATCCTCCAGAAGGAGATCGCGCTGAACCAGGACGTCATCTCGTTCGGCTCCATCGGGTGCGAGGACCTCATCTGCGTGCGCGACGCGGACTTCCCGCCCACCATGGTGAAGGACGCGAACGGCAACGACACGGAGGAGATCGACCGCGAGGCTCCGGCGCAGGGTTACTGCAGCAAGGAGTGCGTGGAAGGCTCCACCGAGTGCGAGGTGAAGGACACCTCGGGCGTGCTGGCGGGCCTCCCCGAGCGCATGTCGTGCCGCTCCCTGCTGTTGGACCAGGCCACGCTGGAGGCCCTGCGCGCCTCGAATGAGACCCGGTACCGGGAGACGTTCGGCGAGAACAACTCGCCCTTCTTCTGCGCGGGCGCCACCGGCGTCCAGCCGCAGAACTGACACTTTCCCCCGCGGGAGGTAGACCTTTTCCCGCGCGTCGTTCGTAAAGGCAGGGCCCGCGTCGTTCGCGCAAGGAGCCCTGCCATGAACCGAACGGTCCTCTTCCTCAGCCTGGCCGGCGGCCTCGCCCTCACCGCCCTGGTGCTGGGGCTGCCGCCGCTGGGCACGCCGCCGAAGCCGCCCCCTGGGGTGGTGGTGGCTCCGCCAGCGCCTCCCCAGCCGGTGACGGCGACGGTCGGCTCGCTCACCATGACGAGCCGCCTGTCCCACCCGTACATCCCCACGGGCACCTCCGAGGTCTTCGCCACGGTGGACCTGACGGGCGCCGAGGTGCCGGGGGCGAAGCGCAGCCCCGTCAACCTGGCGCTGGTCATCGACCGCTCGGGCTCCATGAGCGGCTACAAGCTGGCCCAGGCGAAGCAGGCGGCGCGGCACCTGGTGTCGCTGCTGCGCGAGGAGGACCGGCTGGCCATCGTCCACTACGGCTCGGACGTGAAGAGCCTGCCGTCGCTGCCGGCCACGCCCGGCAACCGCGAGCGGATGCTCCAGTACATCGACGGCATCTGGGACGAGGGCGGCACCAACATCGGCGCGGGCCTGTCCGCCGGCCGCTTCCAGCTCGCCACGGCGCAGGGGGGCTACAGCGTCAACCGCCTCATCCTGATGAGCGACGGCCAGCCCACCGAGGGCATCACCGACGACGAGGGCCTGACGCAGCAGGCGCGTGAGTTGCGCGCCGCCGGCATCACCGTGAGCGCCATCGGCGTGGGCACCGACTTCAACGAGGACCTGATGCAGTCCTTCGCCGAGTACGGCGCGGGCGCGTACGGCTTCCTCGAGGACGCGGGGCAACTGGCCACCCTCTTCCAGATGGACCTGCAGCAGGCCACCACGTCCGTGGCGCGCGACGTGACGCTGACCTTCACCCTGCCCCCGGGCACATCGCTGGGCGAGGTGCTGGGCTACCGCGCCAGCCAGACCGGCAACGTCGTGAGCGTGACGCTGCCGGACTTCTCCGCGGGCCAGCTGGAGCGCGTGGTGGTGCGGCTGAACGTCACCGACGACGAGGTGGGCCGCACTGTGCGGGTGACGGACCTGAAGCTCGCGTACACGGACCTCATCCGCGACGTGGTCGTGCGCAGCGACACCTCGCTGTCCGCGGTGGTGACGGACCGGCGCGAGGAGGTGCTGGCGCGGCAGGACAAGGAGGCCACGGTGTACGCGACGCGGGCCCGCAGCGCCGTCAACATGCAGAAGGCCGCCGAGGCCCTGCGCGGCGGGCGCAAGGACGAGGCGAAGATGTACCTCCAGCAGAACCAGGCCCTCTTCCACGAGGCCAGCGCCGTCACGGGCGCCGCGGCGGTGGCCGCCGACGTGGCCGAGCAGCAGGCGACGATGGACGAGTACGACAGCGCCGGCAGCGAGGAGGAGTCGCGCGCCCTCATCAAGAAGAGCAAGGTGAAGGCCCTCAAGAGCTTTGGCCGGCTGGGCTCCACCTACTGAAGTCCCCTGCCCCGCCCGCCGCCCGGGCGAACCCGGAAGTCCCC
>NZ_JABBJJ010000504.1 GCF_012933655.1 Pyxidicoccus fallax | reverse complement strand
CTCCCAGCCCTGCCCCAAGCCCGACGCATGCCTAACTTCACCACGCCCCCTCGTCGGGGCGGGCCTGGGGGGAAGCATGGGCAGCAAATCCAGCCAGGGCGGCGAGCCCTCGTGGCCCTCCATGGGAGATGGGGGCTCCGACTATGGCGACTCCCTGTTGCAGGCGGTGCTGGACACGCAGCCGGAGGTCCGCCTGCCGGTGCCCGGAGAGTGGCTGGGTGGCAAGGACGGCCGCCGCTTCCAGATTCGCGCGCACCTGGGCCGCGGAGGCACCGGCGAGGTGTTCCAGGCCTGGGACGAGGAGCTTCAGCGCGTGGTGGCGCTCAAGTTCCTGCCTCCCCACGCGGGGCTCACCGAGCTGGCGTTGGACGAGGCTCGCGCCATTGCCCGGCTGGACCACGAGAACATCGTCCGCCTCTTCGACGTGTCCGAGTGGGTCAGCGGGCCGGGCGAGCCGAGCATCCCCTTCCTCGTCATGGAGTGTCTGGAGGGAGAGTCGCTGGCCCGGATACTCGAGCGGGGCCGTCCGGGACTGCGGCGCGCGCTGGAGATCTTCGATGACATCCTCGCGGGGCTGGCCCATGCCCACGAGCGGTCCATCATCCACCGCGACCTCAAGCCCAACAACGTCTACATCGTTCCGAAGGGCACGGCGAAGCTGCTCGACTTCGGCCTGGCCCACCTGGTTGTCCGCGAGACCTCCAGCTTCCCGAGGCTGCCCACCGCGGGCACGCCGCCCTATATGGCCCCGGAGCAGTGGCGGGGCGCGGCGCAGGACGAGCGCACCGACCTCTGGGCCGCGGGCGTGGTGCTGTACGAGATGCTCACCGGGACGCTCCCCTACCCGGGCGCCCACACCCAGGAACTGGCCGCGAGGGTAACGTCCGACGAGCCGGTGCCTTCGGTGCGGGAGCTCCGCCCGGAGCTTCCCCGCGCGGTGGAGAGCCTGCTGGCGACGGCGCTCGCCAAGGACCCCGTCCGGCGCTTCCAGACGGCCCAGGAGCTGCGCGACGAGCTGCGCGGGCTGCGGACCCGGCTCGGCCCCACGGATGAACCCGCGGCCGTGCAGCCGCCCCGCGCCGCCCCCCTGCCCCGTCAGGTGACGCTGGTGTCGTGCCGGCTCCGGGGCCTGGGCACGCTCGACCCTCCGCTGGACCCCGAGGACGTGGGCGAGGTGCTGCTGGCCTTCCGGCAGGGCAGCGCCGAGCTTGTCCGCCAGTATGGCGGCGCCATGCCCGCGGACGTGGGGAGCGAGATGCTCGCCTGCTTCGGCTGTCATCAGGTGCGCGAGGGCGACGCGGAGCGCGCGGTGCTCGCGGGGCTGAGCCTCGTCCGCGAGCTTCCCCAGCGTCTGCGGCGCACCTTCCCGTATCTGCCCGCGAGCCTCGCGGTGAGCGTGGGCATCCAGACGGACAAGGTCACGCTGCGGGAAGGGCCACCGGACGCCCAGGAAGGGAGCTTCAACCTGCACGGCGAGGCCCCCGGGCTCACGGCATGGCTCGCGCGCCAGGCCGGACCGGGCGAGGTCGTCATCGGAGAGACCACCCGGCGGATGGTGCACGGCGGTTTCGAGACGGAAGCCCTCGGCACCCGGGACTTCGATGGGCTCGTGGGACGCGTGCCGCTGGCGCTCCACCGCGTGCTGCGCGAGACGGAGGCCCTCACCCGGTTCGAGCGGATGCACGCCGTCAGTGGCCTCACCTCGCTGGTGGGACGCGAGCGGGAGCTGGCGCGGCTGCTGGAGCTGTGGGAGCAGGCCCGCGACGGCCGGGGCGCCTCCATCCTCATCCGCGGCGAGGCGGGCCTCGGAAAGTCCCGCCTCATCCAGGAGCTGCTCGCGCGCGTGCCGCCCGGCGCGGCCACGCGGCGTCATGTCCAGTGCTGGCCCCGGTTCAACGCGCGTGGCCACTCCCTCGTCATCGAGCTGCTGCGCGGCGCGGTCCCCATTCACGCTGGCGGCTCACCCCAGGAGCAGCGGCGGGAGCTGGAAGCGGAGCTGACCGGCCGGGGCTTGTCGGTGGAGCAGGCCCAGCTGCTCGGCGTGCTCGCCGGCCTGCCGCTTCCCGAGGGCTCCCCGCTCCGGCTGGTCAGCCCCGAGCGGAGCAAGGAACGGGCGCTGGAAGCCCTGCGGACCCTGGTGCTGAACATGACCGCGGCGCGCCCCGTGCTCCTCACCGTGGAGGACCTGCACTGGGCCACCTCCCTGCACCTGGAGTTCCTGGGCTCGCTGCTGGGGCACCTGGAGGAGGCGCGCCTGCTCATCGTCCTCAGCGCGCGCCCGGAGTTCCGGTCGCCGTGGCCCCACTACCCCTGGGTGCATGCGCTCAAGCTGGAGCGCCTCCCGGCGGAGCAGTCCTCTGATCTGGTGAAGAACGTCGCGCGCGGTCGGGGCATGGAGGCGGAGCTGCTCCAGCAGCTGGTGCGGACCACGGATGGCATCCCCCTCTTCATCGAGGAGATGACCCGGCTGGTGCTGGAGCGGGCCCCCGTCCGGGACCTCTCCCCGGACGCGCTGCCGCACTCCATCCCCGCCACCCTGCACGAGCTGTTGCAGGCCCGCCTGGACACGCTGCCCTCGCGGCAGAAGTCGCTGGCCCAGCTCTGCTCCGTGGTGGGCCGGGGCTTCACGAAGCCCCTGCTGTCCGCCCTGGTGGACCAGGACCGCGTGACGCTCCAGCGCGACCTGCCCGGGCTGGTGGACGCGGGGCTGCTCCAGCCGCACCGGGAGATGGGACTGGATGGGTATGAATTCCGGCATGCGCTCATCCAGGAGGCCGCCTACCAATCCCTCTCACGCGGCCGCAGGCGCGACTACCACCTGCGCATCGCCAGGGCCCTGCCCGAGCATGCGCCCGAGACGGTGCGGGCGCGGCCCGAGGTGCTCGCGCACCACTACACGGAGGCGGGGCTCATCGAGCCAGCCATCCGCTACTGGGCACAGGCCGGGCGGCAGGCCAGCCTCCAGTCCGCGAACCAGGAGGCGGTGGGCTATCTCTCCCGCGCCCTCAAGCTGCTGCGCGGGCTGCCGGATGCCCACCAGCGGCTGCGCGAGGAGCTGGAGATCCTCGTGGCGCTGGGGCTTCCACTCATCCAGCTGCAGGGCTACCGCTCCCCGGAGGTGGAGCGCAACTTCGCCCGCGTGCACGACCTGTTCTACCCGCTGGGCGAGGTGCTTCCCCAGCTGGAGCTGGCCTACTGGGGAATCTTCTCCTTCTACTTCGTGCGGGCGGAATACGCGCGGGCGCGCGAGCTGTCCGACTGGCTCCTGACGCTGGGGCACCGGCAGGGCAACGTGGACCTGCTCGCACAGGGCTACCGGATGATGGCGACGGTCAGCTACTCCCAGGGCCGGCCGCGGGAGTCCCTGGAGGACTTCGAGCGCGCCATCGCCTGCTCGCAGTTCGACCTCGAGAAACACCGCGAGCTGACGATGCGGCACTGGAACAACCCGCTGTCCTCGGCCCAGGCGCATGCCTCCATCGTCTATTCATTGGTGGGCCAGCCGCGGCTGGCCCGGCAGCGCGCCCGGGAAGCGCTGGAGCTGGCCGAGCAAATCGGCCACCCGCACTCCACGGCGTATGCCCTGACGTACCTGGCGGTGGGCGCCCAGATGCGCCGCGAGGCCGACTCCGCCCTGGAGTGGGCCAGCCGGGCCAACGCCATCTCCACCGAACATGGCTACTGGCTGTGGAAGTCCTGGTCCAACCTCATCCGGATCTGGGCACGGGCGCAGCTCGAGCCGTCGCAGGCGCTGCTGGAGGACCTGGAGCGGAGCCTCGATGAGTGGCAGGAACGCGGTGTCCGGGCGGGAATGCCTCCCCACAGCGCCATCCTCGCGGAGCTGCACCTGAAGCTGGGGCAGGTGGAGCCGGGCCTGGAGGCGGCCCGATGGGGGCTGCAATGGGCGGAGAAGACGGGCGAGCGGAACCTCGAGCCCGAGCTACACCGCCTGATGGGGGAGCTCCTGCGCATGGCGGGAAGGCCGGACGAGGCGAAAGCCAGCTTCTTCCGCGCCCTCGCGGTGGCCCGGTGGCAGGGCTCGGGCCTGTTCGAATTGCGCGCCGCGGTGGGCCTGACACGCCTGCTCCTCGACCTGGGCGTTTCCATTCCCGCGCGGCGGCTCCTCACGAAGCGCCTGGCCCGCCTCGACCCGTACGGGGATTCCCCCGACTTCGTGGAGGCCCGCGCGCTGCTGGAGCATGAGGCGGCGCTGGAGAGGTCTCCCTGAACGCCACCGTCACACCCTCCGCCTGGCCACATCTATCAGGCAAGACGGGGGGACACATGTGGCTCATCAAGAAGAAGTTCTGGAACTGGGTGACGACTCGCAAGTTCAGCAGCAACAAGGTCGTCCAGGTTCCAGTTCCCAGGGAATCCAAGCGAAGGCTCGAGCTGGTCAGACTCTCATCGCTGATTCCCGACATTCCCATCTCCAATGTCTGGCTGGCGGACCACATCCCGGAGGATGAGCGCTCACTGCGCACGCGGATGCAGCAGTCCGTCCTGGACGTGCAGCGCAGACTCCTGCGGCTGCTCCCGCCGATGGAGGAGGGCCTGCCCCCCATCGACGATGACCCGAAGAAGGCCCTGGGCGAGGCCTATACCCGCCGCCACGAGCGGCTCTTCCCGCGCCCCCGGCTGCCCATGGAGTTCACGCCCGACCCCGACCTGGGGAAGCTGGCCGTGACGAGCCCCTACTATTGCTACCTGGAGCGGACCGCCGGAGACGAGTACCACTGGGACTTCAGCCAGTTCCGGCGCTACGAGCATCACGCGGGGCTCCGCTCGCTGGCGGTGCGCGTGCTCTTCCGCGTGGAAGCGTCCCAGCGGCGGCTGCGGGCCGTGCGAATCGAGTCCGACGAGCTGGGTACCACGAAGCCCGGTGACGAGGACTGGCCGCTCGCGAGGAAGCTCGCGCTGTGCGCGGCCACCACGCACATGTCGCTGGTGCGCCACCTCAATTGGATCCACCTCACTGGCGGCAATGCGATTGCCATCGCCACGCGCAACTGTCTGCCGGCGGCCCACCCCTTGAGGCGGCTGCTGTGGCCCCACGTGTACGGCACGCAGAACAGCAACCTGCTCACCATCAAGAGCCAGCTCGTTCCCCGGGGGGACTTCGAGTCCATCTTCAGCTTCACGCATCCGTCGCTGTGCCGCCTGCTCGATGACACCCGCGACGAGTTCGACCTCGCCCAGCTCGACCCCGAGCTGGATGCGCGGCAGCGCGGGCTGCTGGAGAACGGCCTGGAACTGCCGACGCTGGAGAACCGCCGGGAGCTCTTCGAGGTGATGCGCGCCCACGCCTCGCGCTACCTGCGCCTGTACTACGACTCGGATGACAGCCTGCGCCGGGACGAGGCCTTCCACTGCTGGGTGGCCGAGCTGGACCGAATGCTCCCCCGGGGAACGCTGGCGCTGCTCGGCGAGGAGCCCACCCTGAAGAGCGCCGCCCGGCTGGTGGCCGCGCTCATCTACCTCGAGACGGTGGAGCACGAGGTCCTCGGCACCTGCCTCTGGAACTACCAGGTGTGGACGCACGTCCAGCCGGTGCGCATCTACCGCAATGGCCAACGGGAGCCGCTGGATGTCTACCAGCGCCTCATCAACACCAACTTCATCCTCAACGTGCACCGCACGCCGCTGCTGGAGGACTTCTCCCGGCTGGCGCTCGACGTGAGGGGCGCGAGCGCCATGCGTACCTTCCGCGAACAGCTCCAGCACCTGGAGGAAGGCATGAGACAGCAGGGCTGGGCTGCCTGGCGAGTCACCCCTCGGGAACTCGAAGCCAGCATCAACGCCTGAGCACGACGTTTGACTGGAGGACGTGGGGGCCCTCCATCCAGCCCATCCCACCTTTCCTTCCTCATTCCTAGATCAACGCATCCCCTGAAAGTTCTGGCAGGAATGCCAGTCCTTTCAGGGCCCTGAAGGAGGAAAGCCATGGAGCACGTCATCGAGACCCCGGGCCCGCGGCTGCCCGTCCGCGCGCTCCGGCGCATCCGCCTCACCCGCCGGAAGGCGCCCGAGCAGAAGCGCTGGAGAAGAAGCCCCCTCGCCCGGCTCTTCTCCGGCGTCTTCGCCCTCATCAACCGCGTGGTTCCCTGGCACCGGCTGCCACGGCCGCTCGGCGTGCTGAACCTGATTGCCCTGCGCGGGACGATGCGCGAGCACAACCTCCACGACACCTCGAAGCTGCCCTCCCGGGCCCACTCCGCGCCGCCGCCGCTGACGCCGGAGCAATTGGTGCGGCGCAGCCCCGATGGGACGTACAACGATGTGTCGAATCCCCGCATGGGCTGCGTGGGCGCCCGCTTCGGACGCAACATCCCGCTGGAGCGCGCATGGCCGGAGGCCGAGCCCGGGCTGCTTGAGCCCAGCCCGCGCATCGTCAGCAACCAGCTGATGGCCCGCGAGACATTCGTTCCGGCCCGCTCCCTCAACCTGATGGCGGCGGCGTGGATTCAGTTCATGGTGCATGACTGGTTCGACCACGGCACGCCGCGGAAGGGGAACGAGTTCCGCGTCCCGCTGGACACGGCGCGCGGTGATGACTGGCACCAGAGCCCCATGCTCATCCGCCGCACCC
>NZ_JABBJJ010000503.1 GCF_012933655.1 Pyxidicoccus fallax | reverse complement strand
CGCCGGGCCCGCTGCCCCCACGAATTCAATTTTCCACTGTAAGTGTCAGACCGACTCCGTATATACGGGCCCCATCGAGGGGGGTGGGTCGATGCAGAATCAGTCCCGATTGAATCAGTACGTGTGGATGCCACTCGTACTGGCCGCGCTGCTGGGCGGCTGTGGGGAAGAGAAGGTCCAAGGCGACGGGCTCCCTGGGGCACCGTCCGCCGTGGAGGCCGAGGCCGCGGATGCGCTCGCACTGGTGAGGTGGACGCCTCCCACGACGAACGGCGGCAACCCGCTGCTGTACTACGTGGTGCGCTGCGAGCCGGTGTGCGGCGGCGCCATCGTCGCCGCGGACGAGATGCAGGCCACCGTGCGCGGGCTGAACAACGGCATCCGGTATCTCTTCAAGGTGTCCGCGGTGAACGCGCGAGGCGAGGGCCCCGCGTCCGTCCCGTCGGAGTCGGTGATGCCCATGGCCGGCGCCGAGGTGCCCAACCCGGTGCCGCCGAGCCAGCCGCGCGCGGTGCGCGTGACGCCGGGGAACCAGGGCGCGTACGTGAGCTGGATGGCGCCCGCGAGCTTCGGCGGCCGCCCCCTGCGCTCCGTCCGCGTCAGCGTGGAGCCCGTGGGGCCCACGGTGACGGTGCCCGCCACGGAGCCCATGGTGTTCATCCCGGACCTGCCCAACAACGTGCCCCACCGCTTCAAGATGGTGGCCCTCAACGAGGTGGGCGAGAGCCCCGCGGTGTACACGCCGTGGGTGACGCCGCGCTCCGGCGGCGAGCCGGCGCAATGGGTGGGGGGCTACTACGTCGGCTATCAGCGCGGGCTCCTGCCCATGGACTCGGTGGACTTCTCGGGGATGACCGACCTCATCGTGGGCCGCTTCAAGCCGGGGCCCTTCGGCACGCTGAGCGCGGACCTGGACGTCACCGAGTACGAGGGCCCCATCATCGCCAAGGAGCTGGCGCAGCGGGCGCACGCGGCCGGGAAGAAGGCGCTGATGATGCTCGGCGGCTACGGCGAGCACGACAACTTCGTGGCGGCCACGCTCCCCGAGACACGCCCCATCTTCGTGCGCAGCATCCTCAAGCACATGGACGAGCTGGGCTACGACGGCGTGGACGTGGACTGGGAGCCCATCCTCCTGCCGCCCGCGGGCAACGACGGCGAGCAGCTGCTGGCCCTGCTGGATGACCTGCGCGCCGCGCGGCCCGACATCACCATCGCGGTGCCGGTGTACTGGGTGAACTCCAACTTCGGCCTCACCGAGCAGGAGAAGGCGTTCTACCGGACGCTGTCCGCGCGCGTGGACCAGCTCAACATCATGTCCTACAAGATGAGCGGCAACTGGGGCGGCTGGGAGAGCTGGCACTCCAGCCCGCTGGAGGACGAGGCGCCCAACCGGCCCACCTCCGTCGCCAGCTCCGTGCGCGGCTACCTGGACGCGGGCGTGCCCGCGGGGCGCCTGGGCGTGGGCATCGGCTTCTTCGGCACGTGCTGGCGCGGCGTGACGGAGCCGCGCACGCCACTGGCGGACCGGGACGTCATGGAGGTCCAGAGCGACAACGCCATGAGCTACACCAACATCATGGAGCTGTACTACGAGCCCCAGGCGCGCCACTGGGACGCGAAGGCGAAGTCGCCCTACCTGTCCACCCCGCATGAGGTGGGCCCCGGGCGCTGCAACTTCATCACCTACGAGGACGAGCAGTCCATCGCGGCCAAGGGCCGGTACTCGCGGGAGCTGGGCCTGGGGGGCGCCATCATCTGGACCATCAACCAGGGCCACCTCCCCCGGCAGCCCGAGGGGAAGAAGGACCCGCTGCTGGACGCGGTGAAGCGCGCCTTCCTGGACCGATGAAACGGGAGGGACTCCGGCGCCGCGTCAGCGCTGGAGGCAGATTTCGCCGCTCGCCTCGTTGACGAACGTCGAGGTGCCGGTGCCCTGGAAGAGGATGTGACCGGTGGCGCCGGCGAAGATGCCGGTGCCGCCCACCACCACGTCGCGCGCGGCGACCAGCCCGTTCTCCGTGTCGAGGATGCCGGTGTCGCGGGTGGTCAGCGTGCCGTGCTTCGTGCGGATGGTCAGCAGCCCGGAGTAGACGAGCGTCGTCGCGGCCTCCGTCGACGCCGCCGGCCCGAGCGAGTCGGCCACGAAGGTGGTGCGGCCCTTGAGCAGGCTGTCGCCCCTGAACTCGCCGGTGGTGCAGATGCCCACGGGGCTGTCGCAGTCCCCCGGGCTCATGGTGCTCGTCAGCGTTCCCCAGACCTTGAAGCACTTCGGCCTGGGGCGCGGCCTCGCGGAAGCCGACAGTCCGCCCACCAGCACCGCACCCACGAGCACTGGCACTGCCCACCTGCGTACGTTCCGCGACATGTAACCCTCCTCCGACGGGGGCGGAAAGCTACAGCATGTCGGGCAGAACGGAAGTGCGTGTAGGCATTATTTTACATAAGCGGTAAGGGCCGGCGTGCTGGCCGGGGCGGGCGCGGTAGCGCACCATGGGGCACATGGAGACCCCCAAGCCCGTAGCGACGGCGCTCACCATCGCCGGCTCCGACAGTGGTGGCGGCGCCGGCATCCAGGCGGACCTGGCCACCTTCGCCTTCCACCGCGTGCACGGCACCAGCGCGCTGACGGCCGTCACCGCGCAGAACACGCTGGGCGTCACCCGCGTGGACGTGCTGCCCCCCGAGGCGGTGGCCGCGCAGGTGGACGCGGTGGCGGCGGACATCGGCGCCGGGGCGGTGAAGACGGGCATGCTCGTCAACCCGGCCATCATCACCGTGGTGGCCGCGCGGCTGCGGGAGCTGAAGCTGGGGCCGCTGGTGGTGGACCCCGTCATGGTGTCCCGGGCGGGCGCGCGGCTCATCGACGACGCGGCCGTGGGGGCGCTCAAGTCACTGCTCCTCCCGCTGGCCGCCGTCGTCACGCCCAACCGCCATGAGGCGGAGCTGCTGGCGGGCATGGAGCTGCGCACGCTGGAGGACATGCGCGAGGCCGCGCGTCGCATCCATCGCCTCGGGCCCCGGGCGGTGCTCGTGAAGGGCGGAGGCATGGAGGGCGCGCTGCGCGGGACGGACGTCTGGTTCGACGGCGAGCAGCTGGAGACGCTGCACCTGCGCGCGGTGGACACGCGCAACACCCACGGCACCGGCTGCACGCTGTCGGCCGCCATCGCCGCGCACCTGGCCTTGGGGCGCGACACGCTGGAGGCCACCCGGCGCGCCAAGGCCTACGTCACCGCCGCGCTGGAGCACCCGCTGGCCCTGGGCAGGGGGCCCGGCCCCTTCAGCCACTTCTTCCCGCTGGACGACGGGTAGGCTTCCGCTTTTCGCGCCGCCGGCCCCGCTTTATGAGGGGCCTGCCATGAGATGCGGCAGCAACCGATGGTGGATGAGTGGAGGGTCGCGGCTGACCATCCGCCGTGAGCGGAGGCAGGGGGACCTGGTGACGGGGGTCGGCTTCCTCGCGTTCGGCGTGGGCCTGGCCTTCTTCCTGTTCCGGACGGAGCGCCTGTCCGGAGACCTGAAGTCCTGGTGGATGCTGGGCCTGTGCGTGGCGGCCGGGCTCCACTTCCTGCTGTCACGCTGGCAGGTGGTGGTGGACCGGGAGGCGGGCACCGCGAGGCGCACCCTGGGGCTGGGCGTCCCGCTCTTGCGGACGGAGTACTCGCTGCGGGAGTTCGACCGCGTCGACCTGTACGGCGACGAGGAGGAGGCCCGGGAGCACGTGCTGACACAGCCGTGCGCGGTGCGCCTGGGTGGGCCGGGCCGCGCGCTCGTGCTCGCCGGCAGCAATGACCGGCAGGAGGCGGTCGCCCTGGCGGAGGCCGTGTCGCGACTGCTCGGCCTGGGGCTGAGCGTGGACGGTGGCCGCGTCCGGGCCATGGAGGAGCGGCTGTCGGCGGCTCCGCTCACGGACACGCCGCCCGAGCCGCCGCCGGGCAGCCGCATCTACGTCACCCGTCACGCGCAGGGCCTCCAGGTGCGGCTACCGCCCCAGGGCTGGTCCCTCGCCCGCAAGGGGCAGGCCGTGGTGGCGGGGCTCATCGCCGTCGGGGTGCCCGCCTTCATCATGGGGAGCTGGGTCTACAAGCTGGGGGTGCGCCTCCCCCAGTTCCTGACGCCCATCGGGATGTCGCTCTTCATCGCCGCGTGCGGTGCGTTCCTGTTGTGGCGCCTGGCGGGCGAGGCCAGCCTGGGCTGGACCATCACCGCTTCGTCCAAGGGGCTGGAGGTCTCGCGGTACGGGCGCGGGGAGAACTCGCGCCCCGAGCGCATCCCCCGGGCCCGGCTCCAGGACATCAACCTGCGCCCGCTCCTCACGCAGAAGCAACGCCACATCCACATGCCGCCGCTCCGGCCCGGCAGTCCCGGGGACCGGAACGTCGAGGTCGCCATCGAGCACGACGCGGGCGTCCTCGCCCTGGGCGGGGGCCTGCGGCGCGTGGAGCTGGAGTGGCTGGAGGAGACGCTGCGCCGGGCCGTGGCCACCCGGCGCGACGTCGCCTCCCAGGGCCCGCGCCTCTAGCGCGTGGCCTTCGTCTGCGCCGCCGCGGGCACGGGGAAGCCGCGCTTGCGCATCAGCGCGTCGATGCCGGCGTCGCGGCCCCGGAAGCCGCGGTAGCCCTCGGCCGGGTCCATCGTGTTGCCCACGGCGAAGACGTGCTTGCGCAGCCGCTCGGCCACCGCCTTGTCGTAGGCGCCCTTGCCCGCCGTGAAGGCCTCGTACGCGTCCGCCGTCAGCGTGTCCGACCACAGGTAGCTGTAGTAGCCCGCCGAGTACCCGTCGCCCGCGAAGACGTGGCCGAACTGCGGCGTGCGGTGCCGCATGACGATTTCCTTCGGCAGGCCCAGCGCCTTCAGCGTGTCGCGCTCGAAGGCATCCGGGTCGATGGACGTGTCACCGGCCAGGTGCAGCTTCATGTCGATGAGCGCGCTGGCCAGGTACTCCACCGTGGCGAAGCCCTGGTTGAAGGTGGAGGCCTTCTCGATGCGGGCCACCAGCTCCTTCGGGATGGACTTGCCCGTCTGGTAGTGCAGCGCGTACGTGTTGAGCACCTCGGGCGTGGACAGCCAGTGCTCCAGGAGCTGCGAGGGGAACTCCACGTAGTCGCGCGCCACCGCCGTGCCCGCCAGCGACGGGTACGTCACGTTGGAGCTGAGGCCGTGCAGCGCGTGGCCGAACTCGTGGAACAGCGTGGACGCGTCCTCCCACGAGATGAGCACCGCCTCGCCGGGCGCGCCCTTCACGAAGTTGGAGTTGTTGGAGACGATGGTGGTGATTTCGCCGCGGAACCGCTCCTGGTTGCGGTACGCGTTCATCCACGCGCCGGAGCGCTTGCCGGGCCGCGCGTACGGGTCGAAGTACCACAGGCCCACGTGCCGGCCGCTGGCCTTGTCCTTCACCTCCCAGACGCGCACGTCCGGGTGGAAGACGGGAATGTCGTTCACCTGCGTGAAGGTGAAGCCGAACAGCTCCCCCGCCACCCAGAACATGCCCTCGCGCAGCTTCTCCAGCTGCAGGTACGGCTTCACCTCGTTCTCGTCCAGGTCGTACTTCGCCTTGCGGACCTTCTCCGCGTAGTAGCGGTAGTCCCAGGGCTCGATGCGGAGCTTCGCGCCCTCCTTGTCCGCCACGGCCTGCATGTCCCGGACTTCCTCGTGGACGCGGGCCACCGCGGGCTTCCAGACGGCCTCCATCAGCTCCATGGCGCGCTCGGGCGACTTCGCCATGGCGTTCTCCAGGCGCCAGTGCGCGTGCGTCTTGTAGCCCAGCAGCTTCGCGCGCTCGGCGCGCAGCTTCAGCACCTCGGAGATGAGGGCGTTGTTGTCGCGCGCGTCCCCGTTGTCGCCGCGGTTGACGTAGTTGCGCCACACCTTCTCGCGCAAATCCCGCCGGGCCGAGTAGGTCAGGAACGGCTCCATGGACGAGCGCGTGTTGGTGATGACCCACTTGCCCTTCATCCCCCGCGCCTCGGCCGCGGCGGCGGCGCCGGCGCGCACGGAGTCGGGCAGCCCCGCGAGGTCGGCCTCGGACTCGAGGACGACGGTGTAGCCCTCCTCGTCGGCGAGCACGTTCTGGCTGAAGGCGGTGTAGAGCGTCGCGAGCCGCTGGTTGATGGCCGCCACCCGCTGCTTCGCCGCCGCGTCCAGCTTCGCGCCGGAGCGGACGAACCGGGTGTAGTACAGCCACGCGAGCCGCTGCTGCTCGGGCGTCAGCTTCGCCTTGTCGGGCGAGTTGTAGACGGCCTCGATGCGCTGGAAGAGGCCCGCGTTCTGGGTAATCTCGTCCTCGAAGGCCGCGAGCTTCGGCGCCATCTCCCGCTGGAGCGCCTGGAACTCGGGGGTGTTCAGCGAGGAGCTCCAGATGCCGTAGAGCGTCTCCACGTCGGACAGGGTCCGCCCGGCGGCCTCCAGCGCGACGAGGGTGTTCTCGAAGGTGGGCGCCTCGGTCGAGCCGGCGATGGCGGCGATTTCCCGGCGGTTCTCCTCCATGGCCGCCTCGAGCGCGGGCTTGAAGTGCTCCACGCGGACCTGGGCGAACGGAGGCACGCCACCATGGGGGCCGGTCCACTTCGCCAGCAGCGGGTTGGACGCGGCGGCGGGGGT
>NZ_JABBJJ010000502.1 GCF_012933655.1 Pyxidicoccus fallax | reverse complement strand
TCATATGTGTTTAAGAGACAGGCCCCACCACCACCGTGGACACGTACGCGGCGATGATGACGGCCAGCGACAGCGTGTCCGCCCGGGTCGGCTCCTGCAGGGGCTGCAGGAGCAGGCGGGCCACCGTGATGACGAGCGACAGGCTCGCCGCCACGGTGCGAAACAGGACCAACCACACCAGACGCGAGCGGAAACCTCCGGCTTCCGCCCCGCGCGCGCCGCCCGCCGGGGAGCTACTGGATGGCACCGGCAATGGAGAAGATGGGCAGGTACATGGCGATGAGGAAGCCGCCGACCACGCCACCGAGGAACACCATCATGATGGGTTCGATCATCGACGTGAGCGCGCCGACGGCGGCGTCCACCTCGTCATCGTAGAAGTCGGCGATCTTGTTGAGCATGGTGTCCATGGCGCCGGTGGCCTCACCCACGCCAATCATCTGCACCACCATGGAGGGGAAGACCTTGGTGTCCGCCAGCGGGCCCGCGATGTTCTTGCCCTCGGAGATCTTCCCGCGCACGTAGTAGATGGACTCTTCCACCGTGCGGTTGCCGGCGGTCTTCGCGGTGACGTCCAGCGCGTCGAGGATGGGCACGCCCGAGGAGAGCATGGTGCCCAGCGTGCGGGTGAAGCGCGCCACCGCGACCTTGCGGACGACGGGGCCGAACAGCGGGGCCTTGAGGAAGACCTTGTCCCAGAACTTGCGGCCCTTGGGGTTCCGGTAGCTCCAGGAGAAGGACACCACCAACACGATGATGGTGCCGAGGACGTAGTACCAGTTGCCCTGGGCCCATTCCGACATGTCCACCACGAACTGGGTGGGGCCCGGCAGCTGCGAGCCGAAGTCCGCGAACATCTTCGCGAACACGGGCGTCACCTTCAGCAGGAGCAGCGACGTCACGCCGAGGGCCACCAGGAGGACGATGGCCGGGTAGGTCATCGCGCCCTTGACCTTGGCCTTGAGCTTCTCGTTCTTCTCGCGGTAGGCCGCGAGGCGGTTGAGGATGGAGTCGAGGATACCGCCCACCTCACCCGCGGCGCACAGCTGGGTGTAGAGCTCGTCGAAGACCTTGGGGTGGTCCTTGAGGGCATCCGCGAAGGTGCTGCCCTGCTCCACCTTGCCCTTGATGGCGAACAACACCTTCTTGAAGGCGGGGTTGTCCATCTGGGACGCCAGGATGTCGAGGCACTGCACCAGCGGCAGGCCGGCGTCGATCATCGTGGCGAACTGACGGGTGAAGATGAGGATGTCCTTGCCCGTCACGCCGCCCAGGCCGGGCAGCACGATGTCGCCGTCCAGGGCGCTCTTCTTGCGCACCTTGGTCGGGTTGAGGCCCAGGGACTTCAGGCGGGCGTTGACGGCCTCGACGTCCGAGGCTTCCATCTCCCCCTTCTTGACCTCTCCACCCTTGGTCTTCGCCTCCCAGAGGAACTGGGCGACGTTTTTCTTGGGGGCTACCGCCTTCTGGACTGCCGGTGTTGCCATGAACTGGACCTCCGCGGACGCCGCGCGAGTCTAACCCCTGATTTCAAATTCCTGGAACTAACGACCGCCCGCTCCCCCGGCCGGCCGCTGCGGCATCCCCTGCCCGCCGCCGGTGGCCAGGATGTTGCGCAGCTCCTCCGGGTCGCTGGAGCGGCCGAAGGCCTCGTCCTGGGCGATGATCCGGCGCAGCAGGAGCGCCGCCAGGGCCTGGTTGAAGGTCTGCATGCCGTACTTCGCCTGGCCCACCTGCATGGAGGAGTAGATCTGGTGGACCTTGTCCTCGCGGATGAGGTTGCGGATGGCGGGGTTGGGCACCATGACCTCCAGCGCGAGCACGCGGCCGGGGCCGCCCGCCTTGGCCACCAGGGCCTGGCTCATCACGCCCTCGAGCACGAAGGACAGCTGCGCGCGCACCTGCGGCTGCTGGTACGGAGGGAAGACGTCCAGGATGCGGTTGATGGTCTGCACCGCGCTGTTGGTATGCAGCGTGGCGTAGCAGATGTGACCCGTCTCGGCGATGGTGAGCGCCGCCTCGATGGTCTCCAGGTCGCGGAGCTCGCCGACGAGCACCACGTCCGGGTCCTGGCGGAGGATGTACTTGAGGGCCGTCTTGAAGTTGCGCGTGTCCGCGCCCACCTCGCGCTGGTTGACGAGGCAGTTCTTGTGCGGGTGCAGGTACTCGATGGGGTCCTCGATGGTCATGATGTGCTCATGACGCTCGGTGTTGATCTTGTCGATCATCGAGGCCAGCGTGGTGGACTTGCCCGAGCCCGTGGGGCCGGTGACGAGGATGAGGCCGCGGGGCTTCTTCACCAGCTCCGCCACCACCGGGGGCAGGCCCAGCTCCTGGAAGGTCAGGATCTTGAAGGGAATGGTGCGGAAGGCCCCGGCCACCGCGCCGCGCTGCATGAAGATGTTGGCGCGGAAGCGCGACAGGCCCTTCACGCCGAAGGACAGGTCCAGCTCGTTGTCCTCCTCGAACTTGTGCTTCTGGGCGTCCGTGAGGATGGAGTAGCAGAGCTGCTTGGTCTGCACGGGGGACAGAGCCTCCGTCTTCAAGGGGACGAGCTCGCCGTCCACGCGCAGCTGGGGCGGAGAGCCGGTGGTGACGTGGAGGTCGGAAGCGCCCTTCTCGACCATCGCCTTGAGGAGCTGGTGCAGGTTCACGGGGGGATGTCCTTCGGGTGAAGCGGTGGGGGGAGGCGAGACTAGAAGCGGTCCGGCGCG
This sequence comes from Pyxidicoccus fallax, assembly GCF_012933655.1. Taxonomy (GTDB): domain Bacteria; phylum Myxococcota; class Myxococcia; order Myxococcales; family Myxococcaceae; genus Myxococcus; species Myxococcus fallax. Next base: position 3,982 of record NZ_JABBJJ010000502.1, on the reverse strand, counting down.
GTGTTGCCGACGACTTCCTCGAGGGTGGTGAGGCCGTCCATCATCTTCCTCAGGGCGGACATGCGCAGGCTGCTCATGCCGAGGCGGATGGCCTCCTGCTTGAGCTCGGCGGCGGAGGCGCCGTTGATGACCAGCTCCTTGAGGCCGTCCCAGAAGGGCATGACCTCGTAGATGGCCACGCGGCCGCGGTAGCCACGGTCATTGCAGTCGCGGCAGCCAACCTTCTCGTACATCGTGAAGGTGCCCATCTTGTCCGGCGGCACGCCCGCGTCGATGAGGGCCTGCTCGTCCACCTTCTCCGCCGGCTTCTTGCAGGCGGGGCAGAGGCGGCGCGCCAGACGCTGGGCGAGGATGAGGTTGAGCGAGGCCGTCACGAGGAACGGCTCGATGCCCATGTTGAGCAGACGGCTCACCGTGCCCGGGGCGTCGTTGGTGTGCAGCGTGGAGAGCACCAGGTGGCCCGTGAGCGCCGCCTTCACGCCGATTTCCGCCGTCTCGAAGTCGCGGATCTCACCAATCATGATGATGTCCGGGTCCTGGCGGAGGAAGGAGCGCAGCGCGGCCGCGAAGTTCAGGCCGATGTCTTCATGCATCTGCACCTGGTTGATGCCGGCGAAGTTGAACTCGACCGGGTCCTCGGCGGTGCAGATGTTGGTGTCCACGCCGTTGAGGCTGGAGAGCGCGGAGTACAGCGTCGTCGTCTTGCCGGAGCCCGTGGGGCCCGTCACCAGCACCATGCCGTAGGGCCGGTCGATGGCCTCCTTGAACCAGGCCAGGGGCTGCGCGTCGAAGCCCAGCTTGGTCATGTCCAGCTGGAGGTTGCTCTTGTCGAGCAGACGCATGACGACCTTCTCGCCGAAGAGCGTGGGGCACACGCTCACGCGGAAGTCCATCTCCTTGCCGCCGCCAATCTTGATCTTGATGCGGCCGTCCTGCGGCAGGCGCCGCTCGGAGATGTCCAGCGCGGCCATGATCTTCAGACGCGAGGTGATCGCGTTGCGAAGCTTCATGGGCGGACGCATGACCTCGTACATCACGCCGTCGATACGGAAGCGGACGCGGAAGTCCTTCTCGTACGGCTCGATGTGGATGTCGGACGCGCGCTTCTTGATGGCGTCCATGAGGATGAGATTCACGAGCTTGACCACCGGCGCGTCGTCCGCGGCCCGGGTCATCTCATCCAGGTTCTCCGTCTCCTCCTTCACCGTCTCGATGTCGTCGCCCACGTCGCCGACGATGTCCTCGAGGGAGGGGCCCTTCTCCGCGTAGTAGCGCTCAATGGCCTCGCGGATGGAGACCTCGGAGGCCACCACCGTCTCGATGTTGTAGCCGGTGAGGAACTTCAGGTCGTCCACCGCGAAGATGTTGGACGGGTCGCACATGGCGACGATGAGCGACGGTCCGGCGCGGTTGACGGGGATCACCAGGTGCTTCTCGGCCACTTCCTTGGGCACGAGCTTGATGATCTCCGGGTCGATGTCGAAGTCCTTCAGGTTGATGGCCGGCACGCCGTACTGCTTGGAGAGGAAGTCGGTGAGCTTCGACTCCTCGATGGCGCCCGTCTTGATGAGGGCGGTGCCGATGCGCGTGCCGTTCTTCTGCTGCTCTTCCTGGGCCTTGCGAAGCTGCTGGACGGAGATGAGGTTCTCGCGAACCAGCAGTTCACCGAGTCGACCGGACATGCGTTGAAGCCTCTTCCTTGTGGAAAGAAGGACGAGACGGGCATGGAGCCCATCCCGCGGACTGAAGACTGTCGGGAGATGCCAGGGGCCACCTGAGGCTCCTGGCATGGTTCCTGATGGGGATTAGACGGGAGCCTCGCGTGCGCGTCAAGGCGCCCCCACGTGCTCCCTTGCCAGGTCAACCCGTTGAAGAGACACGGAAAAACGCTCAGTCACCCACACCGGCGATGACAGTGCGCGCGGCCTCCACGTCTCGCTTGATCTGCCCGACGAGCTCCGCCACGGAGCCGAAGCGCTGCTCGGGGCGCAGCCGCTCCAGGAACTGCACCCGCAGTTCCTTCCCATAGAGGTCGCCGGTGAAGTCCAGCAGGTGGGCCTCGATGGTGACCTCGCTGCCGCCGAAGGTGGGCTTCACGCCAATGTTGGCGGCGCCCGCATGCCAGGTGCCCCCTGACTCACCCGGCAGGTGCACGCGGATGGCGTACACGCCGGGCGCGGGGCGCAGCTCGTTCTGCGTGTCCACGTTGGCGGTGGGAAAGCCGATGCCCCGGCCCCGCCCCGCGCCGGCCACCACCGTGCCGTCCAGATCGAAGGGGCGGCCCAACAGCCGCCGCGCGGCGGACACGCGGCCCTCGAGGATGTACTCGCGCACCCGCGAGGACGAGGCGACGACGCCGTCCACGGTGACGGGCGCCACCACGTGCACCCGGGCGCCGCGGCGGGCGGCCGCCTCGCGCAGGGTGGCCACGGTGCCGCCGCGGGCCGCGCCGTAGGTGAAGTCGCTGCCCACCACCACGTGCGCCACGCCGAGCGCGTCGAAGAGGGCGGCCTCGAAGTCGGCCGGGGAGGTGCGCGCGTAGTCCCGGGAGAAGGGCTGCACCACGGCGGCCTCCAGGCCACACGCGGCGAACAGCTCCAGCTTGCGGGGCAGCAGGGTGATCAGCTTCGGCGCCAGCTCCGGCTGGAGCACCTTGCCCGGGTGGGGGTGGAAGGTGAAGGCGGCGGCCGCGCCGTGGCGGCGGGCCTCGGCGAAGAGGGCCTGGTGGCCCACGTGGACGCCATCGAAGTTGCCCAGCGCGAGCGCCTGGCCGGCCAGCGCCCGGCCCGCCTCCGCCACCGAGTGGAAGACCTTCATGGCCCTCCGTATACCCCAGCCGGCGCGCGGACGGCCCACGCGTTTTTCCCTGGCCAAACCCGGCGCCGGCATGGTTGGAGGCCCCGCCCATGCCTCGTCCCCGCCTGCTGCCCGAGCCCGTCGGGCTCAAGTTCGTCACCCAGGAAACACCCCCGGACTGGGACGCGGAGTTCGGCTACGCCGGGCCCCTGGAGCTGGAAATCGGCTCCGGCGCCGGCGGCCACGCCCTGGAGTACTGCCGCCGCCACCCCGAGGTGCGCTTCATCGCCTTCGAGTGGCGCAAGAAGTACGCGCGCGACACCCAGAACCGCGCGGACAAGGCCGGCATGAAGAACCTGCGCGTCATCGAGGCCGACGCCCGCTTCGTCGTGCCCCGCATCTTCGCCCCCAACTCGCTGTCCGCCGTCCACCTCCAGTTCCCCGACCCCTGGTGGAAGCGCGCCCACGCCAAGCGCGCCGTCATCCAGCCCGCCTTCGCCCAGCTCCTGTACGACAAGCTCGCACCGGGCGGCCTCTTCGACATGCGCACGGACGTGAAGGACCGCGGCGAGTCCATGCTGCTCATCCTGGAATCCGTGGGTTTCCAGAACCCCCTGGGTTCAGGGGTGTTCCATCCTTATGACCCCGAGGAGGTCCCCTCCACGCGGGAGCGGCGCTACCTGTCGAGCGGGGAGCCGGTGTACCGGGCGCGGCTGCGCAAGCCGCTCTGATGACGGGATGACGGGCACTTGCCTGCCCCCTTGGCTTCGCCCTCTTGGCAGGTGAGAATTGCACGTATTCCCGCACCGCGGGAGGATTGCACCGGGGGCGAAACGTCATGGGGGATGGCGAACGGAAGAGGACGCTGGAGGTTGCCCGCCGTGTCTCATCCGGCGGGGAGCTCAGCGGCCGCACGGTGCTCATCGTGGATGACGACCCCGCGCACGTACGCCATGTGCGCGACGGGCTGGCGCCACACGGTTACATCTTCAAGGAAGCCCACGACGGGACGCAGGCGCTGTCTGCCATCCGGCAGGCGCGGCCGGACCTCATCCTGATGGACGTGGAGATGCCGGGGCTGGGCGGGGTGGAGGTGTGCCGCATCATCAAGGCGAACGCGGGGGAGGACGGCTTCGGCTTCATCCCGGTGATTCTGATGACGGCGCGGCAGGCGGCGGGGAAGGTG
>NZ_JABBJJ010000501.1 GCF_012933655.1 Pyxidicoccus fallax | reverse complement strand
GTTAGGTGCTGCCGGCTGCGCTTCGCAGCGCGACCTGGCTGGCACCTTCAAAGAATTGACTGCGGTTTCCGCAATCTGTCTTCTACTTGGGCTTGCTATTTGGTTTTCAAAGACCGAGTCGCTTGTGCTGCTCGCGACCTTCTGCTACCGTGCTGCTCGCCGTTTTGCAACCAGCGATGTGTCAGCTTCTATTCGAGTCAGCGTCCGTTTGCAACTTCTCGGTTTCGCTTTCTCGTGGCGTCCTCGAAGTCCTCAGCGCCGCCCAGTGGCTTCCGCTGTTTTCTTTCGAGGGGGCGCGGCTTCTACCGCTTCGCCGCATCCCGTGTCAACCGCTGCTTCGTTGACCTCCCCAACCGTGTCGCCCGCTGAACTTCTTCCCGGGCTTTCTTGTCGGGGGCGCGGCTTCTACTTCGTTGCCGCGTCGTGTGTCAACCGCCTCGTTGACTGCCGTATTCCGAATTTCGATTGATGCTGCTCGCCACCGAAGTGCCTTCCGCGCCAGTGCGCGGGCTTCGTTGCGAGGGGCGCGGCTTCTACCACCACCGCGTCTTGAGTCAACCGCTTCCGCTGACTCTTTCTTCCAGCTCTCTCGAAGTCGCCTGCCTGAGTTGCTTCCAGCCAGTCAGCCGTTCGAGAGGGGCGCGGCTTCTACTTCGTCGCCGCGTTGTGGGTCAACCGCTTCGGTCGACTCTTTCTTCCCCCTTCTTCTGGGGGCCACTCGCGCTGACGGCCGCGAGAAGGTTCCCGTTGGAAGGGGCGCGGCTTCTACTTCGTCGCCGCGTTGTGGGTCAACCGTTTCGGTCGACTCTTTCTTCCTCCCCTCCTCCAGTCACCCCGCGCTGCGACTGCCCGCGAGGGGGTTCCCGTTGGAAGGGGCGCGGCTTCTATCACCGCCGGGTCTTGAGTCAACTCCCGCGATCGACGCGTTCTTCCTTCTTCTTCCAGCACCAGCGGGCTGCGACGGGCCGTCAACCCGCGAAGCCCAAGGAGGTCTTCGTCGCGCGTCTCGCGCCCGCTGGATGGTGGCCTACCCCGTTGTTTCCGTGGGATGGGCTCCGCGCCACGGCCGGGTGCTAGGGTCGAGGCAATCGCCTCACCGAGGGCTGCCTTGAGTCTTCAGCTGCTGGCCCAGCTCGGCTTCTATCTCCTGCTCGTCGGCCCGGTTGTCGCGGCCATCCTCGCCTTCAAGGCAACCCCTCCGGTCTCCACCGTCGCTCGGCACTACCTGCTGCTCTCGTGGCTCGCATATGGCGCCGCCACGGCGTGGTGCCTGTGGGCCTGCTTCTTCGCGCGCGAATCGGGCGGCATCGGCAATGGCGTCTTCCTCATCATCGCCATTCCCCTGGGCGTCATCGCCGGCATCCTCTTCAGTGTGTGGCGCGCCGCGAGGCCGCCCGCCTACGTGTAGCCCCGCCGGAGCTCCTCACGGCGGGCTCACGAGTGAACGGCAGTCGTCCCACTGAGCCCACGCCCGTCTGGATGAGCCGCTCCCATGACATCCGCGAAGCCCCAAGCGCTCAGGGTCACCGCGGAGTCCCGGCATCAAGGATGCGCCTCATGCAGACGCGGCTCTCGGGTGGAAGGCCGAACTCCGTCTCCTGGGCGCGGATGCCTCGTAGTCCCGGGCCCTGTTGCTCCTCCCGGAGGACTCGGAACCCCAGGCGCTCGTAATAGGGCGCATTCCAGGCGACGTCCCGAAACGTGGTGAGCAGCAGTGCCGGGTAGCCTTCGGCCCGGGCCCACTCTCCCAAGAAGTCGAAGAGGGCCGCCCCCAACCCCCGCCGCGAATGGGTCGGGTGAACGTCCGCCTCCACGATGAAGAGGTCCCCATCCACCGGCTTGCAGATGGCGAAGGCCGCGACCGTCCCTTCCCGCGTCACGGCCACCCACACGCCACCGCGCTGCTGGTGCTCATGGAGTTGCTCGAGCGACTGCACGGGGAGTTCGGCCGCATCCGGGTGCGGCGACTGGCGGAACTGCTGTGCCGCGAGGCGCTCGACCTCCGGGAGCACCGGGAGTTCCCCGTGCAGCGCGCGTCTCAAGGTGTAGCCGCGGTAGAGGCGCTCCATCGTGCCCTCGCATTCAGCGCTTTCGAGCCTCGGAGAGATGGCTGAAGCTGACCTGCATGGCGAACTATACGGTGAAGCTCTCCGCGGCCCCGAAGGGCCATGCGATTCCGCCCCTGCTCGCGGACGTCGGTGCCTGGGTGGGCCAGCAGCCCCACGGCAGCCTGGGCGGATTCGATGCGCTGACGGCCGAGGCCATTCCCACGGAGTGGAGCCCGGAGCACTCGGAGCGTCTCCGCCGTGAGGCCTTCGCCTTCCTGGGTTTGCCAGATGGCTCGCTGCTCGTGCTCGTGAATGCCGGAGCCAAGGCGCCGCCCGCGGTGGGCCTTCTCGGCTCGGAGGGCGAGATACGCACTGTCGCGAACAGCCTGGAGGAGTTCCTGCACCTGTGGTCCCGGGGCGAAACCGACATCCACGAGCTCGACGACGAGGACGGCGCCTCCGGACGCAAAGCGCTGGCGGCGTGGCTCAAGGCGAAGAAGGTCAAGGTGCCGAAGGCGAAGGACTTCGACTTCGCGGCCTGGCTCGACGGCGGCCGCATCGCCGAGGCGCCCGCGGTGGCGGTGCCCGGGCCCTCATCGGCCGGGGTGATGCAGAAGCTCGGGCCGAAGACGCAGCGGCTGGCCTCCATCCTGGGACGACGCGCGGACGACCCCGAGGTCATCGCCTATGTAACGGAGGTGCTCGGCAAGAAGGTGCCGCCCTCGACCACCGAGAACAACGACGCGGTGAACGTGGCGGCCACGAAGCACGGCGTCGAGCTCGTCTTCTCGCACGACATCCTGAACGAGGCCTGGCCACCGGTCCCGAAGACAGGCAAGACGTTCATCCCCTACGTCTCGTACGCGTGGGTGAGGTCGAAGATTGGCGAGCCCGTGCTGGGCGTGCCGTGGAAGGTGGCCTCCGAGGCGGAGCTGACGCAGGTGCTCGGCCCCCCCACCGGGCGCCGGGCCGCGTTCACGAACGAGGATGAGCTCACCGTGGCGTACTGGACCCATCCGCTCGACACCGCGGGGCACCTGCGGCTCGAGCTTGCCTTCGATGGGGACCTCTCCGTGACGCTCGCCGTGGAGAGCGCGGGTGCGCTTGAGCGGTATCCGGACGTCACGACGGGCCTCTTCGTCGGTTATGCCGCGACCCGGGGCCTGCTCGACAGCTCGCGGTTCGAGGCGCACCGCGACCTGTTCGCGGCCGTCCAGGCGCGCAAGGCGAAGGGCTCGGAGCTCGTGGCGCGGGCGCTCTCACGCGGGCTCTGGGACGACCACCTCCGCGATGCGCCGGGGCTGCGCACCCTGGCGTGGCGGTGGTTCCACAACATGTGCGGCTTCTGGATGACCGCGGACCTCAATGAGGTGTTCGGCAAGCGCAAGGGCCCCTTCGGACACGACGAGCCGAAGCTCGACGACGACACCTGGGACGCCGTCGACACGGCGGCGAAGCTGCTCGACCAGCGCTTCGCGGCGTGGCTCACGAAGCCAGGGTGACGCTCCCCCATCGCCGCGGGTCCATACGCCTGCCTGCCGGGCGGCTTTCCGCGCTTGCTCCGCCTGTCTGGGATTTCCCGTCAAGAATTGACACCCATGGCGCCGTGTTCTGAGGGCAAGGGATGCAAGCCCATGTCAGGCCAGCGCATTCCGTCAGGGATGGCAGGCCTTCAGGGCCGGAGGCGTCATGAACGGGATGTCTTTGATTTCATGGGGTTGCGGTGCCATGTGCCTGGGCGCCCTGCTGGGCTGTGGCGGCGTCGCGGAAGAGACCCGTGACGACGAGCCCGCGCTCGGTACGGCGGAGTCTGGCTTGTCGTGCCCGCTGTACGTGGAGAACTTCGATGACGGCATCGCGAATGAAGTCACCACGGGCGCGTACCGGGTTGGCTGGTGCGACACCTATCTTCCCCTGGCCACCAACACACCGTTGTGCCAGCTCGGGCGGACGCTGCGCACGAACTCGAGCACTCAGAACCCCACCCTGTGGGTGAACAAGGGCAGCTCCACCTGCACTGGCGTCCGCGTCAGCTACTCCTACTATCAGTTCTCACCCGCCAACGTGACCCTGTCGTACCGTCAGTCCAATGACGCCTCCGAGGTCTGCCCTGCGTCTGGATTCTTCTCGACGGCGGCCTCTCACCTGACGACCCAGGCCTGCGCGACGCAGTCGGCGCTCATTCCCTTCGGCAGCTCCAGCGGGGTCTACATCCGCCTGGCGCACGGCACCGGCACCAATGCGCTCTGGGTGGACGACGTCCAGCTGACGCTCGAAGGCTGCACCAGCTGCTGAGCGCCCTGCCCGCCATCACCCGTGAGTGGCGCGCATGGAGCCGGAGACTCAGGGCTTCGCGCCGCTCCGGGCCTTGCGCAGGCGCGTGGACAGCTCCGTCATGGTGTCGGCCCGGCACACGGTGACGTGCTCGACGGTGTCGTAGCCCTTGCGGACGAACTTCACGTGCATGGAGGCCCCCGGCGTGCAGATCAGCGTCACCGACAAGGGCGTGGTGCCCTGCTTCACCCCGTCCACGCTCACCGTGACTCCGGAGGGCTCGGACTCGGCCATGAGCAGGCTCGCTCCCTGGATGGGAGCATGCTGCTCTCGCACCTCGCCCACGCGTACCGGCGCGGCCGCGTCGAAGCGCGGCGCGAGCGTCTGCTCCTGCGGCGCTGACTCCGGTGTCACGTCGCCGGAGTCCCGCGACAGGCGCTGCTGGAACTCGGGAAACACGAGCAGCGCGGCCGCCATCAGGGCGAAGGCGGCGGAGCCCAGCCGCAGCGCCGAGGCCAGGGGCCTGACGGGGGCGGGCGGAGGCCGTTGGGGCAGCGCCCTCGCCACCTGGGCGCCGCGCTGCGCCGCCCCGGCTCGGGGAAGCGGCGTGCCTGGGCCGGGGCCCCCCCGCGGCTCGGAAGGAGCCGGTGCCCGCGTCTGGACGGCCCCGGCCTGCGCCTGGACATGGCTCAGCTCCTCGGTGCGCCGCATGAGGGACTTGTTCCAGGTGTCGCCTTCAGCGCCGTCGTAGACGGGTTTCCCACCGGAGGGAGTTGGCTCGTTGTTCATGTGTCGTTACTCCCACCGTGGGGTCAGCTGCCCACCACTCGGAACACTTCCCTCAACGTCGTCGCCCCGGCACGCGCGCGCTCCACGCCCGCGGCCAGCAGCGGCACCATGCCCTCGCGGCGGGCAATCTCCTGGATGCGGTCACTGGGGACCTTGGCGTTCACCGCCTCGCGGATGGCGGGGGTGACGGCCAGCATCTCGTAGATGGCGGTGCGCCCCAGGTAGCCGGTGTTCTCACAGCGCTCGCAGCCCACCGGCCCGTAGAAGACGCCGCGCTCCAGGCCCGCCGCGTCCAGCCGTACCGCATCCTCGGGGGTGAGGGGCTGCTCGGTGCGGCAGTGCGGGCACAGCCCGCGCGCCAGGCGCTGCGACAGCGTGGCGGCCGTCGCGGAGGCGAGGAGGAAAGGCTCCACGCCCATCTCGATGAGGCGGTTGAACACGCCCGAGGCCGAGTTGGCGTGAATGGTGCTGAGCAGGAGGTGGCCGCTCATGCCCGCCTGGATGGCCGTGCGCGCGGTCTCCGGGTCGCGAATCTCGCCCACCATGATGACGTTGGGGTCCTGCCGCAGCACCGCTCGCAGGCCGTGGGCGAAGGTGAAGCCCTGCTCGGCGTTGACCTGCGTCTGGGCGAACAGGGGCACGTCGAACTCGATGGGGTCCTCGATGGTGGCGATGCGCGTGAGCTCACCGCGCGACTGCTGGATGTAGCCCAGCGAGGCATACAGCGATGTCGTCTTGCCGCTGCCGGTGGCGCCCGCCACGAGGATGAGGCCCTGCGGCAGCCCGAGCAGCCGCTGGTACTGGTCCAGCAACGCCGGGGGAAAGCCGAGCGCCGACAGCTGCGGCAACTGCACGCCGGTGCGCGCGATGCGCAGCGCCACGGACTCGCCGTGGTTGGTGGGGAGGATGGAGACGCGGATGTCCGCCGGCCCGTCCTTCGTGGCGAGCGAGAAGTGTCCGTCCAGGGGCTTGTCGAGCTGGTACAGGGGGAGCCGCGAGAGAACCTTCACGCGGTTGGTGAGCCGGAGGTGGTGCTCGCGCGGGAAGACGAGCACCTGCTCCAGCACACCGTGCACGCGGAACGCGATGCGGGTGCCCACCTCCAGCGGATGGATGTGCACGTCGCTGGCGCCGGAGCGGATGGCGCCATCCATCAGCTGGTCCATGAAGGCGATGATGTCCGGCTCGTTCCGCGCGGACATGCCGCGCAGGTGCCGCCCCAGCACCAGGAGCATCTCCCGCACGGCCCGGGCCCGGTGCTCGGTGTCCACCGCGAGCGGGGACAGCTCGGGAAGCTTCGGCGTGGCGGGCGCCGCCGTGCGGACGGGCAGCGCACCCACCACCCGGGAGGACACGCCCAGCACCAGCGCGAGCCCCACGCATCCGAGCAGCAGCGGCGTCGCGGCGGCCTGGAGGTACAGCCCCCCCAACTTCATCGAGGCCCCGGCGCCGAGCGAGGCATGCCGGTGGACCCAGGAGGCGACGCCGGCAACGAGCACCAGCCCGGCAACGGTCCACAGCAGGCGGGCGACTCGGTTCATCATCAAGGTCATCACCGCGAGGCTACCACCCCGCCCACGCCCCCCACCAC
>NZ_JABBJJ010000500.1 GCF_012933655.1 Pyxidicoccus fallax | reverse complement strand
CCGCACCGCCGAGGCCCCCCTGGCCCACGTCAGCCTCCGCGTGGACGTCGTGGACGGTGACGCGGGCGCCGCGAACGCCGCCACGCGCCTGTCCTCGTCCCCCACCTTCCAGACGGCCACCCTGTCCAGGCCCCTGCGCTTCGGCGCGTGGCCGGAGCTGCTGGAGCAGGCGCTGAAGACGCGGCCGGGTGCCTCGTACCAGCCCGGCCCGAACGTGGACTCCTTCGAGGTGTGGCTGAACCCCGCCCGTGGCTACCAGTACTCGCCCGAGGCCCCGAGCCCCGACGTGGTGCGCGTGGACCTGGCCGACGTGAAGCCCCTGGCCACGCTCGGAGACCTGGAGCTCGTCACGGTGCCCGCGGAGGTGAACGCTCGCGGCGAGGTGGACCGCTGGTTGGTGTCGCGCCGGGGTCGGAGCCTCGTGGACACGCGCAACATCGGCGACGACGCGCTCCGCGTGACGCCCCGAGCCTCGGGCCTCCACGTGCTCCAGGTCTACAGCGGCATCGCCAGCCGCATGGGCACCGGCACCTGCGGCGAGTGCCCCCGGGTCTCCTTCCAGCACTTCACCCTCGACGCCCGGGGACGCTTCTCCACCCCCGAGCGCCTGGAGGGCGCGGGAGGTCTCACCGACGCCCCCGTCGAGTGGACCGCCACCCCGGACCTCAAGCGCATCGAGGCCTTCGACATGCGGGGCGTCCCCCCCGTGAAGCAGCTCGCCGTGCGGCACGTGCTCGACCCGAAGACGGGCCGGTACCGGACCGAGAAGCCCCGGCGCCCCGCCGGAGCCGGAGTCCGGAACTCCCAATGATTCCAGACGGGTAGGTCTTTCGCGCACAGGGGCCGCAACTTCCGCCATCGGGTTGCGACAATTCCCGCATCCCCCCGAAGTCGTGCGAGGTCGGCTCATGTCCAGCGTTGGTGGCAGTGGTGGCAGCAGCGGCAGCAGCGGCGCGGATAGCGCCGGAAGGGCGGAAGCCGCCCGAGCCGAGGCCGCCCGAGCCGAGGCCGCACGCCAGGCGGAAGCTTCGAAGAAGGCCGCGGAGGACGCCGCGAAGGCCCAGGCCGCGCAACAGGCGGCTCAGGCCCAGGCCGTCCAGAATGCCCTCGCGGCGGATACCTTCACGGCGGCGGCCCCCACGGCGCCCGTGGACCTCAACCCCTCGCCGGTGAGCGCGGCCCAGCAGCAGGCGGCGAAGACCGACGCCGTGGAGGCCGCGCAGCAGGCGGAGGCCACCGCGGAGGCCGAGGCCCAGGCGGAGGCCAACAAGACCGCGGAGGCCGAGGCGACCGCCGAAGCGGAGGCCACGCAGGAGGCCCAGGCCGCGGACGCCGCGCAGGAGACCGCCGAAGCCGAGGCGACCGCCGAAGCGGAAGCCACCGCGGAAGCAGAGGCAGAGGCCACGGCGGAGGCGGAAGCCCAGGCCGCCGCGCAGGCCGCGCAGGTCGCCCAGGTCGCCCAGACGCCCGTGGTGTTCGAGGGGGCCGTGACGAACGCGCTCGCCGAGCTCCCCGCGGCCGGTCTGGCCCGCAATCCCGCGAACACGCAGCCGACGGCGCAGCAGCAGGTCGCGAACACGCGGCTCCAGACCGCGCTCAACGAGCTGGGCTACGTGGCCAGGAGCCACGTCACCGGCTTCTACGGCTCCATCACCGAGGGCGCCCTCAAGTCCTTCCAGTACGAGAACGGCATGGCCGTCACGGGGCGCTACGACGCGATGACGCGTGAGGCCCTGGCCGGCGCGCTGGCCGAGAAGCGCGCGGCCGAGGCCCAGGGCATCCGCGCTCCCGAGGTGAGCCTGCCGGACCGGTACACGGCGGTCACCGACGCGCAGCTCGCCTCCATCATGCCCAACTCCACCGCCGCGCGGCGCGCCGAGATGCTGGGCCCCCTCAACGCGGCGATGGAGGAGCGGAACATCAGCACGCCCGCGCGTCAGGCGGCCTTCCTGTCCCAGATTGCCGCGGAGACGATGGACCTGCAGTTCATGTCCGAGCTCGAGCCCGACCCGGACCTCGGGGCCTACTACGGGCGCGGTGCGCTGCAGCTCACCCACCGCGACAACTACGTGGAGGCGGGCAGGGCGCTGGGCGTGGACATCGCCCGCAACCCCAACCAGGTGGCCACCAACCCGGACCTCGCCGCGAGCACCGCCGGCTGGTTCTTCGAGAGCCGGGGCCTCAACCAGCAGGCCGATCAGGGGCGCATCGGCGCCGTCACCCTCGGCATCAACGGTGGCTACAACGGCATCGACCACCGGCTGAGTGCCTATGACCGGGCGCTCGACGTGCTGGGCGCGCAGCGGGATTAGCCCGCCCGCGGAGCGGCGCTCCGCCAGCTCGAGCCCAGGCTCGCGCCTGGGCTCCCTTGAAACACGGTGCGGCTCAGCCCCCGGACTGGCGGCCTTCAATCGCGCACAGGAGCACCGCGGCGGCGATGCCCAGGCGCCGGTCCAGCTTCCGGCCCGTGTCCATGGAGAAGTCCAAGTCAATCTTCTGGATGAACGGGTTGAAGCGCTGGCTGAACTTGAGCACCCCCATGCCCCCGACGGCGCCGATGAAGGTCTGCGGGATGAGGTTGGTGAGGAGTCGCCGCACCAGCGCGAGCGCCATGCTCTCCTCCTCGATGGTTCCGACCTCCTGGTCGTTCACGTCGAGGATGAGCCACTGGTCGCGGAGGATGGAGCGCAGGGCCTTGCGGCGCAGCGCGCCCACGCGCTGGCCTGTCGTCGCGTCGGTGACGTCGTACGTGGCGCCGAAGTCCAGGATGCTGCGCGCCTTGATGGTGAGCAGCTCCTCGCTCATGTCCTCGCCGCTGTAGATGCGCAGGTCCTCCTTCAGCTTGAAGGCCTTCATCTTCGAGTAGAAGGCGACGTTGCCCGCCTCGTCGTAGATGTGGAACGCGCCGCCGAACAGCTTGAAGAACTTGCGGCGGACCATGAAGCGGCTCTGGCCGAAGCGGCCCTGAACCAGCTCACTGCGGGAACGGTTTTGGAGTGCGGTGGACATGGCTCCCCACTACCGCGAAGTCCCGCGCGGGTGAAGCCAGGGGCCACCTGTACCCGGGGATGAGGTCCGGAACGCCCGTGGAGCGCGGGAGCCTCAGCGGGAGGGCGGGTACTTCTGCAATTTCCGCTGGAGCGAGCGCCGGTGGATGCCGAGCTTGCGCGCGGCCTCGGAGATGTTGCCGCCCGAGTCGGCGAGGACGCGGTGGATGTGCTCCCACTCCGCGCGCGCGAGGGACGGGGGCTCGAAGCTCTCCGGCACGCCGACGGATGGCTCACCGGAGGCTCGCGCGAAGGCGGCGAGCAGGTCATCCACGTCCGCGGGCTTGGGCAGGTAGTTCACCGCGCCCAGGCGGATGGCGTCCACGGTGGTGGCGATGCTGCCGTAGCCGGTGAGCACCACCACGCGCGTGGAGGCGTCCACGGCGAGCAAGTCCCTCACCAGCTCCAGACCGCTGCGGCCGGGCATGCGCAGGTCCACCACCGCGTACTCCGGCGACTCGCGGCGGGCGGCGACCAGGGCCTCGTCGTAGCCTCCGGCGGTGGTGACGTCCCAGCCGCGCTCGCGAAAGGCGCGCGCCAGCCGCTCGCGCAGCGTCGCGTCGTCGTCCACCAGCAGCAGGCTCGGATGGTGCGTTGCCGTGCTCATGACGCCACCTCCACCCGGGGAGCGTCCACCGGCAGCGCGAGGCTCGCGGTGGTGCCCTGTCCGGGCGTCGAGTGCAACTCCAGCGAGCCGCCGAGCTGCTCCGCCAGCGTGCGCGCCAGGAAGAGGCCCAGGCCCATGCCCTCGCCCGGGGCCTTGGTGGTGAAGAACGGCTCACCCGCGCGCGCCAGCACCTCCGCCGGCATGCCCGCGCCTCCGTCTCGCACCTCCAGCCTCGCGCCCGCCGCCTCCGCGCGCACGCGCAACTCCACCGGCTCCGGCGGCGGCGTGGCCTGGAGCGCGTTCTTCACCAGCCCTCGCAGCACCCGGGCCAGCGCTCGCCGCGGGCCGTGCACCCGCCACGTGCTCAGCTCGGCGGGCACCTCCACCCGCACGCGCTCCGCGCCGGGCAGCTCCGCCAGCGTGTCCTCCACCAACTGGCCCAGCGGCAGCGCGTGGAAGGGCTCGCCCGTGGTCTGCCCCGCGTCCGCGGACATCTGCACCAGCACGTCGCGGCAGCGGTCCACCTGCTGGCGGATGAGGCGCAGGTCCTCGCGCACCGTCTCGGACGTGCTGGAGGCCGCCAGCGCGCGCTCCACCTCCTTCGCCACCACCGCGATGGTGGACAGCGGCGTGGACAGCTCGTGCGCCGCGCCCGCGGCCAGCGTGGCCAGCGACGCCACCTTCTCCCGCCGCGCGTGCAGCGCTCGCGCATGGGCCAGCTCCTGCTCCCGTGCGCCGAGCGCCCGCGTCACGCGCTGGACGAAGTAGACGATGAAGCCCGCGGCCACCGCGAACGCCACCCACATGCCATTGAGGTGCAGCCGCATCAGCTCCGCGTGGTCCGGCCGGGACAGCCCCGCCGGCAGCTCCACGTCCTGGAGCATGAAGAGCGAGCCGAACGCCGTCAGCGTGAAGCCCAACAGCCCCCACGTCCACCGCGGCGGCAGCAGCACCGTGCCCAGCGCCACGTTCACCAGGTACAGCGTGGTGAAGGGGTTGTGCGTGCCTCCGCTGAGGGCCAGCAGGCCGGTGAGCACCAGCGTGTCCCACAGCATCAGCTTGCCGATGGTGCCCTCCGTCACCCGCCGCCCCCGCGTCAGCCACGCGCGCACGGACAGGTTGGTGAGTGCCTCCAGGCCCAGCAGCGCCGCCAGCACCGGCACGGGCAGCGCCAGTTCCAGCCCGTACGCCGCCGCGCCGATGACCACCGCCTGGCCCAGCAGCAGGCCCCAGCGCAGGCGCAGCAACCACTCCAGGTTGATGCGGGCGCGCGAGGTGGGCTCGGAGGAGGACGGGGCGTCGAGGGTCATGGTGCGGCGGGAGGCTGGAGCGAGGCGGAGCGGGCCACGTTGCCCAGCAGGTCTACATCATCGGGCGACTCCCGGGGCCCCATGCCATCCAGCCAGGTGTCCCAGGCGAGCGCGAAGACGAGCGCCGCCTCGGGCGCATCCTCGGACAGCGTCAGCCCGCCCAGCGCCACGTCCACCGAGGCGAGGCCCCGTGAATCCACACGGAAGTCGAAGGGCTCCTCGCCGGACGTCACCGTGCCGCGCAGGTGCAGGCTGCGGCCCACCATGTTCACGGCCTCGGCGCCCGCGGAGGCGGCGCCCAGTCCCTCCGCGTCCGAGTCCGCCGGCTCGAAGGTGAGCCGCGCGCGGCAGTAGCGGCCCGGAGGCGGGCGCAGCACGCCCAGCTTCGTCACCTCTCCGTCCGTGGCGCCCAGCCGCAGCACGTGTGGCGTGCCCAGCCGGCGCGGACTGCCCGTCGAGTGCGCCCAGGCGGTGCCCACCGGGGACAGCCCGCGCAGCAGGCGCAGCCAGCCGCTCTCCTCGCACGGGAACAGCTCCACGCTGCCCAGCGTGACGAGCGCGGCGGAGAGCGTGGCGCGCGCCCCCGTGTCGGTGACGAGCCCGCGCGCCCCTTCCGTGCCCGGGGTGGGGCGCGCGCGGACGGTGGTGACAGCGAGGTCGAGCTTCATCCCCTCCACGCGCTCACCGCCACCACAGGCGGTGAGGCAGAGCAGGGCGGTGGCGAAAGCACGGGTCTTCACGGATGCGCCTCCACGGGCCCACCGCCACCACGGGCGGTGAGGCAGGGCGGTAGCGAAAGCACGGGTCTTCACGGATGCGCCTCCACGGGCCCACCGTCAGCACGCGCGGCGAGACGGATGAGGGGAGCAGACGGCTTCACGGGCGCGCGCATGGCTCACAAGTCATACGCGACGGACATCATCGCGATGGGAGTGGAGGACACGCGGCCGCGCAGCATGTTGAGGAAGGGCACGCGCACCCCGGCCGCGAGGACGACGTCCGTGGCCGGGCTGAAGAGCACGTCGGGCGAGGCGTAGCCGAGGAAGCCGCCCCCATTCTCCTCCTTCTCGCCGTTGATGTCGGCCGCGGCCTCCAGCCGGCCGTCGAAGCCCAGCCGCACCGCCCAGCGATTCGCCGGCTGGTACTGCGCCGCGAGCGTGGTGCGCACGGACGCGCCCGCGCGGAAGCCCTGGATGCCGCGCGTGGGCAGGAAGCCGGTGGCGCTCGCGAGGAAGGACCACGAGCCGCGGAAGTGCTGGTACGCCACGCCCGCCAGCGGGTCCACCGAGCCGCTGCCGAGCTGCGTGTCCAGGTTCAGCAGCGTCCCGTCCTCGCCGCGCAATTCCGGCGCGGTGGGCAGCTTCACGCCCACCAGCACGCTGAAGAGGTGGTCCGCGGAGAACGCCTTGTCCTGGAAGAGGAAGGCCTTGGCCGTCACCTCCACATCGCCCACGCCCCAGCCGCGCTCGCGGGCGAGGCTGACGTCGCGCACCTCGCGGGCCTGCAGGGGCAGGGTGGCCGCGAGGAAGAGCCACGGCAGCGGCGCGTACGCGGCGGCCACGTCCATGCGCGCCTCGCGCAGCCTCATCGCGTCCTCGTTGTCGCGTCCCACCGTGTGCCCCCACATGCGCAACGTGGAGGACAGGCGCAGGCGGCCGGAGAACGGCTGCTCGGTGCCCATGGAGGTGAGCGTCGGGTCCCCGCAGGCGCAGGTGGCGCAGGCCCGGGCGCGATGAACGGGCGCCAGCAGCAGCGCGCCCGCGAGGAGGAGGGGGAGGGGGGCGAG
>NZ_JABBJJ010000004.1 GCF_012933655.1 Pyxidicoccus fallax | reverse complement strand
CCCCCGCTTCCTCCGTGGTCGTCCTGGCAGACCCGGACTTCAACGCCCCGCCGCCCCCCGCCTCCTCGCTGGCCAGGGCGCCCGCGCGGGTCATGCGCTCCAGCGCCCTGAAGCGCTTCTTCTCCGCGCTGAGCGAGGAGGGGCCGCGGCGGGACTGGGACATCGTGCCGCTGCCGGGCTCCCGCCAGGAGGCCGAGGCCATCCAGCGGCTGTGGCCCCAGGCCCAGCTGTACCTGGGTGCCGAGGCGACCAAGCAGCGGCTGCTGCACCTGCCGACGCCCGGCATCCTGCACGTGGCCACCCATGGCTTCTTCCTGGAGGACGAGCCTGCTCCACCCGCGGCGCGCGCGGTGGCCCACTTCGGTGCGCTGGGGGATGACACCCCGGGGGCCAGCTCCCCGGACCCGCTGCTGCGCTCGGGCCTGGTGCTGGCGGGCTCGAGCGCGCCGGCGCCCTCTGGCTCCGGTCCTGCGGCCTCCCAGGTCGACAGCACGCTGGTGACGGCGCTGGAGCTCGCGGGACTGGACCTGTGGGGCACGCAGCTGGTGGTGCTGTCGGCGTGCGACACGGGGCGCGGGGACGTGAAGCTGGGCCAGGGGGTGTACGGGCTGAGACGGGCCTTCCTGGTGGCCGGGGCGGAGACGGTGGTGATGAGCCTGTGGAAGGTGAATGACGAGACGACGCGGGAGCTGATGGAGGCGTACTACCACCGGCTGCTCGCGGGACAGGGCCGGGCGGCGGCGCTGAGGGAGGCGATGCGGAAGCTGAGGCAGGCCCAGCCCCACCCGCACTACTGGGCGCCCTTCATCGCCATGGGCCGCGAGACGCCCCTGCGCCTCTTCACGTCCAGCTTCCTCCGGTACCGGGGCCTCTCCGCGGACTCCGACGGGTTGTGAAGGGTGACAACGTCCGGCGCGTGCACGCTCCGTCTATACTTTCCGCACCCATGACGCCGCGACAGGGTTTCCGGCAGGGATGGCGTTGGAAGGTGGCGAAGGTGATTTCAAAACAGGTATTTCGCGCGGCTTTGTCTGTGATGCTGTTCTTGACGGCTTGCTCCCACCCGACCCGGGTGGAGCCGCCCACCGCTCCCCGAGACACCGGCGGTGCGACCCCGACTTCGACGCTGTCTCCAGTTCCAGCCCCGGCCCCGGCGCCCGCCTCCGTCGCCCCCCCGGTCCAGGCGGAAGCACCTGCCGTGCCCCCGCCGCCGGTCCAGTACCCGGCCGCGGTGAAGGCGGCCTTCGACACGGCGTGGAAGACCCTCTCCCGGAAGCCCGGAGACGCGGCCGCGCAGGACGCGTTCGCGCGCGCCTGGCTCGACCTGGAGTTCCAGCTCCTCGGCGAGGAGCGGAAGGAGGCGGCGGGAGACGAACCGCCGCTGAAGCTGGAGGGCTGCCCGGCGGGTACTCCGGCGAGGGATTGCCTCGCGGCGAGCATCGGCCGCCGCTTCGACAGCTCCTGGTACCGCGTGGAGACGCGGGGTGACGCGGCCGTCGTGCTCTTCTTCCACGCCCGCGACCCCGACGACGGGAACCCGGAGACCGGCAACCTGATGGTGGGGTTCCGGGGCACGCTCCAGGCGCGGCAGGGCGCACCCCTCCGGCTCACCCTCCTCTCCTGGAGCGAGCAGCAGGTCTCGGACGTCCTCGGCACGGCGCTGGGCCGGGGTGCCACGCCGGCGGACCCGAAGGACCCGGCCACGCGCTGGGGCATCCGCTTCGAGCCGCTCGAGCCCGAGCAGTACGCCCTCGTCGACGCCCTTCCCGACGAGTGGGTGGCGCTCCGCGAGGAGGGAGCGCGCTACTGGCGATACCGGGAGTCACCGGCCCACGGCGCGCGCTTCTACATCGTCAAGGAGCCCGGACTGCGCATGGCCTGGCTGTCGTTCGTCGACCGCGATGGCCAGCTCGAGGCGCTCACCCAGGTCTCGAAGAAGGGCGACACCTACCAGCTCGGCGGCTACACGCTCCGCTGGCCAGCTTCGTCCCCCAAGGTGGGCCTGCTGACCGATGACTATCCCGACGCGCCCGCCCTGCCCCACACCCCGGCGCGGTACGCGAAGGAGTACCCGGTCTTCATCCCCAAGCCCACGCCGGAGGAGCTGCGCGAGGAGAACGAGAAGGCCGGGACGTACAAGACGGAGGAAGGACAGCCCGTGCCGGAGATGGTGGGCCGGGTGATGGCGCGGTACTGCGACCGGGGCTACGTGTCACACCTGAAGGCCGGCCTGTACGAGGTGCGGTGCAGCTGCGGCACCTCCTGCGGCGCCTCCACCTTCGTGGACGTGAAGAGCGGGCGCACGTCCGCGCTGTTCTCGATTCCCCTCGCCGTGGACGCCGAGGGCATGCGCGTGGCCATCTCCACGGACGGCCGCATGCCCCTGCGCGTCGTCGGCATGTTCGACGAGAAGGAGTGGCTGCGCCTGCGCCGTCCCGCCGAGGAGACCGCGGACATCTCCGGCGTGATGGGGGTCTCCTTCAGCGGCAACCGGCTGGACCTGCGGTACCTGGACCGGCGCGGAGAGTGGACCGAGGAGGAGGTGGCCCTACCGGACCGTCCCGTCGAGGCCCCGCGGGCCCATGAATAGGGAGGCGAGGTCCTTGACGGGCCGGAGATTCCGCCCGCCGCGCGCGACGCGCTTTTGGAACCTAGCCCCGCCGCGCGCGGACGTATGAGGACGGCCTAGCAGTCCCAATTGGGTACGGAGTAGGACGACGTCGTGCCCCATCTGGACCACAAGCCACAGTGGCAACCCCGCCTCCCGACCAGGGTCGTGTAGGTAGCGTCGCTGTAGAAGTCGATCGCGTCGTGCATGCCGTTGCAGTCGGGAAACGGGGCCTCCTGCGTGGACAGGTTGGTTTCCTCTTCCTGCTCCACGGGCACACCACAGCCCACCATCAGCGCCGACGCCAACAGACCACAGACAATGCTCGCTCGCATGCGTCCTCCATCAAGGTGACTCCCGTAGCCTTAGCAGAGCCTGTCTTTCCTTGGAATGACGATTCCGTGGTCTGAATGTCTATAGCAACATGGATGCACTTTTCTTCGTATCGCGGTTTTACGCACGCACTTGTGAGCCATTCGACAGGGGACGCGGTGTCGGCGCGGCTTACGGCCCGGAGCGCTCCACGCGAGTCCGCCAGGCGATGAAGGGGGCGGAGCGCGCCAGCACGCGCGCGAAGGGCAGGCCGTGCGCGTGCAGCCACTGGCGTGTCGCGTCCCGCAGTCCGGCCTGATCGAGCAACTCCCCCACGGTGTGCCGTGACAGGTCCTCCAGGACGGCGTGCAGCTCGGCCTTCAGCCCCTCGCGCACCTCGGGGCGCGCGAGGTTGTGCGCAATCACCTGGGGCGCCAGGGAGTCGAGTTGCTCGTGGGGCACCCGGCTCAGCGCCTGCGCGGCCTCGGCCTCGGTCTTCTCCAGGGTCGACAGGAAGACCTTCTGGCGCCGTACCCCCAGGGCGCGAGCGGTCTCCTCGCTGGCGAGCCGCTCGGCGATGCGCCGCTGCACCATGGCCATGGAGCCGTCGATGACCTCGCGCACGCGGTCCTGCAAGCCTCCGCCCAGGCCTCCCAGGATTCCCTTCCCCGCCGAGGCCGCCGCTCGCGCGCCCCAGCTCAGCGCATCCCTCAGGCCCCCGGCGACGCCCGCCCCGGGAGCTCCCGCGATGACCTTGCTCACCAGCGACGACAGCGTCTCCTGGAGCGTGGTGCGCACCGTCTCCCGCACCTGCTCGGACGCCACCAGCTCGTCGATGGCCTTGCGAGGCAGGTGCACCGGCTGGCCCAGCAGCGCCGTCAGCGACGCGGTGGCCTCGGTGGGGAGCCACGCGCCCAGCTTGATGTGGCTCTTCGCCGCGCGCGCGAGCAGGCGCGTGCGCAGGGGCGCCACCAGCCGGGCGTGCCAGCCCGTCACCCGCTCGGGCGTCAGGGCGAGGTCAACCGCGGCGAGGACCCGGTCGGGGTCCACCCAATCCGAGACGCGGGATGCACAGAGCGCGTCGAAGGTCAGGTCCAGCAGTTCCAGGAGCGAGGAGTCGTCGAGTTCGGACATCGGGGCGTTCCTACTACGGACCGGAGCCGGAAGGACGGGGACGACGGCCTCCATGGCGACCCGTGTACAGATGGAGTCCACGTGGTAGAAAAACGCGACCAGCCTGGCTGCCTGGCGACTGGCTTCATTCAATCGAGGGGGGGATTCATGAGGAAGGCGAGAACGACCTGGAGCGTCCAGGCCCTGCTCACCGCGGTGCTCGTGGTCGGCTTCGCGGGCTGTGCGGACTCCGAGCAGGAAGAACCGGGACTCTGTCAGCGCAACCCCACCCAGTGTGGTCCGGACGCAGGCACCACGGATCCGCTCCCGGACGCAGGCACCACGGATCCGCTCCCGGATGGGGGGAGCGTTGATACGACGGCACCCACCCTTCTCGACAGCTCGCAGTCGGTCACCCAGGTGCGGGTCCAGGGCCCTGTGACCTTCCGCGTACGTGCCCAGGACGAAGAGAGCCCCCAGCTGCGCTTCTCGTGGACGGCCAACCTCGGGACACTGGGAGTCCCTGTTCATACGGGCACCACCAGCGAGGTCGTCTGGACCTCCCCTTCGTGTGTGCCCACTGGCACCGCGGTCACGGTCACGGTCACGGTCGCGAATCGCAGCGATGCATCCATTTCCAAGACCTTCACCGTCACCGCCAATGCGTGCCCGAGCCCCACCGTGGTCTCAGGCAGTACCCACACGTTGGCGCTGCGCGGCGATGGGACCGTCTGGGCCTGGGGCAACAACGCCAGCGGCCAATTGGGAACCGGAACGACCCTCTCCTGGGCCACGCCGGTACAGGTGGCCGGGCTCACCAGCGTGACGGCGCTGGCGGTGGGCAGTGGCCACTCGCTGGCACTGCGCGGGGATGGCACCGTCTGGTCGTGGGGCTCCAATACGAACCTCCAACTGGGGGACGGGACGTCCATCAATCGGCTCACGCCGGTGCGGGTGTCCGGGCTCACGGGGGTGACCGCCCTGGCCGCGAACTCTCGCCACTCGCTGGCGCTGCGCGAAGATGGGACCGTCTGGGCGTGGGGCAACAACGGCAGTGGCCAGCTGGGAGATGGGACGCGCACCTCCAAGCGCACGCCGGTGCAGGTGTCCGGGCTCACCGGGGTGACCGCCCTGGCCACGGGCTCTTCCTACTCGCTGGCGCTGCGCGACGATGGGACCGTCTGGGGTTGGGGCGGCAACGCAGGCGGCATTCTGGGGGATGGGACGGAGGACCGGACCTCTCCGGTGCAGGTGTCCGGGCTCACCGGGGTGACCGCCCTGGCCGCGGGCCTCAACCACGCGCTGGCGCTGCGCGGCGATGGCAGCGTCTGGGCGTGGGGCTCCAACGGAAATGGCCAACTGGGAGAGGCTTCAGGCACCTCCCATCGGACCACCGCGGTGCAGGTGCTCGGGCTCACGGGCGCCTCCGCCGTGGCCGCGGGAAATACCCACTCGATGGTGCTCCGGAGCGATGGGACCGTCTGGGCCTGGGGCGACAACTTCTACGACCAGCTGGGGGATGGGACGCGCAGCGCTCGATTCGAGCCGCGACAGGTGTCCGGGCCCACCGGCGTGACCACCCTGACGACAGGCTCGTATCACGCACTGGCGCTGACCGGCGATGGCATCCTCTGGGCGTGGGGCGACAACCGCTACGGCCAGCTGGGGACGGGGACGACCACCACGCGGACCCCGGCGGTGCAGGTGCCCGGGCTCACGGGGGTGACGGCCCTTGCCGCGGGCGCGAGCCAGTCACTGGCGCTGCGCGGCGATGGAACCGTCTGGGCGTGGGGCTCCAGCGAAGGCGCTGAGTCGGCCACCCCTCGGGCCTCGCCGGTTCAGGTGGCCGGGCTCACCAACGTGACCGCTCTGGCGGCAGGCAGTGCCCACGCGTTGGCACTGCGCAATGACGGGACCGTGTGGGCGTGGGGCGAAAACGCAAGCGGCCAGTTGGGAGATGGGACGAGCCTCTCCCGGGCCTCGCCGGTACAGGTGGCCGGGCTCACCAACGTGACCGCTCTGGCGGCAGGTGCTTTCCACTCGCTGGCGCTGCGCGGCGATGGCAGCGTCTGGGCGTGGGGCTCCGACGAAGGCGGTGGAACGGGCACCTCTACGTCCACGCCGGTGCAGGTGTCTGGGCTCACGGAGGTCATCGCCCTGGCGGCAGGTAGCAACCACTCGCTGGCGCTGCGTGGCGATGGCTCCGTCTGGGCCTGGGGCAGAAACTCGAGCGGCCAGTTGGGGGATGGGACGAGCGACGCTCGGACCACGCCGGTGCAGGTGTCCGGGCTCACGGAGGTCGTTGCCCTGGCGGCAAGCAGTGGCCACTCGCTGGCGGTGCGCGTCGATGGCTCCGTCTGGGCCTGGGGCTTCAACACGAGTGGACAACTGGGAAGTGGGACGGCGAGCTTCTCTCGAGCCACGGCGGCACGGGTGCCCGGAGTGACGGGTGTCATCGCCGTGGCGGCGGGCAACGGATTCTCGCTGGCGCTGCGCGGAGACGGGACCGCCTGGGGTTGGGGCTACAACGGAGGCGGCCAGGTGGGAGATGGGACGTACACGAACCGGCTCTCGGCGATGCAGGTGTTTGGGTTCACGGGTGGCACCACCCTGGTGACAGGCAGTGACCACGCGCTGGCGCTGCGCGGCGATGGCACCGTCCGGGCGTGGGGCTTCAACGGGAATGGACAGCTCGGCGATGGGACGTTGGCGTCGCGAGTCCCTGTCGAAGCCCTGTGGCCTTGAGCGTCCTTTGAAGGCCCGGCCGTGCACACTCGCGCACCCATGGCGCCCCACCAGCAAGACGGGGCGCCTTGGCCTCCGTGGAGCAGGACTCGAGTCTGCGCGGTATCGTCGCCGACGTGACGGCCGGAGCCATCGAGCCGGGTCACCAGGCGGTACGGCCGAGAGGGACTCGTGAGGCTATTCGTTCGCATCCTCTTGTTTTGCACGCTCCCATTCCTGGCCCTTTCCGCGCTGATGGGTGCCGGGATGCTCTTCAGGGGCGCTTTCATCGTCCCGCTCACGGTGGAGAACCGCACCGGCCGGCCCCTTCTCATCACGCCCGTGGGCACTCCCCACGGACAGGAGCACAAGGCCCCATTGCCCACGGTCGTGCGCCCGATGCTGGCCATCCCTTCGCCGCAAGCCGGCTCCTACCCACTCGGTCCCGACGAGTCCGTGACCATCCATTTCGATAGGGATGACATCACCGCCTCGGAGCTCGTGCTCGAAGACGAGCAGGGTCGCATCCGGCAGCGCGTCATCAACCCGGAGCCGAACAAGGGCTACCGCCCCTTGGATGAGCGTTACGTCCTCGAGGACTTCGAGACCCTGCCCGAGCCGAGCCCCCCCGTCCTGGAGGCCTCCGTTGCCGCTCGCGATAGGAAGAGTGTCCACACCATCCTCTATCTCGTGTTTCTCATCACCCCATGGCTCCTCGCGGCTTGGGCGCTGCGTCGCCTGATGGCGGAGCGGAAGTCGGCTCCGCCGGGCTCACTTCCGAAGTGACGAGACACACCGGGTCTCCACGCCTCGCGGAAAGGCGCGTCGGCGCATTCATCCCGCGCTGTCACGGACCTCGGCGAGAACGAGATGCTCGTACGGCGCGAGCGGCTCCTCGGCGAGCCCGTGGGGCGTGAGAAAGCGCTCACGGAGCATCCGCGGGGTGGGCTGGTCCAGGACGCGGTAACCGGCCGTCGTGAGAAACGGAGGGACGGCGGAGGGAGCGATTCCCCACCGCAGGGGCTCGCCCGCGAGTCGGAGTGCGGACCGGATGGCCCGCCCGAGCAGCCTCCCGGCGAAGAGGAGCCGTGGCTGGCCTTCCTCGTCCGAGTCCATGGAGCTGAAGGCGAGCCGGCTTCCAGGGCTCGTGCAGGCACGCACCTGGGCCAGGAACGCGGAGACCTGCGCGGGCGCCAGATACATGAGGAGCCCCTCGGCCACGACGACGCTCCGGACGTCGACGCGCCAGCCCGCCGCCCCCAGGACCGCCTCCAGCGGCTTCTTCGCGAGGTCCGCCGCGAGGACGACGTGGTTCGGACACGCGAGCCCTCCCCCCTGGATGCCCGCGCGCTTGGGCTCCGCCGTCGCCGGTGCATCCACCTCGACACACGTCACGTCCGGATGACGGCGGGCCACGCTCACGGCCAGGGGGTCGAACCCGGCGCCGACCACGAGCACCTGTCGCGCGCCCTCGGCGATGGCCTGCTCGACGACCTCCCGCATCCAGCGCTTGCGCACCCCGAACCAAAGGAGCTGCCCCTGCCCGAGAAGCCTTTCGGTGGCTTCATAGAACCGCACCGTCAGGCGCGTTCGCTGCAGCTCGACGTGAAGTCGGGGAACCGCACCGGAGGCTCGTAGGATGGCCTCCGCCTCCACCGCCGCGCCCGGCGGCAGCACGGGCGCGAGCCGGGGCACGGAGTCGAGCAGCAGCATGAAGCCAGCAATCTTCGTCGCGGTGCGGCTGGGGCGTTCGCTCGGCATGAGGCTCATCTGGGACTCCCGCGGGCGGCGACCCCAGTATGAGCCCATCTCTTCCTGTCGGTGCACGCGAGATGGCCCGCGAACCGCTCACGGGATGAGCGGCACCGACCAGAGCTGCTGGGCCTCCGTGTCGTCGAAGGCGCCGAAGAACACCCGCGCGCCCGCGCGCACGAAGGCGCCTGGGAAGGAACTCCCGCTCGGGGCGATGTCCTTCAGCAGGCGCGTGCCCGCCACCGTGCCGTCCGTCACCCAGGGCTCGAGGCCCGAGGTCTCGCTGTAGGAGACGAAGAACGCGAGGCCGGAGTCCACCGCGGTGATGGGCGAGCCGTACTCGTCGGAGAGGCTCAGCGGCCGGCGCAACAGCCGCGTGCCGGCCTTGGTGCCATCCGTCACCCACAGTTGCGTGTCGCGCGGGGCGGGGCCGGAGCTGCCGATGACCTGCTCGAAGTAGATGCGGTCCGCCGTGGCGCTGAAGTTGTTGAGGAAGGGAAAGGCCTCCGGCTGGGACGCGTACGGGTTGGACAGCGTGGCGACGTGCTCCTTGCCACCCACATTGTCAATGCGCAGCCGGAAGAGGCCGAGCCGCTGGTCGACCGGGTTGGACAGGGTGACGTAGAGGTGCGCGCCCATCGCCGTCAGCAGCCTCGGGTAGCGGCCATCCGGCTCGAAGGTGTACAGCCGCACCGTGCCCGTGCGGGTGCCGTCCGACTTCCAGACGGTGGTGGCGCCCCCGGCCTCGTACGACGTGAAGAACGCCAGCCCGCCGCTGCTGCGCACGTCCAGCGGCGCGGAGCCCTCCGGCCCGGTGAGCGCGCGCAGCGGCTGCGTGCCCGCGCGGGTGCCATCGGTCTTCCAGGCCGCGACGTTGCCGGCCGAATCCCGGACGAAGAAGACGAGCGCGCTACCCGCGCGCGCCGTCCGCCAATCCACCTCGACGTCTTGTCCCAGGTCGAGGACGCGGACCGTGCCGGTGTCGGTGCCATCGCTCCGCCACAGCTCCGAACGCCCCGGCGTGGTGTCCGTGGCCGGCACATCGCGGAAGAAGACGAGCGTGCTCCCGAGCGCGTTGAGGTACTTGGGCGCGGAACTCCCCGCGCCCGGGGTGATGTCCTTGACGAGCCGGGTGCCACCGGCGGAGCCATCGCTCACCCACAGCTCGTGGCCGTACAGGGGCTCGCCCACGGTGAAGAAGAGCTGCGCTCCCGCCGGGGTGAGGTCCGCCACCTGGACGTTGACCGCGGGGGGCGGCGCCGCGGGGAAGGTCTTCAGCGCGACGGTCCCCGCCTCGGTGCCGTTGCTCACCCACAGCGACCGGGTGCCGTCCTCGAAATTGGCGGCGAAGGCGAGCCGGCCGCGGAAGTCCACCAGGGATGACGGCCCTTGCATGTAGCGCGGAAGCATCTGCGACGGCGGGAAGATGGTCTTCACCCGGCTCGGCGTGCCCACGGTGAGGGCCGCCCGGGACGTGCCGGTCGACGTGTCGTGGACGGCCTCCCGGTCTTCCGCCGGAGTGCCGGAGGGCCATCCGTCCTCTGGCGCCATTCCCCCGCATCCCGCGGCCAGCCAGCCCACCAGAATCCCTCCGCACCATCCGCGCATCCGCCACCTCCACTCCACGGGTTTGCGCGAGGGTAGGGAGCGTGAGTCACATCGACCACCGCGCCACCGGACAGTCAACGCGAGCCGCGTGTGATGGTGGACGAAGGTGCTTCCCCTCCTGCTCCCGGAGTGGGAACGCGCGGAGCCATACCGTGAAACAGAGGCCCTCATGAGCAGGCATGCGCACGGGCGCATGGCTTCATGCCAGCCTGCTGCTCCCGCCCGTTCCCGAATGGCGCAATCCCTCACAGGCCAGTCCTGTGTCGCCGCCGCGGAAGTGGCTCAGCTCTCCCCGCAGGGAGCTGGAGATGCTCGCCGACGAGGGACCGTAGGTGACGGTGCCGTAGCGCCACTGGGTGCCGCGGTTGGGGCCGTTGGCGATGACGCTCATCGTCCCTGCCTGGCTCGCCCTGCACTCTCAACTGCCGGGTACAGACTGTCTCACTCACTCACAATCCATGTTCTTGGAATGAGAGGAAGAACTCGTACGACTCGGGGAATCTGAGAGGGACGGCGAATCGATGGCTCGGGCTCCGAGCCTGACTGGGGCTCCGTCGCATCCGCGTGCGCTGAACGACCAGGAATTGTCACCGGCTCCGTAATCACCAACATACACATCCATCGGAAGAGGCCGCGGGGCGCACCGCGCATACGGCCCTCCGAACCGAATCATTTGAAAGCAAGCCAGCAGCGACGTGCGAGTCCCTCGCGCGGCGCGTGAGGGGGGCTTGCGTCCATTCCGGCGATACCCGCCGGGCGCTGCGACCATGCAGCATGTCGAGGGGAGCAATACGTGAAGATGAAGTCCAAGTGGGCGGGACGTTCCGCGGTGTCCCTGATGTTGTCGGGCTTGATGCTGGTGGGTGGCCCGGGCTGCGGTGGCGGCATGGGGCCGGATGACTCACGGCAGGCGGCGCGGGTTGCCTACGACGGCGAGACGGTGTTCCGGGGCGTGCTCTTCGGCCTGGGGCCCGTGGGCAGCGCGCTGCCCGAAATCTGGGAGGAGCCGCACGCCGCCAGCGTGCTGCGCAATCCGGACCGCTCGGCGGCCGCCGCGGCCCTGGCGGACAAAATCGTCGCGCGCATCCAGCAGCAGGATCCGTCGTTCTTCGGGCGCTTCGGCGCGGACATCCAGAGCGGTGACCACCTGCGCGTGTCGAGCGCGCTGAAGGAAGCCGGTGACGTGACGCTGGCCGCCGCCGCCGCGGAGCAGGGCACGACCGTCCAGGCGCTGCGTGACAAGAAGGCGGCGGCGATCGACGTCTGCGTGGGCGAGGAGGTCGTCGTCCAGGCATACGTCGCCGCGGTGGTGGTGGCCGTGGCCATGGCC
The DNA here is from genome assembly GCF_012933655.1 of Pyxidicoccus fallax. Classification (GTDB taxonomy): domain Bacteria; phylum Myxococcota; class Myxococcia; order Myxococcales; family Myxococcaceae; genus Myxococcus; species Myxococcus fallax. The sequence continues at coordinate 100,443 of NZ_JABBJJ010000004.1, read as the reverse complement.
GTGGTCGTGGTGGTCGCGCTGGCGCCCGAAGACGGCGGCTCGGAGGCGATGAAGGTGTCCGGCCTGGAGCGCGACGTCTGGGTGCAGCTCCTGGTGGAGCGGCTCGGCCCCGGTGACGCGAGCGCGGCGCCCGCTCGGTAGTCCGTCTCGTCTGGGGAGGCGGGGCCCGGCGCTGTCGGGCTCCGCCTCCGTCCCTTTCTTCGCAGGAGTGGCTCCATGCCTTCGGACAACCTCGCGCCGCCCGAAGCCCGCGGCCTCAACCGCCTGGGGGGCGTTGCCCTCGCGGTCGTCTCCGCCTGGGTGATTGTGCTCGCCTATGTGGCGCATGGCTTCATGCCCTACAACCCGTTCTCCCTGCCCTTCGAACGATACGTCCGCGCCTCGACGTGGGCGCCCGAGGGCTGGAGCTTCTTCACTCGCAACCCGCAGGAGCCGGACATCCGCCTGTACTCACGCGGCGTGGATGGCACCTGGATGCCCTCGGGCCTGACGCCCAACTCCAGCCCGGCGAACCTCTTCGGCCTCCGGCGCGGCGGCCGTGCACAGGGCATGGAGTCCGCGCTCCTGCTGGAGCACGTCGCCAAGGAGTCATGGCAGGCGTGCGAGGGGGCTCCGCTCTCGTGCCTGGAGCGCATGGAGGCGCTGCCCCCGGTCCACAACCCCACGCCGGGTCCGACGCTCTGCGGCCACGTGGGCTTTGTCTCGCAGAAGCCCGTGCCCTGGGCATGGAGCCGCGCGACGCGGCCGGTGGTCATGCCCTCGAACGTGCTGGTGATGGAGGTCTCATGCTGACGGCCCTGGGTGGCGCCACGAGGCGCTGGATGGGAGACGTGAATCCCTGGACGAACGTGTATGGGCTCGCCCGCACGCTGCTTGCCACGGGCACCGCGCTCACCCTCGCGTTCAACCCCACGACGCTGATGTTCCGCCCCGCCGCGGGCGGCATCGAGGCGCCCATCTGCCAGGGCATGAGCAACGCCGCCCTGTTCTGCCTGGTCCCGCGAGGGGGCCTGGAGTGGGCACGCTGGCTGGCGGTGGCGCTGCTCGTCGTCGTCGCCTCCGGATGGCGTCCCCGGCTGACGGCGCCCGTGCACTGGTGGCTGTCCTTCAGCCTGCACTCCACCGCGCTCGCCACCGATGGCGGAGACCAGGTGACGTCCGTCCTGACGTTGCTCCTGCTGCCCCTGACGCTCACCGACGGGCGGCGCTGGCACTGGGACCCGCCGCGCGAGCGCGGGGAGGGGGCGCGTCTGGTGGCGCTGTCGTCGCTCACCGCCATCCGTCTCCAGGTGGCGCTCGTCTACTTCCACGCCGCGGTGGCCAAGTTCCCCGTGCGGGAGTGGGCGGACGGCACCGCGCTCTACTATTGGCTGCTGGACCCGGGCATTGGCGCGTCGCCGTGGCTCGCCGCGCTGCTGCGCCCGCTGCTCACGCAGGGGGTGCCCGTGGCGCTGCTCACCTGGAGCGTGCTCGTGCTGGAAGTCTTCCTCGCGGCGGGCCTCGTGGTGGAGAAGCGCCACCGGGGAAGGCTGTTGCTGCTGGGGCTGGGACTGCATGGCGGCATCGCGCTCATCCATGGCCTGCCCAGCTTCGCCCTGGCCATGGCTGGCGCACTGGTGCTCTTCCTGCGTCCGCTGGAAGACGGGTTCGCCTGGCTGAGGCTCCGGCGTAGCCCTTCCCCAAGGGCAGCCTGCTCCCACCACGAAGCACGCCTCTGTTCTAGGCCCGAAAACGTCTCGTGAGCTGTCATGCCCTGCATCCGCGGGGTTGCTTCATCACGTAGAGGCAGGACCGCATATTCGCCCCCTCTGACTGGCGAGCGCCGGCAGTGGGAGGAAAGCCATCATGCGGTTCTCTCGATGCAGATTCGCTTTCGTCGCGTGGGTCACCTTGCTGCTGGTCGGAACCCGCGCGCCAGCCGCCCCGCACCAACTCCCGGGCCCGGTGCAGCCAGAAGGCATCGTCCAGCCATTCCTCATCACCTTCGAGCGCCACGAGGTCCAGGTGATTGCCCTGCTCGCCAATCACCCTGTCTACGATGCCATCGAGGTGATGGTGACGCGGCGGACCGGGCGGCCCCCGCTGCTTCGAGCCATCATCACGCAGCTCGATGGAGTTCAAATCGACTTCATCAACGACGAGGAGGCGGCGAGGGAGCGCGCCGCGGTGCTGACCGATCGGCGGACGCTCTACCGGCCCATGCGGTACGAGGAGGGAGAGCGCAACGGCCTCCCCACGATGCGGCTGCGCTTCACCTCTCATGAGGGTGAGCGGATCGTGCTCTCGTTCGAGGCCTTCTCGCCCCCCACCCCCGAGCAGGGCGGGTTCATCAATCCTGGAAATCACTCGGAGGACTCCTCCCTTCCCGTGATGTGGGCGGGCACCAGCGCCCTCGCCCACCCCCACAGTCAGGTGACCGTGGACGGCATCTCCTATCGGCTCCGCCCCGCCCCGCAGCCAGGCGCGCTTCTCTTCATCTACTCGGAAGACTTCCTCATCGGTGTCATCCGCGAGGGGCAGCTGAGGCTGTGGCTGGCCTGGGCCCCCAGGCGCATCGCGGTGGGCGAGCGCTGGGTGTATTGGGACAACCTGGGCAACCTGCACCAGTACGAGCTCGTCGGCATCGAGGGAGACCTGCTCACCCTGCACAAGACCACCACGTCGTCGTTCCTGGCGGAGGAAATCCTCACGGTCCAACGCGTGGAAGGGCAATTCCTGCTCCGCTCCGTCCGGAACACGGGCCGGCTCGACAGACGCGAGGACATCCCGCCCGCTCCCCAGGGCTTCACCCTCCGCCTGTCCACCCAGGGTGGCTTTTCGTTGTCCACGGACGAGCACGAGAACCTCGTGACGGGGACGGCCTCCCGGCAGGTGAGCGGCAACACGACGACGTGGACCCTTCACCCCATGGACCCGCCCTGGACGCAGGGCCGCACGGTGCGAGCCAGCGTCTCCAGGTATGGGCGCTGGCACCACATCGAGAACACGGTCGGCGAGGACTGAGCGGCCCGCGCCGACCGGCTCGCGCCTGTGTCCGTGCTTGCTTTGGGTGACTGATGAGGCAAGCGTACGTCGACCTCTTCTTCCATCTGGAGCTGCGTGATGCGCGCTTGCTGGCGTTCGCTGTCGCTGAGAGTCCTGTGGGGTGTCGTCCTGGCATGGTGGCTTCCGGGGGAGGCGCTGGCGCAGCAGTCCGCGGGGCCCTCGAAGGTGGCCGTGCGCGCGGCGAGGCTGTTCGATGGGAAGAACGCGAAGCTGCTCACGGACGCCGTGGTGCTCGTCGAGGCCAACCGCATCAAGGCGGTGGGCAGCAAGCTGGCGATTCCCGAGGGGACGCAGGTCATCGACCTGGGGGACGTGACGCTCCTGCCGGGACTCATCGACGTGCATTCGCACCTGCTGCTGAGCGACAACATCGCGCTGGGGCCGGAGCTCACCGTCTCGCGCCTGAGCACGGCGGAGCGGGCGCTGCTGGGTGTGAAGCTGGGGCGCGAGGTGCTGGAGGTGGGGTTCACCATGGTGCGGGACGCGGGCAACTCCGGGGTGAACGGGGACGTGGCGCTGCGCGATGCCATCCAGAAGGGCTGGGTGGAGGGGCCGCGCATCTCCGCGTGCACCCGCGCGCTCGCGCCGCACGGTGGGCAGTTCAGGCGGCTCCAGCCGGACGCGCAGGGGCTCATCGAGCAGGAGTACGTCACCATCGCCGGCGCGGACGAGGCGCGGCGCGCGGTGAGGCAGGCCGTGTACGACGGCGCGGATTGCATCAAGGTCATCGGGGACAACGGGCACAACCTCCTCTCGGAGGAGGAGCTGAAGGTCATCGTCGAGGAGGCGCACCGCATGAAGCGCCCGGTGGCGGTGCACACCACGACGGACGAGAGCATCCGCGCGGCGGTGGCGGCGGGCGTGGACTCCATCGAGCATGGGTACTCGCTGCCGGAGGACGTGCTGGCGCCGATGGCGCGCAAGCGCATCTTCCTGGTGCCCACGTATGGCTCGGTGGAGATGTGCGAGGAGATCGACGCGATGACCGGGGACGAGGCGATGAAGCGCATGCGCAGGGAGCGGTGTCGCAACGCCATCAAGCAGGGGCACGCGCAGTTCCGCCGCGCGGTGGCGGCGGGCGTGAGGGTGGCGATGGGCTCGGACAGCTACACGGAGCCGCCGGGCAAGACGCGTGGCGACTCCACGCTGGCCTATCTGCTCGCGTATGAAGAGGCGGGGCTGTCGGCGGTGGACGTCCTGCGCGCGGCGACGTCGAGCGCGGCGGAGCTGCTGCGCGTCCAGGACCGGCTGGGGTCGCTCGAGGCCGGGAAGCTCGCGGACGTGATTGCGGTGCAGGGCAACCCGCTGAAGGACCTGTCGTCGCTGAAGCAGGTGCGCTTCGTGATGAAGGACGGGAAGGTGGTGGTCGCGCCAGTCGAGAAGACCGGGCAGGTTACCGCCCCCGCGCACTGACGGGAGCGGGCGCCTGCTCAATCCATGGGAGCCCCGCTGTCAGTTCAGGCACTCGCCGCAGGAGCCGGACAGCCGGGTATTGGCGACGAAGGAATCGTAGTCCGCCTTCGAGGTGACCACCGCCGAGCCGAAGTCGGCGTAGACCGCCCAGGTGGAGGGAGTGGCCGCGGCGTCCTTGAAGGTTCCGCGATAGTAGTCCACCCCATTGCCATTCTTGATGAAGCTCCACCCGTAAGGGCTATTCCAGGGACGGCAGCTCGCATGGGTCGCCATGTAGCTCGCCGAGGGCGCACCTCCACGCCCCTTCCACAGGTAGCACGCATTCGCGGGCGTCTGGTTCGAGGGGGTCTGAGCGGGGGGCGTCTGCGCTCCAGCGCCAGTCATCAGCAGACAGCTGGCCAGTGAGAAGAGCGTCACGAATCTGCGCATGGTTGTCATTCATCTCCGGTAGGGGCCCGTGGTGGGTGGGCCTGAGTCCACACAGCAAGCCTCATGCCCAGGGCCGATGAGGCCTGGCACGAGGGCAACCCGTGCATGCCCGAGGTCGCTCCACGCTCGTTGACATGTCCATTGACGCGGCTGACGTGTCAGTGGGCACGCCGGGGCACCCGCCTCCCATCTCCTACACGGATTACATCAGCCACACGGTAGCTTCATCTCGTGGAAGGATGGGAGGCGGCCCTCTGGAAGGAATGGGAAGACACCGCTAGTTTCGCGCCCATGCTCCCAGCCCACTCGCTCATCGCCTACGCCCTGGCATTCCTGCCCGGAGATGTCTTCCCGCTCCACGCCGACCGCTGTGTCGCCCCGGAGCCTTCTTCTTCCGCCTGGTCGGCGAAGCTCACCGCCTCCGACTGCTCCCTGGACTCGACCGTTCCCGGCCCGCTGTGGCAGCCCGCGACACTGCGGCGCATCCCTGTGGTGGTTCACGTCCTCGCGGACAGTTCGTGCACGAACGTCAACATCCCGGATGCCCTGGTCCACAGTCAGATTGCGGTCCTCAACGAGGACTTTCGCGCGCTGGCCGGCAGTCCGGGAGGCGCCGGAGTGGATAGCAAGATTGAATTCTTCCTCGCCACCGTGGACCCTTCGGGCAACCCGAGCACGGGCATCAAGCGCTACTGCAACACGACGTGGTACCAGGACCAGGGCAGCTACTGGCTCAGCATCGCCTGGGACCCGACGCGCTACCTGAACATCTACACGAACAGCGCCGGCGGCTCGCGAGGGTACGTGCCCTTCCTCCCCGCGGACCCCGCGGGCGCTATCGGCCAGCCTCAGGACCGCGTGGTCATCAACTGGCTGGCGTTCGGGCGCCCGGGGCCTGTTTCGCCATACCACCACGGGCGGACCGTCACTCACGAGGTGGGTCACTACCTGGGCCTGTTCCACACGTACTACGCCGGTTGTGGAACGGCCACCGCGCCCGGCTGCTACACCACGGGCGACCGCATCTGCGACACCCCGCCCAACGCCACCTCCCACAAGGGCTGCACGGCGGGAATCACGAGCTGCGGCGGCGTACCGGTCCCCATCCAGAACTACATGGAGCTGACGGACGATGCCTGCATGACGGGCTTCAGTGCCGAGCAGGTGCAGCGGATGCGCTGCACCCTCGCCACCTACCGTCCAGACCTGGCGCAGTAGCGCGACCTCGCTCCGGGCGAGCGCGGCAGCGAACGTTCCGAAGCCTCCGAAGGCGATGGTTGGCAAGCAGCGCAACGCCCAAGCTGCGCCGACCATGGTCTGGCGCGAGGCGCGGGGAAGACTGTCGGCGGCACGGGTCCGGCGGTGCTTCATCCTGGTGCTCGCACTGAGTACCGCCCGGGTCATGGCGGCGGAGCCTGCCTCGCCCGCGCCCACCACGAAGCAGGGTCCGGCGGACGGATGCAGGCTGGATGCGCTGCCCGGCGTGGTGTGGCATGGCACGGAGACGAAGCTCTCCCTCGCGCGCCTCGCCGCATATGCCGCGCCCATCTACTGGTTCTCTCCGGACGAGCCACGGCTGCGGAGTGAGGAGGCCGGGGACATCCAGCTTCCCCAGGCCCTCCCCTTCCAGCCCGCCGCCGCCACGCCCGTCGTGTACTACCAGTTCGACGAGGTCTCCCTGTCCGGCGGCGACACGGGACGCGCGAGCCTCCAGCGGCGGGAGGACCCCGGCGACACGGAGGTGGACCTGCGGTACGTCACGAGCTTCCAGCTCGACTTCTTCGCCTACTTCCCCACGGAGCAGGGCGTGGGGGCACACACCCACGACGTGGAGACGGCCGAGTTCAAGGCCATCGTCGTGTCCACGGCCAGCGAGGTCTTCCAGGAGTTCACGGGCCTGCGCTGCAGCCCGACGGAGCACGTGGTGTTGGTCACGCGGGTGAGCGGCAAGGCCCATGGGCTCTTCTGGTACTGGAACGTCAGTGACACGGATGAGGACACGCGCTTTCCCATGCACCTGCTGGTGGAGGAGGGAAAGCACGCGCTCGGGACGGACAAGAATGGCGACGGCTACTACACGCCCGGCTACGACGTGAGCCGCAGCGTCAACGACGCGTGGGGTGTGCGCGACGCCACACGCGGCGGCCAGCTCTTCAGCGGCAGCTATCAGGCGTGGATGACGAAGGTGCGGCGCCCCGAGGACCGGCTCTTCCCTCCGCTGCCGGAGGACAGTCCGCTCCGGGCCGCGCTCAAGCGGCGGGAGGGCGCCGGGGCCCGGGCCGAGTACACCTTGAGGCCCCTGCCCCCCGCGGCGCAAGCCCGGAGCGTCCCGGGGCTCTCCCCCTTCCTGGAGGACAAGGAGGTGCCCGGCTGGCCCGAAATCAAGGAGGCCGGGACGCTGGAGGACCTCGGCGAGTGGGTCGAGGCGGACAGGTCGCTGCGCTCGTTGTCCCTCTCCTTCTATGCCGATGGCGACGTGGGCCTCTCCTTCGTCTTCCCGTTCCTCGTCGTGAAGAACCTCGAGCTGCCCGTGGCCGGCGGCTACCTCGTCCATCGCATGTACCTGAAGGACGACCAGCTGCGGGACCTGGGATGGATGGCCCTGTACACGCCTTCCGCTTCGAGGTGGTTCGACACGTACTTCGCGGCGGGCGTCGAGTGGGACCTGGAGGAAAGCGGGGCCGGCACGCGGCGACGCACCGACTTCGTCATGGAGTCGGGCATCAAGTTCCGCGTCAACATCTCCCGCTCGCCGGTGAGTGCCCTGCGCGTGCTCACCGACTTCTGGGGCCTGCGGCTCGGCATCAAGAGCTACGGCTTCTTCGATGTGGACCGGCTCACCTATGTGTTCGAGGTGGGCGCCGGGACCTGGTAGCTGACTCCTGGCGTTGTCACTCACCGAACGCCCGGCCTGCACCGGCGAGCCGCCATCCGTACCTTCCGCGAAGGGAGGACCATGGCGAATCCACTCGTACGCCTCACCCGCCGTGCGGTCGGCGGGGCCAAGCGACTCAAGCGCCGAGCCAAGCAGCGCCTCGGGCTGTTCGACCCGCTACAGTTGCTCCCCTTCCGTAGCTACGGCACCCGTGAGTACCTCGTCGTCAGCGGCCGGCTCCTCGAGCGCGAGGGCGTCATCCATGACGCCGACGAGGCGGCGGCCTCGGAGGACGCCACCCGCGCGCGGAACGGGCGGCTCGACAACCTGCGAGCTTCCATCCGGCGCTTCCGCAGCGACGAGATTCCGGATGCGCGCATCGCGGTCCGCTTTGGCACGTCGTACCAGGAGGTCGTCACCGACGAAGAGGGCTTCTTCCGCCTGGAGCTGCGGCTGCTCGAACCCGTGGAGCCCGGCTGGAAGGAGGTGGAGCTCGAGCTGCTCGAATCCATGGCCGGCTCAGCGGGCATCCGGGCGAAGGCGCATGTCTTCGTGCCGTCCGACGAGGCGGAGTTCGGAATCATCAGCGACGTGGACGACACGGTCATCCGCACCCGCGCCACGCACCGGTTGGAGATGGTCCACACCGTCCTCTTCAACGATGCGAGGAGCCGCAAACCCTTCCCCGGCGTGGCCGCCTTCTACCGCGCGCTGGAGCAGGGCCCCGACGGCAGGGGCCTCAATCCCATCTTCTACGTCTCACGCAGCGGCTGGAACCTCTACGACCTGATGGATGCCTTCTTCGAGGTCCAGGACGTGCCCCACGGGCCGCTCTTCCTCACCGACATCTCCCTCATCGAGCCGAAGTCGACGGCACTCGGCGAGGGCGAGGACAAGCTGACGCGCATCCGCCGGCTGCTCGAGGCCTACCCCACCCTGCCCTTCGTCCTCATCGGGGACAGCGGCCAGCAGGACCCGGAGGTGTACGGCACCATCGTCCGCGAGCATCCGGGCCGCATCCGCGCCGTCTACATCCGCGACGTCACCGGCCGCCGTCGCGACCAGGAGGTGCGGGAGCAGCTGGCGCGACTGCGAGCGCTGGGCGTCCCCGCGCTGGCGGTGAGGGACAGCTGCGAGGCGGCAAGGCACGCGGTGGGGCTGGGACTCATCGACCGCTCCGCCCTCGCCCGCATCGAGGAGGCCTCGCGCACGGACGAATCACGCCCCCGGATGAACCGGCGGCCGGAACCCGAGGCGCACCCGCAACGCGGCTGAAGACGACTTCGCACGGCACGCGGCTCACGGCGTACGACGGAGCCCGTGCTCGTTCGACGCACACCTCCGGCTGCCCTATGTTGGTCAGCCGATGAAGCGAAAGCAGCCCGGTCGCAAGGCGCCGGCCGCCCACGTGGAGGGGCTCGGCACCTCGTTGATGCATACCGTTCGTGTCTGGCAGGTCGCACCCATCCGGACCCGGTGGACCGCCGTGCTGCCCGTCCGAGCTGGCCGCGAGGAGGCGGCGCGGCGGCTGGTGACCGGGGCGCTGGCGCGCAATCCGGACATGGGAGGAGAACCGCCGCGCAACGCGGTCGGGCTGCTCGAGCCGGAGGCCGGCCGGCGCGGGATGCGCTTCGACCCGAGCGAGCGCGCCTCGTGGCCGCCCGCGGCGCTCTACCTCGAGTTCATGCCGGCGGGCTCCGACATGGTCTACGCGCAGTACGAGCTGGCGCATCACATCCTCGAGGGTGCGGCGCCGCTGCTCGTGGATGCGCGCTGGTACGCCATCCTGACGCAGTGCGAGGACATCCTCGACTGCTGGGAGATTTCAGCGGGCCGGCTGCGCTACGAGCGGCACCAGACCGAGGAAGACCAGGCCCGCGAGCTGCTCCAACAGCTCGAGCCGTCGCTCCGGGGCCGGCTGGATTGAATCAACCGCGGACCTGGCCCCGGTGTTATCAAGCGGCATGCCCCTGAAGCCCCAGCCCTACACCACCCTCCCCGGCGCGCGGTTTCAACCCCTGGCAACCGAGCTCGGCCTCGAGCGTTACAATCTGCTCGAGGTCAGCGACGATTCGGTCGGCTACGAGGACCTCTTCGGCGGCAACGAGGTCGCCTTCGTGGTCCACGATGGCACGCTCACGCTGAGCGGACCGACCTACGTTCGCAATGAGGACCCGATGGTGTGCGTCATCGAAGGCGACCTCGTCGTCGATGGGCCGCTGGTGATTCAGGACCTCGACCTCTACGTGCCGCTGTGGATCAAGGGCTCGCTGACCGCGCGTGACCTGTTGCTCAGCGCCGACGCCCAGGTGTTCATCGAGGGCGACCTCAAGCTGACCGGCAACCTCGTCACGGACGGTACGGACGCGACCCACCTGGTCGTCCATGGCGAGGCGCAGGTCGGCGCGTGGCTGCGGCCCAGCCACCGCGGCGCGATCTACCTCCCGGCATCAGTGCCCGAGCCGCTCGAGGGCGATGCCTTGGCGGCGCGGCTCGCCCCCACGCTGGTCCCGCCCAAGAACCTCCGGCTGGCCTTGTGCGAGCACGTGCTGACCGGCCAGCCGCTGCTGCGCGACTGACGCGCGCGTGTCCAGGCGCTTCACCCGCGCCACCCTCGCCACGGAGTCCATGGCGAGGGGGCAGAGAGCAGGAGGCGTACCGGGCTCAGGAACAGCCACCGGGGCACGACTTCCGGCCCACTTCGTCGAGGCAGAGGTTGTAGAAGCAGCAGGTCAGGTACTCGACATTACAGCCATCCTCACAGCGCCACTCGCTGTAGACGAGGACGTAGCCATCGAGGCAGGCCCCCGCCTCCTGCTCCTGCTCCGCCAGCGGCGGCGTCTCCAGCTGCGTCTCTTCCACGCCACCACAGCCCACCAGCAAGCACGCCGACAGCACGACTCCGAGAATTCCGCGCATGTGCCCTCCAGGTTGTGAAGCCCTGCAAGGCTATCAGGGGGTGAGATGCCGTATCGACGTCAGCGCCACGCGAGCGCGGGAGTGTTGTTGCCGCGTCCAGTGCCAGCGGGCCGGGCCCCGAGTCACGGGCCCGGCCGTCGCGTACACGGGCTACGGCGTCGGGCTGCCCACGGCGAAGACGAGGTCGTCCGCGTCAGGCCGGTAGTACGCGTCCGGGCACCCGGTGCGGTAAGGGGCCTCGAATCCGAGGTCGCCGAAGTCGCCGATGGCGGCGCGGATGGCCTGCACGCCGCCCTGCGGGAGCACGAAGGTGACCGAGTACGTGTGGGCGCCGGGGCCCGTGGCGACAAAGGGCGCGCCCCGGGCGGTCCACACGGGGTTGTTCGCGTCGGGCGCGTGGAGAATCCGCACGCCGTCATCGGTCCAGCCCAGGTAGAAGCCCTTCGGGTACCACTGGTCGTAGCTGCTGTGCCACGCGCTCACGTCCACCCGCACCGTCTTCCCCGGCGCCAGCGGGCTGCCGTCCGTGGTGGAGATGCGGATGCGGTCGATGGACTCATCCGCGTGGTAGGTGCCGGCGGTGTCCACGCAGGCGCCGAACAGCGTGTTGGGCGCCTGGGGCTCGGCGGTGGTGCCGCGCCCGGCGATGCGCAGGCCCGTGTCGCAGACGGGGCCCGCGTCCACGCACGTGCGCACGCCGCGTACCGGGTCGAAGTTCGCCGCGCCCGGCGTGCTCACGGTGAAGGCCACCGGCCCGCTCCGGCCGCCGTTGAACGCGGCGTCGTACGCGCGCGCCTCCAGCGTCACCGGGCCGTTGCCGTCCAGCGAGGTGTCATAGGCGAACGCGAATGGCGCGGAGGTGTCCGTCAGCCGCAGCCGGCCGTTCACCCACAGCTCCGCCCGCGTCACGCCCACGTTGTCGGAGGCAATGGCGGTGAGATTCACGGTGCCCTGCAGGGTGCTGCCCGCGGCCGGGCCGCTGAGCTGCACCTGGGGCGCCACGGTGTCGCCCACCGTCCCGAGGAACGCGGTGGACACCAGCCGGTTGGGCGAGCCCGTGCCCGCGTTCGTCACCTTGCCGGTGATGGCGTTGGCCGTCAGCGCGCTCGCGACGGTGGCCGGCGTGGCGGTGGGGTTGGCCTGGAGGTACAGCGCGGCCACGCCCGCCACGTGCGCCGCGGCCAGCGACGTGCCCGTGGCGCTGCTGGAGAGGGCGTCATCGCCCGTGCCCAGCGACGAGGGGAGCCCCTCACCCGGCGCGAAGAGGTCCACGCACGAGCCGAAGTTGGCGTTGGCCACGCGCGCGTCGGCGCGGGTGGTGGAGGACACGGTGATGGCCTCCGGCGCGCGCGCGGGGGACGAGTTGCACGCGTCCGCCGTGCCGTTGCCGGCCGCCACCGCGTACACCACGCCCGCGCTCACGGACTGGCGCACCGCCTGGTCCAGCGCGGAGGACGCCGTCGTGTTGAAGCTCATGGTGGCCACCGCGGGACGGATGCGGTTGGCCGTCACCCAGTCCACGCCGGCGATGACGTCCGAGGTGAGGCCCATTCCCAGGCAGTTCAGCACGCGCACCGAGTGCAGCGTCACACCCTTGGCCACGCCGGACGAGCTGCCGCCGACGATGCCCGCCACCAGCGTGCCGTGGCCGTAGCAGTCCGTGCCCGCGGTGCCGCCGATGGGGATGTTGAAGTCCCCCGTGGCCCTGCCCTGCAGCTCCTGGTGGGTGACGCGGATGCCGGAGTCGATGACGTAGACGTGCACACCCTTGCCGGTGGCATTGTGCGTGTAGCTGCCGTCCAGCGGCAGGTTCGCCTGGTCGATGCGGTCCAGGCCCCACGGCGGATTCACCTGCTGGCTCGCGGCCTCCACCCACGTGTCGGGCTCCACGGACTCCACGCGCGGGTCCTCGCGCAGGGCCTGCGCCCGCGCGTCGTCCAGCTCCGCCACGAAGCCGCGCAGCGCATGCCGGTAGACATGCCCCACCTTCGCGCCGTGCCGCTTCGCGAGGTCCGCCGCCACCTCCGCCGCGTCCGCCCGCGCCGCCTCCGCGCGCACGCCGTCCGTCACATCCTTGAGCACCACGATGTACCGGTTCGGAATGGCCTGCTGCTCCGGGGCCGCGGCCCGGGGCTCGCTCCGCGTGGCGTCCGGCTCCGCTCCAGCGCCGCAACCCGTCACCACCAGCGCGGCCAGGACGCCCGTCAGGGACTTCAACCCATGGTTCTTCACGCGTGCTCCTCTTCAGGAAGGATGTTGCGTGAATGACTCTAGCGGCAGCTCTGACATAACAACTTAACCGCCAAAACACGCTCTGACTGAAATCCTTGGCCGTGCGGTGACGGGACAACGGAATGGAAATGCTCAGGGAGCGAGTGGTGAAGGCGGCGGACCGCACGTCGAGCCGTTCATGGCTCTGGTGAGTATCGCCTACCCCATCGAAATGCGCGTAGCCACAGGGTGACAGATGCAACTCGCCCCAATTCTAGCGTTTTGATTGGAGGCCTTCGCGGACCGGGGCACGAAGCGCCAGCCGAAGGTCAGGTGGCTGGACGCTGACGCGACAGCAGCAGGTCGATGGCCCGGGCATCGGCCGGGGTGGCCGGGGTGTAGACGAACATCCCCAGGCCGTCGGCGGCGTCCACCGAGAAGGTCGAATACTCGAGCGTCATCAACCCGGCGACGGGGTGCTGGATGCGCTTGCGCCCTACCCCCGGGCTGCGAATCTCGTTCTCCGCCCAGAGGCGGCGGAAGTCGGCGCTCGTCTCCTGGAGCTCGGCCGCGAGCGCCGCGGCGGCGTGGGACTCGCCCGCGCGGAGGACATCCACGCGGAAGGTGGCCACGGCGAAGCGGGCATCCTCCTCCCAATCGGGGAGCCTCGCGCGCCGGCCCGGGTCGCAGAACAGGCGCCTGAGCACGTTGCGCTCGCTGCTCGGCAGCGCGGCGTAGTCCGTCAGCACCGCCACCGCCGCCGCGTTCCACGCCACGATGTCCCATGTCGGCGTCTTCACGAAGGCGGGGCTCGCCAGCAGGGCATCCAGCACGCGCTGCAGGGCGGGAGGCACCGGCGGCGGCGGAGCCGGATTCACCGGCGGCGGGCGCTGCTGGGCGAGCAGGAACAGGACCTCGCGGCCCGCCGCGTCCAGCTCCAGCGCGCGGGCGAGCCGCTCCAGCACCTCCTCGGAAGGCGGACCGCCGCGCCCCTGCTCCAGCCACGTGTACCAGGTGACGCTCACGCCCGCGCGCGTCGCCACTTCTTCCCGCCTCAGCCCCGGCGTCCGGCGCCGGCTCGGAGCGCCCGGCCCGGGAGACAGGCGCTCCCGGCGGTCGCGCAGGAAGCCGCCCAGGGTCAGGCTCGAAACCGGCAGGGTGTTAGTGGTCATACCTGTAAACGCTCCCGGCTTTTCAGCCCCGGCACGCCGGAGCATATCCCCTCCCGCCAGACAACACGGGAGGTCGGCATGCGCGTTTTCGTGACGGGAGCCACGGGCTTCATCGGTACAGCAGTGGTGGGTGAGTTGCTAGCCGCCGGGCACGAGGTGCTCGGGCTGGCCCGCAGCGACGCGGCGGCCGACACCCTGGCGCGGCAGGGTGCCAGGGTCCACCGGGGCGAGCTGTCGGACGTCGAGAGCCTCGCCGCCGGCGCCCGGGCGTGCGACGGCGTCATCCACCTGGCCTTCATCCACGACTTCTCCGCCTATGCGACCGCCGCGGAGACGGACCGGAACGCCATCGCGGCCATGGTCGGCGCGCTGGAGGGCTCGGGGAAGCCCTTCGTCTCGACGTCCGGCACCGCGGTGCTCGCACCCGGCCGCCTCGGCACGGAGCAGGACGTGCCGCCGCCGAATAGCTCGCTCGGAGCACGGGTGGCCGCGGAGAAGATTGTCCTGGCGGCCTCGGAGCGCGGAGTGCGGGGCAGCATCGTGCGGCTGCCGCCCTCCGTCCACGGCGCGGGCGACCACGGCTTCGTGCCCACCCTGATTCAAATCGCACGCCGCGCGGGCGTCTCCGCCTTCGTCGCCGACGGCGCGAACCGGTGGCCGGCGGTCCACCGGATGGACGCCGCGCGCCTGTTCCGGTTGGCGCTCGAGAAGGCAGTCCCTGGAATGCGACTGCACGGCGTGGCCGAGGAGGGTGTGCCGATGCGCGCCATCGCCGAGGCCATCGGCCAGGGGCTCGGCGTCCCGGTGCGCGGCATCTCCACGGACGAGGCGGCCACGCATTTCGGGTGGCTGGGCGGGTTCGTCGCCGTCGACAACCCCACCTCCAGCGCGCTCACCCGCGGCGCGCTGGGATGGAACCCACAGGGGGCCGGGCTCCTGACGGACCTCCGCGAGAGCGGATACTTCGCCTCATGACACCCGCCCTCTGAAGCCCGGCCCGCCAGAAGGGACCTCCACTGGCGGAGGTCCCACTCCGCCTCGCGTTACGGAAGCAGGGTGATGCGGCCCAGCTGCGGCGTCACCAGCGGGTTGTTGGCGCGCGTGTAGGCCTCGAGCACGTCGAGGTCGATGGGGCCCGTGCGCGGGTCCCTCCCCTCGGTGAGCACCGCGAGACCGTCACCTCCACCAGCCATGAAGTTGTTCACGGTGACGCGGTAGTTCGCCGCCGGGTTCAAGGGCGTGCCGTTGAGGGTGATGGACGCCGGGTCCACCTTGCTTCCCCTCGGCGCCGACGCGCTCCAGCTGAAGGCGAAGCCCTGCGACACCTGGAGGATGGACGTGCCGGACGGCTGGAACTGCTGCTCCAGCAACGTATCAATCTGCGCGCCGGTGAGCGTCAGCGTCACCATGTTGTTGGCGAAGGGCTGAACGGCGAAGACCTCGCCGAAGGTGATGTCTCCCGCGTTGATGTCCGCGCGCACGCCGCCCGGGTTCTGCATGGCGATGACGGCCCCGCCCGTCTGCTCGCTGCGCGTGGCCGCGAGCATCGCGTCCGCCACGACGTTGCCCAGCGTGGACTCGCCCGAGGTCCCCGCCGGGAGGGGCCGCACCGGGGCCGCCAGCCCGCTCTCGGTCAGGCCGATGACCTTGTCCCGGAGGGGCGCGACCTTGCCGATGGTGGCCTGCACGAAGTCCGCCACCAGGGTATGCGGGGTGTCGCGCGTGACGATGACGTTGCGAGCGGTCGTCTCCACCACGTCACGCGTGGTCGGGTCCAGCACGATGTCGATGTCGGTGAGCAGGCGCCCGTTGCTGGCCGCGCTGGTGACGCGCTTGCCGTCGATGATGCAGTTGTACGCCTGGTGGGTGTGGCCGGAGGCAATCACGTCCACCTCATCGTCGAACCGCTCGGCGAGGTCCTTGATGGGCCCGGAGATGCCGGGGCACTCATCGAAGGAGCCCGTCGGCAGGCCGCCCTCGTGGATGACCACCACGATGGCCTCCACGCCCTGCTGCTTCAGCTCGGGGACGAGGGCATTGACCGTGTCCGCCTCGTCCTGGAAGGTGAGGCCCGCCACGCCCGTGGGGTTGACGATGAGCGGGGTGCCCTCCAGCGTCATGCCGATGAAGGCGACCTTCACCCCCTGGAACTCGCGGATGTCGTAGGCGGGGAGCAGCGTCTTCCGGGTGGCCACGTCGGTGAACACGTTGGCCGAGAGGAACGTGAAGTTCGCGCCGGGGAAGGTCGGGTTCGCCTGGCACCCGTCCACCGGGTGGCAGCCGCCGGTCTGCATGCGCAGCAGCTCGGTGAAGCCTTCGTCGAACTCGTGGTTGCCCACCGAGTTGATGTCCAGCCCCATCAGGTTCATCACTTCGATGGTGGGCTCGTCATGGAAGATGCCGGAGGCCAGCGGCGAGGCGCCGATGAGGTCTCCCGCGGAGACGACCACCGTGTTCTGCGGGTTCTCCTGCCGCAGCGCCTGGATGTGGTGGGACAGGTAGGCCGCGCCACCCGCGTTCACATCCACGGCGGTGCCGCCATCCGTGGCGGGCACGCGGATGCGGCCATTGCTGCCCGTCGGAGCCTCCAGGTTGCCGTGAAAGTCGTTGAAGGCCAGGACCTGGACGCGAACCGGCTCCGGCGGCTGGGGCTGGGGCTGGGGCTCGGGCTCCTCGTCGTCGCAGCCGGGCTGGGCCAGGAGCGCGACACTGGTGAAGAGCGCTCCGAGGAACGTGAAGGCGCGGCGACGGCTCCGCGGACCTGGAATGGGGGTACTGGGGTTTTTCATGGGCGCAGATGATGCAGAAACCCCGGCGCCGGTACCATCTCGGCCGGAGAAATATCGGAATGAGGGGTCCGGGCAGACTCCGTGCCAGTCACGGCCTGCCGGCTTCTCGGACCTGCGTCACCCGGTGAAGACGCCCCAGCAGATGTCGTTCCGCGCCCGCTGGTCTTCGAGGACCAACTCACGGAGGGTGGCGGGGATGCGTTCCCGCTGCCATCTGAGCTCCCGCAGCCGGGCCCCTTCCGCGTCACCCACTGCGACCGACGCGGCGGCGGCCCGGATGGCGTACGCCGCCGCGCCCAGGTAGTGCGCTGCGACGTGGGCGACGGCCACCGCCTGGCCTGCCGCGAGCGCAGCGAATTTCGCCGGGTCGGGCAACCCACGCGCCGCGGCGTTGGCCACGAACGCGGTCCGGTGGGCGTCACGCATCCGCACCTCACCCCGGATCCACGCCCGTCCCACGGCGATGGCTTCACGGGGGCGCGCGTCCCCGGGGCGCGCGTGCTCGAAGAAGGGCAGGACGTGCTCCGCGCAGAGCGCGGCCCACTCCGCGAGCAGGTGGTGGTCCTCGTCCGTCAGGCTCCCGCCACGACGAATCGTGATGAAACGGGGGTCTCGCTCTTTCGGCAGGATCGGCATGGACAGATACTCGCCCGGCCTCCTCGGCGGCGCGACGGGGGCGGTGATGGGAGGCACGACGGGGACCTCGTGTCGCGCCGTGCCCTCGCACAGCGTGGCAAGGCATCAATTCTCAGTGGGTCGGCCACTCAAGCGTCTTCCTCATGGCCAGGCCGGGTAGCCCTCTTGGGGGATTCGGATGCGGGGCTCGAGCAGCTCCGGCGGCAGCATCCGGTGAGCGACGGTCAGCGGCACGTCGCGGCGCCGAGCCACATTCACGAGTGCCAGCGCCAGGATATCGATGCTCTCAGCCCCTGGGGACAGTTCCTCTTGCTCCTCGGGGGAGAGTTCCTCGAATGATTGCAGGTACTCGAGCAGGGCCTGGTTGAAGGCCGCTGCGTCCCTGTGCACCAGAGTTCCAATGATGGCAATCTTGCCGTCGAATCCGAACTTGCCGGTGCAGGCGTCCTGGAAGGACTGGAAGGCCGTGGCGATGTCCTGTTCCGTGCCGGCCGCCAGCGCGCGAAGCATGCTCGTATAGGTGAAGAACTCCAACCCGTCGGGGTCGTCCAGTTGCCTGGGCATGAGGGTGTGGATTTCGTGGGCGAGCTTGAAGTTCCCTGCTGCCATGGCACACAGCAAGGGACCCGCCGTTTCGGCATTGACGAGCTCTCTGTCCACGTTGAATCCCTGGTGGTAGGCCTTGAGAAGGGTGAGATACGTCAGCGCCTCCCGGTGGAGATCCTCGAAGAATCCCTCCACATCCGCCTCCAGGAGAAAGCGGATGATGGCGCGACTGCGATACATGTCCACCAGACACCAGAGCGAACCGCCGAGATTCCTACAGGCTGAGTAGGGGCGGGTGATGTTCTCCTTGAGGAAGATGCGAATGGTGGCGTTGATGCTCAGAAGCGAGTCGCTGAGCAGTTCTTGCGTTACCATGGAATGGAGGTCTCAGGTAGGAAGGATGATGGAGGAAGGAGCTGGCTCTGCGTCATGAGAGGACTGTGACTGCAACCAGTTGTCGAAGTCCTCTCCCAGCTCGATGAACTCCTTGTCATCCATTGGAAATGGCCACTCGACAGGGAGCTCGTTGACGGAGGGGGCTCCCGCCTCCCCCAGGACGACCAGGTAGATGCCTGGGTAGACGGGGACCTCAGCCGCACCGAAGATGTTGACCATGCGTTTTCCACGCCTGTCGTTCGCAGCTTGCAGCATCCGCACGCACTGCTCGACGCCAGATGCCTTCTGGTCAGTGGAGAGCCCCGCGAGACCCACGGGTCTCAGCAAGGCCTTCCTGGCGCGGTCCCGGATCCAGGACCAGCTCATCTGTCGGCAGCGATTGCCATCCCCGGTTTTGTAGCGCCCCATGAGCTGCCAGACGCGCCGCTTGTCCGCCTTCCAGCTCTCGAATTTGGCTGGGCTTCTGGTGAACTTGGATTCGCAGAAGACGCAAGTCTGCTTGCCCTCGTGCCAGAAGAAGCTGTCGACGCCGCAATTCTCGACATCAATGCTGGCGCTACCCCGGGTCAGCGTCTGCACGTATTTCGAGCCAAGCTTCTTGAAGCCCTCGTCAATGTATCGCTTTTCAGCCCGCATGACCGAGTAGAGTTCGACCTCGTTGTTGGTCAGCTTGTTGGCGTCATCCCAGACCTTCCATTTGAGCTCCATTGAGCCCGTTCCGCTGTTGACGGGGGTTTCCTCGGTCGGGAAAGGCTTTTTGCCCTTGGACTTCCCCTCCGGGATGCTGTTCCAGGAGGGTTCAAGGCGGCTCTTCTCGGCCAGTTTTGCCCAGGTCGCGTTGTGGCCCAGGCGTACGATCCGGTGTTCCCTGGCCCCGGAACTGGTCCACTTCTCATAGTCGACGATAAACACCGCATGCTTCGCCGTCTCGGGATTAATTGCCATCTTTCCACTCCACCTTGAGTTTCACCTCTTCCGGGTCAAGGCTTGCGGACTGGCCCATGGCCACCAGTGGGGGTTGTAGGAGTGGAGCCGGTGGAGTGTTCTTGTCATTGTGCAGCATCATGTCGAAGGCGCGAGCCACGTTCTTGCCTTCGAATTTGACATCGAACGAGTAGTTGATGAACTCCGCCTTGCCCTGGATCTTCCCCGAGGCAACGCCCTTGTTCGTGCCTGCTTCGTCTCCCGTGCTCGTCTTGAAGTTCGAGCCCTTGACGCACACAGGATTCCCATCGCAGGTCACGCTCTTGGTGCCTTTGTCCGTGTCGCTGGACTTGGCAATGTTGGGATAGGGAACCGGAACGGGGGAGGGAGGGCCCGGTGTCAGGCATACATCCGGGAAGGCGATGCTGGTACCCGAGGAATCCTTGTGAACGATGGTCAGCTTGTTGACACCCACCTTGGTGCTCATGAGCGAACCGCCTCCTTTCTGGCACTGCGCAGGTACATCGAGCCCCTCAAGCCCTCATCCGACGATGCACAAACGAGGACGCCGTCGGTCCGTGCGTAGCCGCGGGCGAGCGCCCTGGCCCCGACGCACACGGAAATGGCGGCGGAGGCAGCACCGGTATCCCCGATGCAATCGGCCGGATGCCACAGGCGCCAGGATTGCTGGAGACGGTGCAGCGACCGGGGCGCCATCTTGGAAAACTCCTCCGCCCGGTAGAGTTCTCCGTTCAGGTCACAGATGATGAGCCCCGTGGCCGCGCCATGGTCCGCCAGTCCAGTGAGGGTCGCGGAGACGGCCTGACCCAGACCCAGGCCATTGCAGGGCTGCTTCGACGCTGGAGAAACGGGCTCATGGGCGATTCTGGCAGCCTCCAGCCAGGCAAGCACTTCGGCCTTCCTGCGTCGTGCATGCCGTGGTGACTCCACCAGGAAGAATGCAGAGGCCTCTCCAGGAATCAGGCCCACGGGGTTCTCATCTGTCTTGAGCCTGCCCCCGGTAAGGAGCGAGGCCAGTCTTTCCTGGTCCACCAGCGAGTCAACGCCTCCGATGACCGCTCGCGTGAGTCTACCCTGATGTATCTGCGCGACGGCCTCTTGCAATGCCTTGAGGGCGGACGCATGGCCCTCGGGGTAGAAGCGGATGCAACTCTGCAGTCCTGGCAACTGGAGCCACTGGGCGATGCGCGTGGCGAACTGCTGGTGACGCTCCGGTGAGCTGCTCCACGTTCCAGCGGGCAGGCCCAGGAAGATGCCGCTCTGCTCGAGTTCTGCTCCGCTCAGTCTCGCATTGACCATCAAATCGCGGAGCGCATCCACGGCCATTCGAGTCCATCGCCCCAGCCCGAAATACCCATCCGTGAGCCCCTTCATGGGGCTGCCGACGAGAGGTGGCTTCCAATCGGGATGGCCAGCCGCCTTCTGAGAGGCGTCCAGTTCGACCATCCGGACAATACCCGCTCGGAGGGCGGCGCATGCCGGATAGGCGCCAAAGCCCACCGAGGTCATCATGCCGATACCCGTGAGAGGCACGGCCTCTTCCTGGTGCTCTCCCCTCATGGGATTGGACCTCCCCCGAGCTGCTGTACCTTGACCCATACCACCTCGTGGATCTGCCTGTGGATGGGCACCGAGCAGCGCCACACCATGACCAGGCGCGCCTCGTCTGTGTCGATGACCACCGTGTCCAGAGGCATGGGGAGCGCGTGGCGGCGGTATGAGTGTAGCATGACGACGCCTTCCAGGCGGTACGTGGGCAGTTTGAACCGGAGCGGGCCTCTGACGGAGGCGTTGAGTATCTCGACGGGTTCCCCACCTGAGAGGAAGCCAGGGACCTGCTGGTCGGTGGGGGCTGCGTTGAGGTGGCGGAGGTCGAAGTCCCTGGGCAGGAGCGGGAAACGCTCCTCCTTCCATGCTTGATCGTAACTGCCAGCCAGCTGAAGCCGAGGCTGCCAG
The DNA here is from genome assembly GCF_012933655.1 of Pyxidicoccus fallax. GTDB lineage: Bacteria > Myxococcota > Myxococcia > Myxococcales > Myxococcaceae > Myxococcus > Myxococcus fallax. The sequence goes on along the minus strand of NZ_JABBJJ010000004.1, from coordinate 79,111 downwards.
TGCGATGCGATGAAGCCGAAGCCGGCGGGAGGAGGTTTGTCGGAAGGATGGCGGATGCGGTGCTGAGGGTCCTCGAGGTTGGGCAGTCGCAGTCCGTCGTACCTGCCCTGGGAGGGACGAGCAATGAAGCCGGTGCCCACGGGGTTGCGCAAATCCGCCTCCGGCAAGTCTGGATTGCTGCGATCCCACCCTCCATATGCCCGCTCGTATGTCAGGGGAATTCGTTCAAAGGGAAGTGGGGGGCTGATGGTCGCGGAACCGAGAATACGGGACCACACCCGGCTTCCCAGAACGAGCACTCGCTTCGTCAGGGAGCCGATCCTCAAGGAGACCGTGACCTCCGTTGCACGGCCTCCGGGCGAGTGGGCATGCCCCAGCAACACAACATCCGTGGCCGTCTTGGTGAAGACTGCTTCCGACTCGTACTTCAAGCTGGATGAGCCAGGTGTGCCATGGAAGGCGGGCTCCGGATTGACTGGAGGCGGGGGCTGGAGAGGTTCCACGACTCCGCTGGCATGGAGAACGAATGTGGCTTTGACGACCAGCGTCAGCACGTCCGCACCGTGCTCGTCCTGCAAGAGGAACATGTCGGCGGCAAAGGGAGTCAGGTTGACGAAGCCCTTGCGCACCAACCCTGCCATTGGCCGGGTCATGTGAGGTCCCTCCCTACCCGTTGACCCTGACAACAACAGGTCGTGAAGAATCAGAGTCTATTAGCGATTTCACCACGTCGTCATCATTCCTACCATCCCGCCTACCGCCGCATTGACGGTGAGCACCTCCTCACATGAGGCGAGAGGCGGGTCCACTTGAGAGGCGAGCGGATGCCGGCGGGTTGACTCCAGATGCCGCACGCGAGGCAGACGCTGTGGAGGTCACAGGAGGGTGCTGGCGTCTCTGACGGCATCCGCTGGGGTGAGCGCCATTCTGGAGCACCTGGGACTCCCCTCTCGGCCCGCGCAGCGGGCTGCAGCGCTTCGGGCCACCCCAGAGCGCACCGCGCTCCGGCTCATCCAGGACCTCGTGGAGCCGAGCTCGGCTCCACCGGAGAACCGGGTGAGGAGCTGAAGCACCTCTCTTTTTTCAAGACGGCAGGCGGGTGTGGACCCTCTCTTGAGCGGGAGAAGACCTCCCTTCGAGACGGCACGCCTGGCGGTGCCAGAGGAGAAGACAATGACACGGAGTTCCGTACCCGGCGTGCTGCTGGGGATGTTCGTCGCCATCGGCCTGGTGGTCCCCAGTGTCGCGCATGCCTACGCCGCCCCGCTCGTGCGCGTCCCCTTCGTGGGCCGTGCCTGGACGACCGGCGCCAGCATCTGGGTGGGCACCTCGGAGTCCTTCGGGGATGCCGCCGGTGAGACGCTGACCCTGCGCGCCCGGGAGGCGGACGCCTGCGAGACGTGCTGGGTGGCCACGGTGCAGATGACGTCGGCGGGAACCGGAGGGGGCTTCCGCTCCTGGAAGGGCGCCCTCGACGGACTGAAGTCCAACACCCGCTACCACTATGGAATCTTCGCCGCGGGCTTCACGGGCGAGCGCGGCGGCTTCTACTTCAAGACCGAGCCCGCGGGGCCGGCGCGCTTCAAGGTCGGCGTCGCGTCCTGCATGAACGGCGCGAATGCGCCGAGTCAGCCGTCGTGGAACATCATGCACGAGCAGCTCAACACGGGAGAGCCCAACATCCAGCTGCTCATCGGTGACAACATGTACACGACGGAGAACCCTCCGTCGAAGGACCACTACTGGTTCAAGTACTTCCAGCAGCGCGCCGTGCCGGAGTTCGCCAACGTCTTCCGCGCCTTCCCGACGTTCGCCGTCTGGGATGACCACGACTACGGCCCGAACGACGAGGATGGCACCTTCGCCCAGAAGGCCGTGGCCCGCGAGGCGTACGCGGACCTCTATCCCCACCCCCCGTTCGCGGGCGACGGCATCAACCACACGTTCAACTGGGGTGGCGTGCAGTTCTTCATGATGGATGACCGCTGGGGCCGCGACTGCCCGAAGAACCCGCCCGCGGGACATACGCCGCAGATGTACGGCGCCACCCAGTTCACCTGGCTGAAGACCGAGCTGAAGGCCTCCAATGCCACCTTCAAGGTGATTGTGAATGGCTCCACCCTGGGCAACGCCTGCTGGGGAACCCAGAAGCAGGCGCTCTTCGACTTCATCGCCGACAACAAGATTGGAGGCGTGCTCTTCGTGACGGGTGACATCCACCGGAGCCTGCTCACCGACCGGACCCCCGCGGGGGGCTATCCCCTGTATGAGCTCATCTCCTCCGGAATCGGCTCGCCCAGCACGCCCGCCGAGTGGAGCTTCGGCATCATGGAGTTCAACACCACGCTGGCGGACCCCACCGTCACGCTCAAGGTCATCCAGAACCCCGAGAAGCGCTCGAGCATCACGGGAGCGGGCGTCACCGTCACCACGAAGACCCTCCGGCGCTCGCAGCTGCAGAACTGAGGACGGCCCGACTCCTCCGGCTCCTCCCAGGGCTTCCCCGGGAGGAGCTTCTTCGCTGGGGCTCACTCGGAGCGGGGGCTCTCCAGCACCAGCTCCAGGTTCGACGCGGGCACCTCCACCTCCGCCTCCCGCAGCGGGTGGCCGAGCTTCTCCACCCGGAGCTGGCCGCGTCCTGGCGCGAGGCCCGACAGGGTGAAGCGACCCTGGGCATCCGTGCGCGTGCTGCTCACGCTCATTCCGACTCCCATGAGGACGACTTCCGCCTCGCCCACCGGCGCGCCCCGCGCGTCCCGGACGCGGCCGGACAGCGCGAGGCCCTCTCGCAGGACCAGCGTGACGGGCGCGGCCTCCTCGTCCCACGCCTCCACCGGGACGGGCTCGGACGGGAGGTAGCCCTGGGCGCGCGCCCTCGCGAGGTAGCTGCCCGGAACGAGCCCCCCGAAGTGGACGCCACCCCGGGTGTCCGTGCCTTCCTCCCGCACCGTCTCGCCCACTCGGGAAAGGGACACGGCCGCGTCCTCCACGGGCTCCCCGCGCGCGCCGAGCACCTTCACCGCCACCGCCGCCGCGGGCGCCAGGGAGAGCTCCAGCGGCCCGGCGCGTGGCAGCCGGAGCTCTCTCGTCACGGGGAGATATCCCTGACGCTCGACGCGCAGCTCGTACGTGTCCTCCGTGAGCCCACGCACCTCGAAGCGTCCGTCCGCGCCCGTGAGCACCTCCTCCGCTCCGCTCCGCCCGGCCCCCACGAGGTGGATGCGCGCGCCCTCCATCCCCAGCCCCTCGGGTCCGAGGACGCGGCCCGCGAGCACGCTCTCCGGTGGCAGCTCGACCTCGACTTGCGTGTCGGGGCCCGCGCCCACCTCGAGGACCCGCTGCACGGCGCCATGGCCCGGTGCTCGGACGAGGACGGCATGGGGGCCCGGCATCAGCGGCGCGGCCCGGAAATGCCCCACGTCCTCCTCGCGCCAGACGACCTCCGGCGCGGCCGGGGACTGGAGGCTCGCGCCCTCGAGCAGCCGGCCCGAGCGCGCCTCCACCACCCGGACGCGGAGCCCGCCCGCCGTCTCCAGCGGGATGTCGAGCCCCGAGGTGTCCTCGCTCAGGGGCTCGATGGCCAACTCGCCCACGCCCGTGGTGCTCTCGGCGAGCAGCTCGGTGCGCCCGCTGCAGTCGATGTCCTCCAACACGAAGCGGCCGGCGCTGTCGGCCCGGGCCTCCGGCCCACCCCCGCGAGGCCTCACCCGGGCTCCTGGCGCGGCGACTCCGCGCTCCAGCACCCTGCCCTCCAGGCGCAGCGCGCAGGGCAGCATCACGGTGACGGGCCGGGACGCGGGAACGAGCACCCCGCGCGGGCCATGGCCCGCCGCGCGAGCCCACACGCCGTAGCGCTCCTGGGGGAACAGCCCCTCCACCTCGAAGGCGCCCGTCTCGTCGCTCTCCACCTCCCGCAGGCGCAGCGCGGGCGCCAGGCTCACCACGGTGACGCGGGCCCGGGCCACGCCACCCGCCACGCTCACCACCTGCCCCGTCAGGCGCTCACCGTCCGCCACCACCAGGCGCACCTCGGAGGGGCCCGGCCGCACGTCCAGGGCGAGCGCGGCGGGCTGCCCTCCCCTCTCGGCCAGCAGGTGGTAGCGCCCCTCGGGGACCCGCAGCAGGAAGGCTCCGTCCGGGCCCGTGGTGGCGGTGGCCAGCGGAGGCGTCTCCGGTGCTTCCGCGACCATGTGCCGCTCCAGGCCCTCCCGCGTCAGGGGGGGCGCGGCCTCGAAGGCGAGCACCTGGGCCGCCACGGGCAGGCCCCGTGCATCCTGAACCCATCCGCGCAGCACGGCGCTCTCGTGGGCCTCCAGGGCCGCCGTGGAGGAGTCCGGGCCCGTGCCCGCGGCCCGTGTCGTCACGGAGGCCCTTCGCCCCTCCCTGCCGCCGGACGCGATGGCCAGGAGGAGCGCCAGCAGCAGGAGCAAGGCTCCTCCCGCGACGAGCCTGTACCGCATCGGAAGAGCCTCCTTCTCGGAGCGTGTCGACATACCCCTTGGAGGGCGCGTGCCCCGCAGGCATCCAAGGATTTGATTTTCGATTCTTTTCTGGAGGATGAGAAGGTGCCCGGCAAAGAGAGAGCCCGTGAAGCCGTATCTCCAAAAGACCTTCCTCCAGCTGGGCCATGGCTTTCAGTTCTCAATGGCTCCACCGGCAAGTCTGGCGGCATCGAGCAATCTGGCCAGCAGCGACCCGTGGACGGTGCTGGGATGCGTGCTGGCGAGGGCACGTCAGGGTGACCTCGGCGCCGTCGAGGTCCTCCCGGATATGATGGCCCGCGACGATGAGGCGTTGGTCTGGAACGCGTGTGTCCAACTGCTCGGCTTCGCGGGACACCCGTCGCTCATCTTCGACACGGCGAAGCGATTCCTGTCCGCACCCGCGAATCCCGGCGTCCAGTGGTACATCTCGGACATGATGCTGAACGGTTGCAGCCTTCGCGCCGTGGAACCTCTGCTTCAGCTCCACGAGGCGGCGACCGATCGAGACGCGCGGCGGCATATCGAGCACTGCCTCTCGGCCCTGCTCGAAGAGGGACACGGAGAGGTCGATGACGGCCCCGAAGAGCACGAAGTCCCTGACCCGGACTACCCGGAGCCGTTCACTGAATACCGGACCGTTCTGGATCGAGCTGGCTACGTCGAGAAAGTGCGCGCGGTGACGGCCAGGGTCGCCCAGGGGCTCGCGTCTCCCGCTCAACCCGTCACAGCCGGAAGGCTGCTCGACCTTCGAGCCCTGGTCGTGCGTCTGTACGAACGCATCCGCTCAGGCGCGGAAAGCGATTCTAGGATGGAATGGGAGCGCATGTGTTTCGAGGCCTTTACTGGCATCGACTGCTCCGGCTTCTACGCGGATGGGAGGCTCCAGCGACCGGCGGCCATGGCGGTGCTGGAAGGCTTCCTGGGGTCGGGAGGTGCGGCGCGATTCAAGCTCGGGACCCGCTACTTCTTCGCCCATCCCATCGAGCCCTGAAGTCGCGGCACCTCCGCGGACCTTTCAGACCTACGGCGACGCCGGGCCCTCGCCCGGCGCATCCATCGCGAGCAGGTCTTGCCACCGTCACGCGGCGTCAGGCCGCCCTGCGAAGCCGGCCCAGCATTCCGTTGAGGTCCTGGACGAACAGCTCGTGGCGGAAGTAGTGCCCGCCCGGAACTTCATGCCACTCATGCGGAATACCGGCCCGGCCGAGTGCGCCGCGGAACTCGCGCTGTCCGGCGAGCACCTGCGTCTCGTTGACGGTGTCAAACCAGTTCACGGGGTCGGGTGACGTGCCGGCCGCGAGGAAGATCCGCTTGTTGTGGTAGCTCGGGATGCGCTGGATGGGATTGTCGGCGCTCACCCTCGCCTCGTCCCAGAAGGGGACGCCATAAACGGTCCCCCCAGCCAGGTCCAGCGCCGCCGACGTGGCGTTCGCCCAGTGGACGACGAGGCCCGCGTCGCGCCGAAGGCTTGCCGGACCCGAATGCGAGCTGACCGAGCAGAAGTGACCGTAGTACTTGGCGGCGTACTTCAAGGCACCGAATCCGCCCATGGAGAACCCGGCGACGGCTCGACCGTTGTACTCGGCATGGGTGCGGAAGTTCGCTTCCACCCAGGGCAACAACTGGCCGATATGGAATGTCTCCCAATTGCGGGGGCCGGAATTGGTGCTCACCGGATTGCAGTACCAGCCCGTCGAGGCGTCCGGCATGACAACGATGATTTCGCGCCCGGCCGTGAGGTTGATGATGTTGTCCTGCAGGTGGAAGGTGCGGAAATCCGCGTTGCCACCGTGGAGCAGGTACAGGACCGGATACCGCTTGCCACTGTAATGGTACCCGTCAGGAAGCAAGATGTTGACCGCCGGGTCCCACGCGATTTCGTCGGTGGCGAAGCGGTAGTACTGCAGGCGACCGCCGTTCTCGTTTCGATCGACGATGCGCAGCCCGAAGCCATCACCGGCGGCCTGGGCCGTTCCCGGAGAGCCAAGACCGCCAGCAAGAGCGCCCGCCGTGGCACCGAGACCGGCCAGAAAGTGCCGGCGGGAGACAGTCATCCGTGGCTTCGAGAGAGTGTCCATTCGTTCCTCTTCGGCGTGATGGAATTGATTACTCGATAAAAACCCGACTAGCCTGCTTAACTTACAAATCCACTACACAGTGTCAATAGGACGGGTTGTGCGTTTGGTGAGCAGGCCAACACCCCGCCGGGCGGCCCCGCCCCACTCTCGTCTTCCAGCCCTGGCATCAGCCGACCCACGTGCTGGAAGTACGCCTCCTCCAGAGGCAGAGGCGTGTCCTGCTCGGGGTTCTCTATCGCCTTGCCGTGGACTCGATTCCCGCCGCGAGCGCGTCGGGGCGCAGCGGCGGCACCCGCGGCACCTCCGCGGACCTTTCGGGCCTACGGCGACGCCGGACCCTCGCCCGGAGCATCCAGCGCGGGCACCGTCACCGCGGCGGGATGCGGAGTGGCCAGTCCCAGCTTGAACAACAGCAGCAGCACCAGTCCACCCACGTCGAGCTGCCACGGGCCGCGCCCGAGCATCGGCGAGCGGGGGTGGGCGTGGTGGTTGTTGTGCCAGCCCTCGCCCAGCGCCCACAGCCCCACCCACCACACGTTGCGGCTCTCATCGGGCGAGTCGTACGAGCGGAACCCGAGCCTGCTCCCGTGGCACACCGAGTTCACCGTGTACTGGGCGTGCATCCACAGCTTGAGCGGCAGGTACATCACGCACGGCACCGCCTGCCAGCCCCACACCGCGACGACGAGCGCCAAGAGGATGCCGTGCGGAACGTACCGGTATCGCAGGAGCCAGAGGTAGTAGCGGTCCTGGGCGAGGTCGCGGCAGTAGGTCTTGTAGGCCTCCCGGTCCGTCGACAAGTCATCCACCACCCAACCGAGGTAGCTGTACCAGAAGCCCCTGCGCGGGGTGTGCGGATCCCGCTCCTTGTCGGCGTGCCCGTGGTGGATGCGGTGGTTCGCCACCCACTCGAGCGGGCTGCTCTGCAGGGTCAGCATGGCGGCCGTGACCAGCGCGTACTCCAGCCAGCGGGGGCAATCGAAGGAGCGATGGGTCAGCTTCCGGTGGAGCCCCAGGGTCGTCCCCAGCCCGACCAGCATGAAGACGCCGAAGCCCGCGAGCACCCAGTCCAGGCGCCACGGGAGCACGAACGCCGCGAGCGCCAGCCCGTGGTAGACCACCAGGGTCACCCCGACGAGCGGGTTCATCCGAACGGGTCTCGCGGCCAGGCTGGACGTCTGCATGATGCCTCCACCGTCGGGCTCGGAGCGCCCCACGCGAGACCGGGGACCTTACAGTGCCTGACCCATCCACGGGTAGAGGGTGTGTACAGAGGACAGGCCGTGGGCAAGCCCACGTGGTCCAGAATCGTCTTCATCCGCTCCTTCCCCGCTGCTGCCTCAAGCTCCTCGCTCGTCTCCTCCGTGCCTGCGTGAGGGTGCATTGTGGCCGTAGCTCTGGGCCGCCGAACGGCAATCTCAATGTGCTTGAAGGAACTCTCAGGGAGTGTTTATGTCCGCGCCGAAAGAGAAAGGAATAAACATGCGAAAGCTCATTGTATCTTTGGTTGCATCTATTCTCGTTGGCGTCCCGTCCGCGGCTCATGCCAAGGGTCCCGGAACGGGAACACTTGCACGCATCGACATCCAGGAGAATGGCGTCGCGATCCTTTTCGCGGTGGGCGGCTGGACTGGTGGAGTCTCGGACAACACCACCTGCAGTGGGACAGGAGTCGTGGCGCTGGATATCACCACTGATGTGGGTAGAGCCATGCTCTCGATTGCAACCGCGGCGCGTCTGGCCAATAGGACGGTTGAGATCTTCGTCTCGGATACGGCATGTCTGTCCGTTGGCGGGATGGCACCGCGCGTCATCCGAATTGGAATGCATTAACAAGCCGGTGACAACCTGGCTTGATGCAGCAGCGAGGACCAAAGGATCTCTCACATGAAGAGACATTTGACCGTGGGGTTGGTCATCGCGCTCTGTGCGTGCTCATCCGGCATGGAACAGGAGCAGGACCCCGCCTCGGCGGAAGTGACAGCGCCGCCGGACGCGCAGCAGGCCGTTCCGACCTGGGAGCAATTCCTGGCTTCGGCTCACCGCGAGGCATCGAGCCGCGGTGTGTACGTGGTGGATGGCGACATCCCGCTGCGTGGCGAATCCGAGCTTCGGGAGTACTACGAGTCCTTCCATGGGGCGCACCAGCGCGGTCAAGCACTCACGGTGGGCGTGAACAACCTGGGTGCCGACGTGCTCTGGCCACAGAATGCGCGCTTCGAACTCACGTACTGCGTCAGCAACGCATTCGACACGACCACCGCGGCCCGGAAGGCAACCCTCGTGGCGGCGCTCGATGCGGCGGCGCACTCCTGGAACAATCGAGTCGCGGTTCGCTTCATCTACGTCCCGTCAGAGGACGCCAACTGCGACGCGAACAACGCGAACGTCGTCTTCGACGTCCGGCCTGCGCCGACGGGCGAGCGCTACTTCGGCAACGCCTTCTTCCCGGACTGGGCGCGTGCGGACCGAACCCTGTTCGTCGGGCCGGACGCCTTCACCACGACCGCGGGCGGACGAGACCTGGAAGGCATCCTCCGGCACGAACTGGGTCACGCGCTTGGTTTCAGGCACGAGCACATCCACATTGCACTCGGCAGCAGGCCCGCGATCTGCAACTCGACCGAGACCAACACGGGGACGCGGCTCGTGAACTCGTACGACGTCAACTCCGTCATGCACTACCCCCAGTGCCGGCCGATGGACACGGGGGGTTACCGGCAGACCGAGTTGGACTACAACGGGGCCATTGGTTTGTACGGGCTGGCGCCCGCGCTGACGATGGCGGCGACGAGCATCCAGCTCTGAAGTCACCTCGGCAAGAGAGCCCCGTGGCGCCAGCAAGGTGCCACGGGGTTTTTGTTTTGCACAGCCAGGCGCGTGGTTCTGAGCTGGCGATGCAATGGCCCCCGGCTTCCGCCGTATCCGGGCGCGGACCGCGGAAACAGGAGGATGTGATGCGCAAGGGAACGTGGCTGGCGATGGCGGCGCTGCTTCTGGTGGGCCTCCGGGCCCAGGCGCAGGAGACCCCAAGCCCGCAGTGCCGGGCCGAGGCCACCAAAGTCATCGCGGACCTCCGCAAAATCGTGGCGCCCGGGGGCGTGGAGCGCACGGAGAAGGTCCGCATCGGCGGCATCGACCAATGGGTCTCCGTCCGGAGCCGCGACCGGCGCAATCCCGTGCTGCTCGTGCTCCATGGCGGCCCCGGCTGGGTGGCCATGCCGACGAGCTGGTACGTCGCCCACGGCTGGGACGAGTTCTTCACCGTCATCCAGTGGGACCAGCGCGGCGCGGGCAAGACGTACGTCGCCAACGACCCGGCCACCGTCGCCCCGACGCTCACCGTCGAGCAGATGCACGCCGATGCCGAGGAGGTCGTCCAGTGGGCGCGCAAGGCCTTCGGGAAGCAGAAGATTTTCGTCCTCGGCCACAGCTGGGGCAGCATCCTGGGGCTCACCCTCGCGGAGAAGCACCCCGAGTGGCTCCATGCCTATATCGGCGTCGGCCAGGGCATCGACGCGATGGAGAGCGAGCGGCGCGGCTGGGCCTGGGCGATGCAGCAGGCTCGCGCGGCGAAGCACGAAGAGGCCATCCGTGACCTCACTTCCATCGCGCCCTATGCCACGGGCAAGACGCCCATTGCGCTGAAGGACGTCATGCTGCAGCGGCGCTGGCTCAACTTCTTCGGGGGTGCCGTGTACCGGCGTCCCGACGCGAGCTTCGAGGCCGCGGCGGCGGCCCTGTCGCCCGAGTACACCGACGAGGACGTGGGCCAGATCTGGAAGGCCGAGGAGCTCTCGGTGGGGAAGCTCCTCACCGCGGTGCTGACGGTCGACCTGTCGCGGGTGAAGCGGCTGAAGACGCCGCTGGTCCTGTTCCTCGGACGCCACGACTACAACGTCTCGGCGACGGTCGCCGCCGAGTGGTTCGCGGGCGTCAAGGCACCGTCGAAGCAGCTCGTCTGGTTCGAGCAGTCGGCGCACGAGCTGATGGCCGAGGAGCCGGGCAAGGTGCTGCTCTCCCTCGTCCGTCATGTCCGCCCGATTGCCGAGCGCGCCGGCGATGTCGCGCCTGACGGTGCGCTCAAAGAGCGATGATGCCGCCCTCGCTTCCCATCGCTCCCACGCGCTCCTGGAGCCAAGGGACATAGGCTCGTCTTTCACCTCAGTCGGAAAGTGCCGCCACGAGGGGTGGCAGCACCAACTCCGCCTGGGCCGCCACGACGCGAATCTTCGGCGAGTGACTGACGCCGGACGGGTCGATGCTGTAGATGTGGGCGTCCGCCAGCATCGCTCGCATCAACACCGCGTCCGTGACTCCGACGGAGAAGGACGTCCCGATGAACACCACCAGGGTGGCCTGCTTCGCGCTCCGCAGCACGTGGTCGAACTGGTAGGAGTCGTGCTCGGAGTAGAGCTCGTCGAACCAGAGGACGTGCGGGCGGAGCTTGCTCTTGCACAGGGAGCAGCGCGGCACGGTCTCCGGGCTCGGGTCCGCGAAGAGCGGGCCGAAGTCCACCTCCGCCATGGGGACCGTGCCCCGCGGCGGGCCCTGCTTGCAGTGCAGGCGCGTGCACCGGGCCTGGTCCAGGCTGCCGTGCACCTTCACCAGCGCGCGGCTTCCCGCCTGCTCGTGAAGCGTGTCCACGTTCTGGGTGACGAGCAGGAAGCCGCGCTGGTGGCGCGCCTGCCACTGCTCCCATGCGACGAGGGCCCGGTGCGCGTCGTTCGGCTTCGCGCCGCGCGCCAGCTCGAAGCGCTTGAGGTACCAGAGCCAGGACTCGTGGGGCTCCCGCTTGAAGTAGGCTCGGGTCCCCTTCTCCGTGACGTCGTTCGCCCAGACCGCGCCCGGGTCCGGCCCGCGGAAGGTCGGGATGCCGCTGGCCAGGCTCACCCCGGCTCCGGTGACGATGACCGTCCTCGCGCCCGCCGGGCCCCGCACCGCGGAGAGAAGCTCCTCGAAGGTTGCCGCTGTCGTCATGGACGCACCCCTCCCAGCCCCGGACGCCTGGAGCCGACACGAGCATACAACGCCACGGCTCAGGGGTTCGTGAACCCGATGACCTGGTGACCCGCGACGCGACTCAGGCCGGCGCCGTCGTGCGCTGGCCCGAGGCGTCATCACGGCGCATCGGCTGGGCCTTTCCATACGTCAGCGACCGCCACACCCACTCCGCGGGGCCGAAGCGGAACCTCGACAGCCACAGGTGGCTCCACACCACCTGGACGGAGAAGACGGCCAGGCAGTACGCCACGCACGCCGCGGGGCCCACCTTCGTGATGAAGCCCAGGCCGTACCCGTAGAAGAACAGCACGCTGATGATGGACTGTGACAGGTAGTTCGTCAGCGCCATGCGCCCCACCGGCGCCAGCAGGCCCAGCACCCGCTGCCAGGTGGCTCGCTGGAAGAGCAGCGTGAAGCCGGACACGTAGACGGCCGCGAAACCCAGCTCGCCCAGGTGCCGCAGCGGCGCGGTGACGAAGGGCACCCACGTCGGCAGCGTCTCCGGGGTGAAGACCTTCTTCAGCATGAGCTGCTGCAGCACCAGGCCGCTGCCGCTGCCAATCACCCCGGCCACGAGCCCCCACCCGAGGAGCCGGCGGAACAGCCGCAGGTGCTGGGGCACGTCGTGGAAGATGCGGCGCCGCCCCGCCAGCAGGCCCAGCAGGAACCGGCCAAACGTCGAGAGCGTGATGGCGACGAGCATCGGCAGATAGTCGCTGAAGAAGAAGTCGCCGGTCGCCTTCGTCGCGTCCAGCCAGCTCCCGCTCGTGAAGGCCGCCAGCGTCCGCGCCCGGATGGCCCCGGATTTCTCGCTGGCCGCCTTGGCGATGGCCGCGCCGGCCTCCGGCGTGTCCGCCATCAGCTGTGGGTACTTGAAGATGACCACGCCGACGATGGACCACCCCAGGGCGAACAGCAGGGCGTAGCTGAGCAGCGTCCGGTCCGAGCGCCCCCGGAACAGGAGCAGGCCGAAGCCCAGCACCGCGTACGTGCTGAGGATGTCGCCGTACCAGATGAGGAACAGGTGGGCGAGCCCCATCACCAGCATCACCCCCAGCCGCCGGACATAGAGCGGCGTGATGGAGGCCCCTCGCGCCTCGGCGCGGCCCATCTGCACCGCGAAGCCGAGGCCGAAGAGGAACGAGAACAGGGTGATGAACTTCCCGGCCACCAGCACCGAGAACGCGTGCCAGGTGACGGTGTCGGCGAGCGACGCGTTGTTCATCGCCGCGAGAACCTGCTCTCGCGGCAGGAACACCCTGCCGCTGAACCACACCATCACATTGGAGATGAACACGCCGCACAGGGCGAAGCCGCGCAGCGTGTCGAGGAGCGCCAGTCGCTCGCTGGAATCCACGGGACGGGCTTCGGCGCTGGGGACCGAGACGTCGGCAGGGGCTGGGGTCATGTGCGGAGAAGATGTGTGCAACGTGAGCCCGCTCGCCCGTATTCCCCGCGAGCGCGCGTCACTCCGGTCCGAGGTGGAGCCAGGTTCCTAGCGACGCAGGTGGTACAGCTCGTAACCCCCGTCGCTGGCATCGAGGATCAGCAGCAGCTCCTTCGCACCAATCCGGACGAGACGTCCGGAGGTGTCCGACTCGGCTCGCGAAGGAGCTTGCTCCGACCCGATGCGGCTATAGGGGACGTGAGGCTCGTCGTTCACCCGCGAGCCGCCGAGGAACGCGAGGGTGCGCCCATCGCCAAACGGGAAGAGGGTGCCACCGCGCCGCTGCGACCCGGTGAGTTTGTCGAAGCGGAAGTTCTCGCCATCGCGGTCGATGCGGGCCTTGAAGCGCGGGTACGCGTAGGTCCCATGGGCGACGACCTGAATCGAGCGCACCTGCCAGTTCCCTTCGATGGCGCCCAGGGGTCGGGGCTGGGACGCACGCGCCAGGAGTTCCTGTGCGCTGGTGAAGGCCTTCGCATCGTCATTCTGTTCGGGCTTGAAGGCGCGCGCGCGGTCGACCGCGGCCTCGACGCGTGTCACGTCCTCGGGCCAGGCCACGCCGCGCCAGTTCAACGCCTCACCGGCCCAGGCCAGCGGCGCCGCTCCGGCGAGAAACAAGGGGATGAGAAGGATTGCGGTTCGTCGGTTCATGCGACATCTCCCGAGAAAGCCTCACTACCTTCCCCGCCGGGCTCCATCCATGAAGCTAGCCGACTCCCGAGGCGTCGTGTTAACGCGGTGGGCCATGCGCACCTCCCTGCTCGCAGTGGCCCTGGGCGTGCTCGTCACGGCCTGTTCCTCCAGCCCGGGCGCCAGGCCCGATGGCGTCAGCCCCGAGGACTCGGGCACTCCGGACGGAGTCGAGGACGCCGGCCTCACGCCCGACGCGGGCACGGAGGACGCGGGCACGGAGGACGCGGGCACGGAGGACGCTGGCACGAATGCCGGCGCCGACGCGGGCACGGACGCCGGTGCCGACGCGGGCGCGGACGGCGGCGCGGACGCGGGGCCTGTCATCCCCGTGCCGGCGGACGGAGGCACCATCGTCACCAGCACGCTGTCAGGCCGGCTCACGCTGGCGGGCTCGCCCTACCGTGTGGTGGGGGATGCGAACGGCGTCGTCACCATTCCACGGGGCCAGCGCCTCACGGTGGAGCCGGGCGTCATCCTCGACTTCCGTGGGCGCCCCGAGGTGACGGAGGCGGACGTGGACGCGTCCTCTCCCCACAGCGTGATGAACCATCAGCGGGGCCGGGTGGAGCTGCGTGCGTACGGCGCCATCCACATTCAGGGCACCGCACAGCAGCCGGTGCTGCTCACGTCCACCAACCCGTATGGCTGGTGGGGCGTGAATTTCTACGGCGAGAACTCCGTGGGCGCCGGCCACCCCGTCTTCGAGCACATGGTCTTCGAGAAGGTGCGCAAGAACCAATACAACGGGGAGCGCGATTGGACGCGCGGCGCGATGTGGGCCTACTACCCGGGCCCGGTGACGATTACGAACTCGGTGTTCCGGGACAATGAGTCGTCCGCCCACTGCGCCGCACTGGACCTGATGTTCACGGACGGCTCGCGCATCGAGAACACCGTCTTCGAGAACAACCGCCTCGTCGACATCGACCGCTTCGCCCAGCCCAATACCTACTCCATGGCCGGAGGCGGGGCGCTGTGCATCACCCACGGCCGCAACTCGGTGGTGCGTGGCAACACCTTCCGCGACAACACCCTCAAGGCCTACCGTGGCTACCTCACGACGGCGCTCGAGCCCCGGCCGCTGCTCACCTACCCCAACCCGCAGGGCATCGTGGACCTGGGCGGTGGCGGCGCGATTCTCTACTTCCAGCCGGAGAACGACCTCTTGGAGGACAACCTCTTCGAGGGCAACGAAGCAGTCCTCGGCCCCGGCGGAGCCATCTACCTGGAGGACGTGAACACGCGCACCGTCACGATGCGGCGCAACCGCTTCGTGAACAACCGGTCCGGTGCCGGGGGCACCATCGTCTGCAACCGGGGCGCGGGCGGCGTGGAGCTGGTGGTGACGGCCGACAACGTCTTCATCGGCAACACGCTCAACGGCCAGCCCGCCGCCAACCTCACGGGCGACTGCGACTCCGCCACGCAGTGATACACGGTGCCATGGCGTGGCGGTGCCCTGAAGAGGGGCCCGCCGACGCCGCGGGCCCCCTCCTCCACTTCAGACACAGTCCTCGATGAGGACGTCGAGGACGTCTTCCCTGCTCAGTAGATGCACTTGAGCGCGAGGTTCAGCACGAACGGGACACCGGTGTTGGCGTAGGTGTCCATCGTGCCCGTGGAGTAGCCGAAATGCTGGCAGACCCGGTTGGCGGCCCCGCGCAGCTGCCACCACGAGGCATACGGCGGGTTCATGCCATTGAGGAACGGGAACCGGGAGTCATCGGTGTTGACCCCGCGAGGCGCCACGTGGGGGCTCTGGACGCAGACGAGTCCGATGAGGTCCGCCGACGTGTTCTGGTGGCCCGTGAAGAACCCCGTGTTGTAGAAGGAGTTGCACTCATTGTCCGCGATGGCCCCCGCATTGAATGCCGCCTGCGAATCGAGCGAGGTGGAGCTGCCCTGCCACAGGGCCCACGCCCGCGCCTCGCTGCCGGGGATGTCCTGCCAGGTCACCATGTCGTGGGTGAAGCAGTGGAGGCCCATCAGCTCACCCGACTGCTCTCCGGTGTACAGGCCTCGCGCATAGCCATACTGGGCACACACGGCCTCCGCGCTCCGGTTCGCATAGGCCCAGTTCACGTCGCCACGGTTCGTGATGGGATAGCCTCCCGCGCTCCGCATGGCAGCCGTCGTGTCGATGAATACAGTCCCGGCGAAAGCCGGGGCCGAGGCCAGTGCGACGATGACAGACGCAAGGGATGTCACGAGCTTGGAAATCCGCACGGCTCCAAACATTCTCTCTCTCCTGGAATGAGCATTGGCTGACATAGCCAAAGAGAGATACGGGACCCCGGCAAATCCTGGTCGTTACCGGGAGGAGCCACGCCCCTGCCGCGCACCTCCTGGGAGGGCGCGGCCAGGGCCGGTTCGCGGCCGCGCCCTCGGCGGGGCGCACGTCAGCTGAGAGAAACGGCCTCGAGCAGCAGGTGCGCGTGCGGGGCGAGCGTGAGGGTGAGCGTGTCCCCTTCCACCACCAGGAGGGAGGGCTCCCGCCCGTCGCGCTCCACCGCCAGCACGTCGCGCAGGCCGAAGGGCTGGCCCAGGCGCCCGGCCTTCAGCGCCCCGCGCAGCTCGGCCACCCGCAGCGTCACCTGCCGCGGCGCGCCGGTGAGGTTGCACAGCGCCCACAGCGGGGCGTCCTCGCCCTGCCGGTCCACCTTCAGGGTGGAGAGCACGTCCGCGCCCGTGTCGCCCACCCGCGCCACGTCCCCGCGGCGCAAGCTGGCGCGCCGCTCCCACAGCCGGTTCAGCGCGCGCGTGGTGCGCAGCGGCAGGTAGCCCTCGGCGCGAGCGGCGGCCAATTGGCCCATGGACACGCTGCCACGCCCGATGTCGCGCCGGTCCAGCGCCGCGGAGCCGTCGCCCGTGGGGAAGCCCAGCGCGGTGAGGATGGGCAGGCGGCGGGCCTGCTCCTCGGCCATGTACCGCGGCTGGTTCACCGCCCCCACCTCGTCCCCGTAGTACGTGACGGGCGCGCCGCGCGGCGGCAGCGCGTTGAGGAAGAAGGCCTTGGCAATCTGCTCGGGGTCTCGCTCGAGGAATTCCGCCATGCGCCCGCCCACCCCGCGGCCGGCGAACAGCTCCGCCCCGCGCGACAGCAGCACCGCGGTCACCCGCTCGCGCACGCCCTCGGGCATCAGGTCCGTGCGCAGCTCGTCGTGGTGGCGCCCCATGTTGAACCAGAAGGTGTCCGCCCCGTACGCGTCCATGTGCGCGGCGAAGCGCCAGAAGAGCTCCGCGTCCCCGTCAATCAGCAGCGCCCACAGGGTGGAGTTCCACTCGAAGCCGAACATGGCGTCGCCCTCGGTGTGGCAGGGCTCGCCGAGCAGGGAGACCTTGCGGCCGAAATAGCCGGAGGCCTCCTGCAGCCCCTCGCCCACTTCCGGCACGGTGATGCCCTTGCCCACCACCACGTGGCGCACGAAGGCCTTGAAGAGCTCCTGCAGCGCGTGGGTGCCCGCGAGGTTCTCGAAGTCCGTCCCCTCCTCCTTGAACCAGTGCGGGGCCGCGTCCGTGCGCTTGCCCACCACGCCGAGCGACAGCTCCCAGCCGAGCACCGCGAAGAGCTCGCCGAGCACCTCGGGGTTGCGCAGGTTGAGGTCCACCTGGAAGGGATAGAAGGAGTGGAAGAGGTGGTGCTTCTTCCCGTTCACCTCGATGTCGATGAGGTTGCGCTGGGAGGCGTGGGGGAAGATGGCCCAGGGGCGAGACACGGTGCCCGAGGCGCTCCGCAGCAGCACGCGCAGCTTGCCCTTGCGGTCCGTCTCGCTGCCCACGCACTCCACCGCGTCCATGGGCAGGAACCAGGAGAGCTTCTTCTCGTCGCCAGCGAGCAGCGCCTGGAACCAGGGGTGGCGCACGGAGACGTGGTTGGGGATGAAGTCGGTGATGACGCGCATGCCCAGGCGCATCGCCTCGTCCATCAGCGCGCGGAAGCCCGCTTCGCCGCCGAGGGCGGGGTCCACCGTGAAGTCAGACACGTCGTAGCCGCCGTCCCCACCGCCGTGGCTCCAGTGCGGGAGCACCTGGATGTTCTTGTAGCCGAGCTCGCGCAGGGCGGGCAGCTGGCGCGCCAGGTCGAACAGGGTGCCGCGCGCCTGCCCCTCGGGCACGCCGAGGGAGTGCGGGTAGGTGTAGTAGAGCGGGGAGTCGGTGTACCAGTCGGCGGGGAGCGCGTCGAAGAAGGCACGCACCCGCTCGCTCTGGGCCGCGCGCGCCGCGCGCACCTGCTCGTAGAAGCGCACCACGAGCTCCTCGGTGCGGAAGGCGTTGATGACGCGCGCGCACGACAGCAGGCGCAGGGCGTCCGCCTGGGTGGTGAGGGCCGCCAGGTCCGACCACTCGTTCCTCGCGCCATCGAGTGCCGCGAAGAGCCGGCGCGCCTCGCGCCGCCAGTCTCGCCCCACGCCGTCACTGCCCTCATCCAGCAGCCAGTGCGCCTCCACCGAGCCCACCGGCAGGCCGCTGCCGGGGATGCGCAGCTCGGCATCCTCCACGTCGAAGAGCGCGTGAGCCACACCGCTGTCCGGGCCGCCGTGGCGCGCGGGCTCGCCGGCCGGTCCCTGCCGCGGGACGGAGGCGGACAGGACGTTCGACGCCTGCTCGGGCGCCTGCTGCCCGGTCGAGGTGTCGTCGGAGGTGTCGCGGAGGACGAGGTTCTGGGCGTGTTTCGTGGGCTCCATGAAGCGTCGTTTTGTCTTGGGAAGGAGGGGTGTTTCGCGGGGCACGTGCGTGCTCCCGGCTTGCGGCAGCCGCCGAACCACGGACCCGCACCGGAACATTTCCCCCTTCCGCCACACCTCACACGTCCACCCCGCCGCTGGGCGGGCGGGGTAGCGGGCCTCACTCGGGAGCGGCAGGAGCCCCTCCGGATGCAGGCTGTCGGGGAGCATGTCGGGCACGCCAGCCCGCATCTGCCAGCAGGCCTCGTCGGCCCACCGCTCACTTCGAAAAGGAGAAGAGCCTCGGCTACACTGACTCTTTGGTTTCAGCGTGGCACCTGCCCATGGGGCTCACATGCAATCTCGTTGCTACAATTGGCTGCTGGCAGCTGTGTGTACGACGTGGCTGGGGTGCGCTGGAGGAGAGCCGGAGGCGTCGTGGGCTCCCGGAACGGGCTCGCCGCACAGCGCGGGCCTGACCACCGACGGCGGCACGGTGCTCGTGACGAGCACCTCGCACTTCCACACCGCGGGGGGCATCACGGAGGTGCCGAACGACCTGTCGAGCAGGAATCTCGCGCTCCTCGTCCCCAACGGCTCGACGTTCACCCAGCTCACCGGTGCGGCCACGGATGGCGGCTGGCAGTTCACGGGCGTGCCCCCGGGCCTGTACTACCTGAAGACCGGCTCCACCTACACCGTCACGGACGCGCGGGAGGTGGAGCTCGATTCGCACGACCTCGGCCGGGCGGACGCCGTCTACTCGCCCGTGAGCACCTCGCCCGTGAACATCCATGTGACGAACCTCGCCCCGTGGATGCCGTACCGGCGGAGCACGGAGCCCGGCTCCAGCCTGCAGCTCGCCTCCGGGCAGGTGAACCTCGGTGCCATGCTGTTCCTCGACGAGGAGGTCCCCACCGGGCAGACGAGCCTCGTCACGAGCGCGGCCGAGATGTGGAACATGACCGGCCCGACGCCCATCTGCGAGGCGGCCAAGGGGGACCGGCTGTACGTGAACCAGCTCAGCCAGCTCGACGCGGGCACCCTGCCGGACGGCGGAGCGCTGGGGTACAGCACCGTGGTGCGCAGCGTGGAGACGGCCCCCTTCGACTACACGGCGGACGGCATCACGCCCCTGAGCGTCACCGGCGCGCTTCAGCCGGTGCCCCAGACACCGTTCACCCTCGACTGGCGCCTGTCCGAGTACGCCGCCCATGCCTCGGAGGTCCACCCCACGGCCACGCCCGCCACGCCCGACTTCTACGTCATGCCCTCCGCATATGGCTTGAGCCATGGCTGGGTGGGCAACGTGGAGCAGGTACTCCACCTGTCCTTGCCTCCGGGCACCTCGTCCGACTTCTCGCGCTCGCTGTCCTACGGCACCCCCTACCCTTCTTCCTGGGGAATGGTGGGCTACGCCCAGTCTTCGTTCCGGGTCTGGTTGGACGCGCCGGATGGCGCCTCGTATGGAGTCCTGGGCAACCTGTTCACGCAGGCGCGGCTGGAGGACCTCGTCGCCGGGCCCGTGCGTCCGCGCGTGTCTCCTCCCAGGTCGCTGACCCTCGACGGGATGGATGCCAGCACGTCGCGGGAGGTGGGCTCGCTCACCCCCGTCATCGCCTGGCAGGCACCGGCCCTGGGTACGCCCTCGGCCTATCGGGTGACGGTCTTCGGGCCCAGGTTCAGCTCACTGGTCATCAAGGGGTACGTCTACGTCCCTGGCTCGCTCACCCAGGTTCGGCTGCCACCCGGACTCCTGTCGCCGGGCGCCATCCACTACCTGCGCGTGACAGCCATTGATGCTCCCTTCCTCGACCTGAGTCGCATGGGCGCCACCCGGCATCTCCTGCCCAATGCCCATGCCGACGCGCTCAGCGCCATCTTCACCACGCCCTGAGGTCACCCGGCGCGGCGAACTCGCGCGGGGATGGGGGTCCGGCGGTTCTCAGTTCCGGCCGAGGACGCGACGCCGTTGGAAGCGGAAGAACCCCGCGTCCTCCTCGCGCGCGATGGTCGGAGCCTCGTGTCCGAAGTACCGCTCACGCAAGGAACGGAGCTCGGCCTCGAGGGCTTCACCCTGCTCGAGCCGCGAGAACAGCTCCGCTCGCGCCTTCATGTACGCATGCCCGTTCTCCCAACGCGCGTCCCGGTACACATCCTCCGCCGCCTTGCGGGCAATCATCTCCTCGGAGTAGCCCATGCGCCGCCGGATGCCGGCGAGGGCGGCCCGTCGCTCATCGACCGGCATCGCGGCGAGGCGCGCCTGCACCGGTTCGAGCCGGAGGAACAGCTCGGTCGCCTGCGACCGCACCAGATGGGCGTCCGGCGCTCTTGGGTCCACGCCGCCGGCCGCGGACAGCCGGTCGAGAAACGCGCTCTGCTGCGCCTCCAGCGGGAGCGTCGGGTCCACGTCGAGGAGCTCTCGCCGTTTCGTCTCCTCCTCGTGCTCGAGGGCGGCCGCCGTCCGCGCCAGGTGCGCGACCAGCTCTCCGGCCTGGTCCTTCTCCGTCCGTCCGGGAGCTTCACCGCGGGACCGCCGTGGCGCTTCTCCGGGAGCCGCCGAAGCGGGCTGAGACGCCCCCACCGCCGCGACTGGCGCGACCCCGCCTCGAAAGAGGGGAATCGCGCCAGCCACGAGCAGGGCGCCGGACGCGAGGAGGACCCACATTCTCCCGCGCCGACCGAGCATCAGAGTCGCGGCTCCAGCTCGGCCCAGATGAGCCCGGCGATCTTGTTCGAGCCCGAGGTCGTCGGGTGGACGCCGTCGGACTTGACGTCGGCGTTGGTCACCACCGGCCGCGGATCGACGAACGAGCAGTCGACGACGGAGTTCGAGCACGCCGTGGCCAGAATCTGGTCTCCGTAGTCGACGGCCTCGTCGAGGTCGTCGGCGCCGAGGAGCCCAGCCTTCGTGTAGTAGTAGCCGAGGTAGACGATGTCGGTGACGCCGCTGGCCGCCATGTCGTTCAGCAGGTCCGCCCCGTCGACGTAGATGTCATCGATGTAGTCCCGGCAGCTCTGCGAGAGGCGGCCGAACTCGTACCACTGCGTCTTGCAGTCGTAGGGGTCGGCGAGCGCGATGGTGGGGATGAGGATGTCGTTTCCTCCGCCGTCCATCACCACGATGCGGCTGTTCGGATTGGCGCTCTCGGCGAGCTCGAACTGCCCACGGATGGAGGGGGTGATGACCCCGCCCTCCAGCTCCGCGCCGGAGGTCGTGTAGTTGCGGAACGTCCCGCCCGCCTCGATGTGGATTGCCTTCTGGATGTCCCCCGAGAGCGCGAAAATCGAGTCGCCCAGGAACACGACGTTGTCGTTGTCCGCATCGGGAATCCACGGAGCGCTCATGAGCTGCCCGAGGCCACAGCCAGCGAGGACAGCGGGGGCCGAAACGGCGAGTGACAACAGGAGCAGACGCGCACGACCAGAGACTTGAAGCTTCTTCATGTAGTCCCTCCCGCCGGCAGGTCCGTCACGCCGGCGTGCACTGGAGAGGCATCTCGAGGAGGAGTGGCCTCTCGGGGTGGTTACTCCGTCATCCGGACATTCCGGATGACGTCCCATTGAGCGCGAAGTTGATTCCGATGTCAAAGCGGAAAAGCCAGCGAGACCGGAGAAGTCGACACCCCTCAACCCAGCCCTGTTCGCCCGATGTTCTGTTGCAATTTTGTTACCACAGCTCAGGGTGGACGACTGGGGCGCGACAGGATGTACGCCGCGCCGGTGAGCATCACCCCACCGGCGAAGACGAGGACGGGCCACTCCACGCGCGCGACAAACGTCAGGAGCGCGAAGCTCACCGCCATGGCGGACAGCGCGCTCACCTTGACCTTGACCGGGACGGTGCCGTGCCGCTGCCATTCCTGGAGCCGGGGCCCGAAGCGCGGGTGGGTGAACAGCCAGTGATGGAAGCGGCGCGAGCTGCGCGAGAAGGCCCACAGCGCGATGAGCAGGAAGGGCGTCGTCGGCAGCAACGGCAGGAACGTGCCGAGCGCTCCGAGCCCCACGCAGACGCAGCCGAGCGCGAGGAAGGCGAGCCGGAAGCGCGGTGGCCCCTCCCCTTCCGGGCCAGGGAGACGCGGCTCCTTCGATGGTGGGGGCGGCACAGCGCTCATGCAGGTCTCCCTCCTCCCGAGGGGTGCTCCGCATCAGAGCACGCCCCCGACCCCATCCAGTCGCGCAATCACCGCCGGGTCCACGGCCTCTCGCTTTGCCATCCTTCCAGAACCTTCGCCGGCAGGGGCCTATGCGAGGACTCCCCCGAGTGACAGACTGACCCGGCGGGGGTCCGCGGTGTGCCATTCAGCGGACTCCGGCGCAAACCCGTTGCGTGGAGAAGACCGTGAGCTCATTTGGCGTCAGGATTTGCACCCTTCTGGCTGTTCTCTCCGGACCGCTGCTGGTGGCCTGTGGTGAGGCCCCCACCTCGAGCCCTGGGCCGGGCGATGAGCCCGTGGGCACCGCCGAGGCCGCGGTGTGCTCCGATGGGAGCTGCACCTGTATCGCGCCGGACTGCGACGCCTTGAACTGGACGTACTGTGGGAAGGTCGAGACCTCGACGACGTGCTCCTGGTTCGACGGCAGCACTTGCAGGACCGCCACCTGCGGCTGCAGGTCGGGAAGATGGTTGTGCCCCTGATGGGGCCTGACCCCTGGCTTCACCCACCCCATCGCCCGTGAAGGGAGCAGGGCGGCCAGGATCTGGTTTAATGGCCGCCCATGTCTTCGCTCCCGCTGTCCGACCCGCCTCCCGAGACCAACCGCGCCACCTTCGCCGATGTGCTGCCGGACGACCTCGAGCGGGCGCGGGCCCTGCTCGCGAGCGTCCCGAGAGCGCCTCGCGTGCCCTCGAAGGAGGCCCGGCGCCTGGTGCTCGCCTTCGCGGGCCCCCAGCGCTACGCGCTCTACACCAGCCTCTTCTTCCTGCTGGGCATTGGGCTCTTCTGTGCCTTCTTCCAGTCCCATCGTGCCGTGGGGGACCTGCTGCTGGACCACCACTCCGTCGAAGTCCCCGGCGTCGTCGACTCGGTCGAGGTGGGGATGCGCAGGCGCAGGTCCCTTTCGCCCGTGTACTGCGCGCGCTTCCACTCGGAGGACGGCACGCTGGTGGGGCGTAGTTGCGAGCCGGGCGGCAGCTTTCAGCCGGGCCAGCGCGTGGTCCTCGAGCGGCGCGGAGGCCTGGCCCGTATCCGCGGTACCACCCTCATCCCCATGGGGCGCTGGGGAGGGATCGCGCTGTTGTTCCCTCTCGTGGGCGCCGTGGGTCTGTTGCTCGTCGTGCGGACCAACCACCGTGAGTCGCGCGCGGCCCGCGTGGGCATCCCGATTCTCGCGCGGGTCACGTACTTCGGCGACGGAAAGCCGGTGAACAAGAAGGCGCCGCCGCCCACGGAGCTGCGCTGGAGCTTCATCGCGCGCGGCGAGCGGTATGAGGGCCGTCTCTCCCTGGACAGCGCGTCCGAGTTCGACTTCCTCCCCAGCCGCGACGTCATCGTCGTGCTCTATGACCCGGCGGCTCCGGGCATCAACACCGTCTACGTGCCCTAGGGGGTGTCCCCCAAAGAGGAAGGGGGGAACCGCGGCCGGGGAGCTGTCCTGCCCTCGGTGGCTTGGAGCCTGTCAGTGGTGCTTCGCGTCGCGGCTCAGCTCGCCCCCCAGCGCTTGCCCTGGGCGTAGCTGAGATCGAGCGCCAGCAGCGACTTCTCTTTCTCCACGAGCCGCCTGGCCATGGGAACGAAGCCCCTGTCCCACGACGTGCCCTCCACGGTGCGGGCCCGGCAGGAGCGCATGCTCGAGGGGTTGAGGTTCCGGCAACCGGACATCCCGTGCATGCGGGAACGCAAGGGGAAGCGGCCCTCCGACCCCGCACCGGGATGGCTGGAGCCGCGCGGATGACCCGCAGCGCGCGGCCCTGTTCAAGCCTGGAGGAGAGCGTGCCCGCGCCGCGTGCAGGTGACGCCAGTGCGCCTCACGGGCAGGCAGAGCACCTGTCGCTTCCGGAGGGAGCCAGAGCAACTCCGCCGGCCAGGTCGTGAAGCGAGGAGTCGCCGGAGGGGCAGCACATGATGGAGATAAGCGGGTTGGACACCTCGCTGGAGCCGACGTCCGCCGCGTTCGCGGCCATGCTGGATGCCGTGGGCCATGGCGTCGTCGCGGTGGACCGCCAGTGGCGCCTGTCCTTCGTCAACGCGTGGATGGAGCGAGTGCTCGGCCGCTCCCGCCAGGAGTTGCTGGGCCACGAGCTGTGGGCGGAGTTCCCGACTCTGCGGACGAGCTCCTTTGGCGCCGCCTACCTGCGCGCCATGCGCGACGGTGTCGAAGTCGTGCACGAGGGTTTCGTCCCCATCTCCAATGCCTGGTTCGAGTCGCGCGCGTCTCCGTGTGCCACGGGGCTCATCCTCTTCATCAAGGATGTGACGGAGCGGCGCCGCGCCGCGCAGGAACTGAAGGACCGGGAGGAGCGGCTGCGCGAGAGCGAGACGCTCTTCCGCAAGCTGGCGGACAGCGCCCCCGTCATGCTGTGGATGACCGATGCCAGGGTGTCCTGCGTCTGGCACAACCGCCGGTGGTACGACTTCACCGGCCAGACGGAGGCGGAGGCTCTTGGGTTGGGGTGGCTGGACGCCATCCACCCAGAGGACCGCGCGAAGG
The DNA here is from genome assembly GCF_012933655.1 of Pyxidicoccus fallax. Taxonomy (GTDB): domain Bacteria; phylum Myxococcota; class Myxococcia; order Myxococcales; family Myxococcaceae; genus Myxococcus; species Myxococcus fallax. The sequence goes on along the minus strand of NZ_JABBJJ010000004.1, from coordinate 54,090 downwards.
TGGGCGGCGTCCTCCAGGCGTCCATCGCGCGTTGGGTGCCGTACCCCGTGGAGTACCGGCTTCGCACGCGCGACGGCCAGTACCGCTGGACCCTGGCCTACGCCAGCCCCCGGGTGGGCGAGTCCGGCGAGTTCCTCGGCTACATCGGCTCCGTCATCGACATCCACGAGCGCAAGCGCGGAGAGGAGCGCCTGGCCTTCGTGTCCGAGGCGAGCCGCATCCTCTCCGAGTCACTCGACTACGAGGACACGCTCGCGCGCGCCACCCAGCTCGCCGTGCCCGTGCTCGGCGACTGGTGCATGGTGGACCTCCTCCAGGAGGGCGGGGGAATCAAGCGGGTGAAGGTCTCCTGGGCGGACCCCGCGCTGGAGCCGCTGGCCCGGGAGACGGTGCGCTTCCCGCCCCAGGTTTCGGGCCACCCGTCGCACCTGCCCAGCCGGGTCCTGCTCGAGGCACGGGCCCTGCTCGTCGAGGACGCGGACGACGCGTACAAGCAGAGGGCGGCCTACAGCCCGGAGCACCTGGCGCACATGCGTGCCATCGGCTTCCAGTCGGTGATGTCCGTGCCGATGGTGGCGCGGGGCCGCACGCTGGGAGTCATCACCTTCCTCGCGATTGCCCCCGGCAGGCGCTTCACCCAGGCGGACCTGGAGACGGCCGAGGACCTCGCCCGCCGCGCCGCCCTCGCCGTGGACAACGGCCGGCTGTACCACGAGGCGCAGCAGGCCGTGCGCGTGCGCGAGGAGTTCCTCCAGGTGGCCAGCCACGAGCTGAAGACGCCGCTGACGCCGCTGTCCCTCAAGCTCCAGCTGCTGGCGCGCACCGCGGAGTCGCTCCCCCGCGAGCGCTTCCCCCGGCTGTCGAGTGATTTGGACATGATGCGGCAGCAGGTGCAGCGCCTGTCGTCGTTGATGGACGAGCTGCTCGACGTCTCCCGCATCAACGCCGGGCGTTTCTCGATGACGCTGGAGGTCGTGGACCTCAGCGCGCTGGTGCGCGACGCGGCGGCCCGCTTCGAGCCCGAGGTGCTCCGCCTCGGCGGCCGGCTGATGGTGGACGTCCCCGAGCCCCTGGTGGGTGTGTGGGACCGCCAGCGGCTGGAGCAGGTGATGACGAACCTCTTGTCCAACGCGCAGAAGTACGGCGGGGGCCGCCCCGTCCGGGCGCGCGTCTGGCGCGAGGGCCACCTGGCCTGCATCGCCGTCCGCGACGAAGGCATCGGCATTGCCCCGGAGGCGCTGTCGCGCATCTTCGAGAAGTTCGAGCGCGCGGTGAGTGAGCGGCACTACGGAGGCCTGGGGCTGGGGCTCTACATCACCCGGCAGATTGTGGAGGCGCTGGGCGGCACCATCTGCGTGGAGAGCGCGCCGAACCAGGGCTCCACCTTCACCGTGAAGCTCCCGCTGACACCGCCCCCGGTGTCCCCTGAGAGGAAGGAAGGCCCATGGGCCCCGGCGCACCCGCTACCCGGGTCCGAGGGAGCGTGCTACGGCCGCCTCCGGTGACGTCCTCGGTGGAGCCGGCGGCGGGATGGGCTACATTGCGGCCGAGCGATGCGTTCCGGGCCCCGGGCAAGGCGAGGAGGACAGTGGCCACGGTGGCTCACCGCGGGCTGGCTGCTGGCGTGCGCGGGCAGCGCCGGGGCGTCCACGCCCGAGGCCCCCGCCCTTCCCGAGCAGGCCCTGAAGGCCTCCCAGCCGCTGCTGGGCGTGGTGGTGGCCAGCCAGACGCTGGACGTCGTCTCCGAGGTGGAGGGCCGGCTGGCGGAGGTGCCCGCGCACCTGGGCAAGCGCGTGCAGGCCGGGGAGGTGCTGGCCTCGCTGGACGTGGAGCCGCTGCGGCTGGAGCTGGAGGCGCGCAAGGCCAACGTCCGCGCCGCCGAGGCCACCACGCGACGCGCGGCCCTGGTGCTCGTCCAGGCGAAGCAGCGGCTGGAGCGCGAGGAGCGCATCCGCGCCTTCTCCGCCGCCGAGGCGGAAGAAGCCGCGCGCGGCGAGGTGGCGGTGGCGGACGCGGACGTGGCGCTGGCCCAGGCCCGGCAGTCCGAGGCGCTGGCCCGGATGGCCCAGGCCGAGCGGGACCTGGCCCAGGCGCGCATCCGCGCCCCCTTCACCGGCACCGTGACGGAGCAGTACCTCACCCCAGGCATGCGGGTGAGCCGCGCCACCCCGGTGGTGCGGCTGGTGAGCGAGGAGCTGCGGCTTCGCTTCGCCGTGCCGGAGGGGCTGGCGCCAGCCCTGCGCGTGGGCGCCACGGTGCGGGTGCGGCTGTCGGCGGTGGGCGAGGAGCTGACGGGCACGGTGGACCGCCTGTCGCCGGAGGTGGACCCGGCCTCGCGTCACCAGAAGGCCGAGGCGCTGCTCCAGGTGCCGGCGCGGCTCAAGGGCCGGCTGTCCACGGGCCTGCTGGCGGAGGTGTTCCTCCACCCCGAAGCGCGCGTGCAGGGCCGCTAGCCTCCGCGTATCGACGCGTAGCGGTGCAGCCGGAGAGCGCCCCGCTCGAAGCGGGCCACGTCCCCGGGCGCCCAGTCCAGCACCTCGGTGGAGGCGCCCAGCCGTGCCAGGTGCTCGCGCACCACCACGCCACAGGCGGCCTCGGACGGCTCGCCCAGGCCCCAGCCCACGTCGGAGATGGAGCGCCCCACGCCCTCGAAGCCGTTGGCGTAGGGCAGGAAATACCGGGCTCCCGCCGCCGCGCACAGCCGGGCGACTCCCGCGGGCCCGGCCGTGGCGCTGGCCAATCGCCCGGCCTGGGAGTCCGCGTACAGCTCCCTCAGCCGGGTCCACGGCAGCGCGGCCCAGTAGTGGCCCAACCCGCCGAAGAAGGGCGACAGGAACTCGCGCTGGCACACCAGCACCGCGTCCACCGGGCCGTGCTCGCGGCACGAGCGCGCCACCACGTCCTCCATGCGCCCGTCCGGGTCCGTCCCGCTGTCCACCAGCAGCACGCAGGAGAAGTCCTCGGTGGTGAAGCGGTAGCAGTTGCCCCAGCTTCGCAGCCCCCGCGCCAGTGGCGGCCCGTCCGGCACCGGCTGCTCGCCGTAGAAGGGCAGCACGTCCACGCGGATGTCGCCCACCCACACCGTCTCGCCCCACGCCGGGGCCCGCACCGGCTCCCCGCAGACGTCCAGCACGCGCGAGAAGTCTTGCATGGTCAGCAGGTTGCGGCGGGGCACCCGGGGCACCAGCACCGGCACACCTCCATGCGCCAGCAGCGAGGGCACATGCCAGTGGTCCACATGCCCGTGCGTCACCGCCAGCGCACCGGGGGCGCCAGGGCCCAGGTTGCCCGGCGCCGAGCCGATGTGCGGCAGCCGCCGCTGCAACGCAATGGGGTCCACCAGCACGGACGTGGTCCGCGAGCAGACCCGCACGCTGGCGTGCTCACGCCGGTAGAGGCCGGGCCCGGACGGCTCCGGCCATGGGCCAGGCGGCGGCGCGGAGTCGAAGAGCGAGTCGCGCCAGTCCTCGTCGCCAAAGGGCCACGCGGCGCGCGCCTCCTCCAGCGAGCCCGCCTGTCCGGCGGCGCGAAGGAAGGCGGCGACGACGGGCACCGCGTCCACCTCCAGCCGCGTCGTCCACCGCGCCTCGCCCTGCTGGAGCACCCACCACCACGGGCCCTCCTCGGGAAACAGCACGTCCTCGTCCACGAGGAAGCCGCCGTCGTCCACCGCCCCGGGTCGCAGCAGCGCCTCGCCCGCGCGCGCGTTGAAGGCCTCCAGCGCCCGGCGCGAGGCCTCCGGCTCGAAGCCGTCGCGCAGCAACTGGTGCAGCACGGCGCCGAAGGGCACCCGGCCGGCGCGCTCCGGCAGCGGGGTGAGGTCCAGGATGACGTCCGGGGCGAAGCGCATGCGGGCTACCCCGCCGCCTTGCGGGCCGGGCCGCCGTCCTGGGCGGTCACCAGCTCGGCATAGTCCCCGCCGCGCGCCAGCAGCTCCGCGTGCGTGCCGCGCTCCACCAGCCGGCCGCCCTTCATCACCAGGATGAGGTCCGCGTGCTTCACCGTGCTCAGCCGGTGGGCGATGACCACGCGCGTGCACTTCAGCTCGGCGATGGCGTCCTGCACGGCGCGCTCGGTGCGCGCGTCCAGCGCGTTGGTGGCCTCGTCCAGGAGGAGGATGGCGGGGCTGTTCACCAGCGCCCGCGCCAGGGCCAGCCGCTGCCGCTGGCCGCCGGACAGCGAGGAGCCCATCTCGCTGAGCACCGTCTCGTAGCCCATGGGCATGGCGATGATGTCCTCGTGCACCTGTGCGCGCTTCGCCGCCGCCTGCACCTGGTCCAGCGGCAGCTGCGCGTCCGCGTAGGCGATGTTGCGGCGGATGTCCCCGCGGAACAGCGAGGGCGCCTGGAGCACCACGCCCACCTGCTGACGCAGCTCCTTCAGCTCCAGCTCCGTCAGCGGCACCCCGTCATAGCGGATGGTGCCCGAGCTGGGCAGGTACAGCCCCAGGAGCAGGTGCGCCAGGCTGGACTTGCCCGCCCCCGAGGAGCCGACGATGGCCACGAACTGCCCGGGCTCGATGGTCACCGACACGTCCTGCACCACCAGCGGCGAGTAGGGGCCGTAGCGGAAGGACACGTTCTCCACCTCGATACGGCCCTGGAGGCGGTGGCCGCGCCGGGTGACTCCGGGGGCCTGCTCGGCGGTGGCCTGGAGCACGTCGTCCACGCGCGTCAGGTAGCTGCCCACCAGCTGGAGCTGGAAGGCGGTGGTCACCAGGTTGGACACGGGCACGAGGAAGCCCGCCGCCAGCGCGTTGAGGGCCAGCATCTCGCCCAGCGTCAGCGTGCCCTCCATCACCAGCAGCGTGCCCACCGCCAGCACCACCAGCGGCGAGGCCATGCGCAGCGTCGCGGTGAGCGAGTCGGTGAGCGCCTGCAGCCGGCCTCGCTCCAGCGACACGTTGAGCACGTCCACGTAGAGGTTGGACCAGTGCTGCACCGCGCGGTCCTCCAGCCCCATGGCCTTCAGCGTCTGGACGCCGGTGAACATCTCCACCTCGTAGTTCTGGGCGGAAGCGCTCACCTCCAGGTTCCGCGCCATCAGCTCGCGCTGCCGGCGGGCGGCGAAGGCGAACACGCCGTACTGGAGCAGCGCCAGCCCCGCCACCAGCGCGCCCATGCGCGGGCTGCCCGCGAACAGCAGCGCGAGGTAGAGCAGCACCAGGCCTCCGTCCAGCAGCGCCGACAGCGCGCCCGACGTGAGCAGCTCGCGCACGGTGGTGTTGCTGTTGAGCCGGTTCATCAGGTCGCCGGCCGAGCGGAGCTGGAAGAAGGAGAACGGCAGGTGGACCAGGTGGTCCAGGAAGCCCAGCGTCAGCCGGGCGTCCAGGTGCGTACGCAGCTGCAACAGCAGGTGCGCGCGCACCAGCGAGGACAGGAACTGGAAGACCACCAGCATCGCCATGCCCGCGCCCAGGATGCCCAGCAGCGGCAGGTCCCCTCCGGGCAGCACCCGGTCCACCACCGCGCCGGTGAGCGACGGCAGCGCCAGGGCGAAGAGCTGGAGCAACAGCGACATCACCGCCACGCGCAAGAGGGCGGGCCGCTCCTCCAGGAGCAGGCGCAGGTAGCGGCGAGGCCCCCGGCGGGGCTTCGCCGTCTCGAAGGTTTCCGACGGCTCGAACAGCAGCGCCACGCCGGTGAAGGACTTGCGAAGCTGCTCGGTGGGCACGAAGCGGCGGCCGATGGCCGGGTCCACCACCTCCACGCCTCCGCGCACCACGCGCTCGAAGACGACGAAGTGGCGGAACTCCCAGTGCAGCACGGCGCCCGGCTCCAGCAGGTCGAGCTGGTCCATGTCCGCCTGCACCGCGCGGCCCACCAGGCCGAAGCGGCGGCCGGCCTCCAGCAGGGCACGGGCGCTGATGCCGCGGATGGTGAGGCCCGCGGCGACGTGCACCTCGTCCAGGGTGACGTGGCGGCCCCAGTAGCCCAGCACCATGGCGATGCAGGCGGCGCCGCAGTCCACCGCCGTCAGCTGCGCCACGTACGGAATGCGGCGGCGACGCAGGGTGGCGCCCAGCCGTCCCAGCGCGGGGAAGCGCTCGGACCAGGAAGGTGAGTCGTTGGGCTCAGTCACGTGGCTTCCCGAGCAGCTCCAGGACGGGCAGCAGCGTCATCCAGCCGTTGCGGGCCCGCACCGTCACCCAGGCCTGGCCGGGCATGCCCGTGTAGTACGCATAGGTGCCGTCGCTGGCCTGGAACGAGTCCGAGGGCAGCTTCGCCTCCACCACGACGACGGGGCCGTCATCCACCTTCACCGCGTCCTGGAGGCCGGGGCCCAGGTAGCGGCGCACCTCGGCGGGGCCCACCAGCTCGTCGCTGACGGTGGCCACCTGCAGGGACTGCCACGAGTACGCAAAGCCCGTCAGCTCCATGCGCAGCGGCAGGCCCGGGTGCAGGAGGGGGCGGTACTGGCCGGGCAGCAGCGCCACCGCCCAGGCCTCGGCGCCCTCGCGCACCAGCGACACCACCACCTCGCCCACGGCCAGGAACTGCTGCTCCCGCACGCGCACCTCCCCCACCTGGCCGTCGCACGGGGCCTTCAGCACGCGCTCGCCCATGCGCGCCTCGCTCAGCTCGAGCTGCGCGCGCAGGGCGGACAGCTCCTGCCGGGTGCCCATGTTCTGGGGCTCCAGCAGCCACGCGGCCAGCCGGGAGCGGAACTCCTCCTGCACGCGGAGGCGGTCGGCGGCCTCGCCGCTGGAGTACAGCTCCACCAGCGGCTGACCCGCGCGCACGCGCTCGCCCCGGCGCACCAGCACCCGGCTGACGCGCCCGCCCGCGGTGGCGGTGACTTCCTCCAGGCCCTTGATGCGCACCAGCACCGGCCCGCGCGCATGGTCGTTGATGTCCACCAGCGCCAGGCCCACGCCGGCCACCAGCACCAGCGCCACCACCACCCACCAGGCCGCGTCCATCCACGCGGGCATCACGCGCAGCAGCGTGCCCCGGGCCTCGGGGCGCGCGTGGTAGTCCAGCGCCTCCTGGCGGAAGAGCTTCGGTTGCGGCTGCGGGGGTGGTTGCGGCTCGCTCATGCCTGCTTCATCCGGGCCTGGCGCGAACGATACAGGCGGGAGAGGAAGTCATAAAGAATGAGCTCCTGGGCCCGCTGGTCGGCTGGGAGCATCCGGTTGACGTGCATGTGCAGGAAGCTTCCGGCCAGCGCCTCCACCGGCACGGTGAGCCGGCCCGCCGCCTCGGCCCGCCGCAGCGCCTCGGCCACCGGCGCCAGCCGCCCGGCCCGGCGCTGGAGGATCTCCAGCCCCGGGCGCCAGGGGCCGCCGTCATCGGGCGTGGCGCGCAGCAGCGCCTCCAGGGCCCGGCTCTCCTTACGGTAGCGCGTGTTGAGCTGCTCCTCGAAGCGCTTGTCCACCTTGTGCTCGGCCCCGAAGCCCTGGCGCAGCTTCCGCGTCACGGCCAGCTTCTGCTCCAGGCTCAGCGACAGGGCGTCCAGCAGCCCGTCCAGTCCCCTGAGGGCCAGGCGCCAGCGGGCGTCGGCTCCCGCGTCTCCCGCGTAGGCTTCCAGGAGGGAAAGCACCGCCTCGCTGTCGGCGTGGAACAGGGCCTCGCACGCCTCCATGCCGGCGGGGCCGCCGTAGCGCTCCAGCTCGCGCTCGTAGGTGTCGAGCTGCACGCGCCACGCCTCGTCCACCGCCAGCGCGGCCTCGCACGTCTCGCGCAGCACCGGCCAGACCTCGGACTCCAGCCGGCGCGGGTCCCCGTGGAAGCGCAGCCGCACGTGCGGCTCCGGGTCGTGGTAGCGGAGGAAGAACCACCGGTCCGCCGCGCCCGAGGCCTCCACCTTCCGCACGGCCTCCCGCAGCGAGGTGCGCAAGAGCCGCTCCAGCGTGCTCGTGCCCGCGTACAGCTTGAGGTACAGCCACTCCGAGCCGGGCGGGAAGCGGCGCTTGAAGGGCGCATCCAGGCTGGCGCTGGCCGGAGCACCTGAAGCGCGCGCGCCGCTCACGACCCCGGGCGCCGCCACGGGCCGCGTCTCGCGCGCACCCGCCACCGAAGGCACCTCCTCCGGCTGCCGGCGCACGAAGGGGATGACCACCTCGTGCGTGTACCGCCCCGTCTCGCCCTCCACGCACACGTCGTCCGGGCCGGGCAGCAGCTCCTCCAGCGTGGCACCCGCACGCGAGCGGACGAGCTGCACCAGCGTCTCCACGCACAGCACGTTGTCCAGGTCCACGGGGAGCTGGTTGTCGCCGTCGCGCAGGCACACCCAGCGGGGTAGCCCCACCTCCTCGCGGTAGCGCTGCACGGCGTCGAAGCGGGCCACGCCGCGCGCCTCGCCCCAGGCCCGCAGCGTGGCGGCCCGCACGGTCCACGTGGCCGGCTCCAGCACCACGCGCCCCAGCACCACCCGGGGCAGGAAGGGCGAGTCCGCCAGCGGGCCCCACCGGAACGACAGGCCTCCGCGCCCCTGGGACTGGAGCGCGCAGAGGAAGCGGTACGCCCCCAGCCCGTGCACGCTGAAGTTGTGGGCATTGGACATGCGCGGAATCACCTCGCGTCCCAGCCGGTGGGAGCGCAGCACCACGCGCCCCTCCTCCACGGACACCCACAGGTCCGACATGGGAATGCGCGCCTCCGGCGCCACGCCCGATTGCCCGAGGAACACCAGGTCATGCCCGCGCAGCGCGGGGCGGCAGATGACGTTGCCCACGCGGCCCTCGGGCAGGTGCACCACCTCGGCGAAGAGGGCATCCGGGCGCAGGGCCTCCTCGGCGCGCAGGTAGCGGCGCACCGCCTCCTCCAGCGTCGCGTCGCCGTGGCAGAAGCGCCCCAGGTACACGGCGCCCGACGGGCCGTGTACGTTCTCGAAGAGGAAGCGGAAGCGCCCCGCGTCCACCGCCGCGGCCGACTCCGCCAGCACCGAGCCCACCACGCCGAAGGCCTCTGGCAGCTCCGCGGCCTTCGGCGCCTCCATGGCCTTCACGTCCGCCTCGTCGAGCACCAGCTCCCGCGCACCGCGCCGGCGCACCTCCTCCATCCGGTGCAGCAGGTACGTCCAGCGCGGCTCCCAGCGCGGGCTCTCGCGCTCTGCCCCGGCGGGGAAGCGGAAGCCAGCCAGCAGCGGGCCGGTGCCGGCGCCGGGGGCCTGCGAGGCGTTGAAGCCGATACCGCTCTCCTCGTCCAGCGCCTCCAGCAGCGGGACGGCGCGGCCCTCGTAGCGCTCCTGTAGACGCTGCTTGAAGCGGGTGATGGGGTGCGTGCCGTCCTGCGCGGGCACCATGCGCCGCAGCGCCGTCACGCCGCGCAGCACCTCGTCCACCACGCCGCGCGGCAGGCGCACCTCGCCGGGGGCGCGGAACATGTCCACCTGGAAGAGGCGGGACATCTCCAGCGGCACGGGCAGCGACTCCAGCGGGCGGGCCGCCTCGCGGTACGTGGCGGGCGGCAGGCCCACGGGTTGGGCGTCGATGCGGGAGAGGGCCTCGCCCACGGCGGCCAGCTTCTCGCAGACGGGCGCCAGCACCGGCATGGCGCGGGCCTGCTCCAGCAGCGCGGGCAGCGGCTCGGGGCCGGTGACGAGCGGCGCCCAGGCCGGCACCAGGAGCTGCGCCGCGACCAGGCTCTCCAGGTACTCCAGGGCCTCCTCGCGCGGCACGTCCGCCTCCGCCGCCAGCGGTCCTGCCAGCTCCTCCAGCGAGACGCCGCCCAGCGCGGCCCCGGCGCGCTCCAGGGTGGCGTCCAGCACGGGCTCGGGCTCCACGGCCACCAGGTGGTAGGAGCGCTCGCGGTGGTGCTGCCGCGAATCCAGGTAGCGGAGCTGGCCGCCGGCCCGGTAGATGCTGGAGTTGGGCACGTAGCGCAGCTCGCGCACCGCCTCGGGCGAGCGGCACACGTGGGCGACGAGCGCGGTGACGTAGTCCATGTCCAGCCGCGTGTGCCGGCGGATGCCGGAGCGCCCACGCATGCGCAGCGCGGCGCCCTCTCCCAGGCTGCCCACCGCGTGCCCGGCGAAGAGGCCGAAGGGCGTAGCCCGGCCCGCCATGCGCGCCAGGTAGCGCACCAGCGTGTGCTCCACCTTCAGCCCCGCCTCCGAGTCCGGCCGCTCCAGCCACGCCGGCAGGCTCTCGTCCAGGGAGGGCGAGGCGATGAAGAGCGCCTCGCGCACCACCGGGTCGGCCACGTGCGCGCGCAGCCGTTGGCGCAGCAGGGCTCGGTCCTCGGCGAGCGCGGCCTCGCGCTCCTCTGGGCGGGCCCCGGGGGCCTTCAGGCCCTGGCTCCATTCCACCAGCACGTCCAATGGCAGCAACGGGGTGCGGATGGCGATGAAGCCGTCATCACGGAACGCGGCGGCGTCTCCGGTGAAAGGTCTGATGTGTTTCAAGAAAGGTCCCGGGTGGAGGGTCGGCGCCCCCGGGTGAGTGGATGCACGAAATGAGCGTCGATGCCAACCCCCGCCCGGTGGGGCCGAAGGAACAGCCTCCCATCTCCCCTTTGCGTAGCGCCTGAGCCGCTCGCGACGCGGCCTCCGAAGCGGATGTAACGCGGAGCGCCGTAGAGCCGAAGGCAGAAACAAGGTGTGTTCATGAACCGCGGCCCGCCGCCCGAGAACAGGGTCTGAGCAGACTCGGCAAGAGGTTATGGCAAAGCCACGTCACCAGGCTGATAATCGTTTTCGTGGCTCAAACCACGATGTCGTGCGTGGTCAGCCACGCGTCGAGCCTGACGCCGCGGAGGCACATCCCGTGCCCTCGCGCATCCCTTCGAAGGAGCCCCCCATGGACCAGAAGGACCCGAAGCCCCAGAAGACGAAGCTGAAGCTGAAGCGCGAGACGGTGCGCACGCTGGACAACAGCGCGCTCAACCTGCTGGACGCCGTCGCTGGCGGTACTCAGCCGAGCACCGAGCCGATGTGTGATGGATCGGCGCAGAGCTGGTGCTACTGCTAGCGCGCTGACGCCGAACGGCACCGCCCTCCCCGAGGCCCGCCCTCGCGGTGGGCCGGTGCCCGTCGAGCCTCGCGTGTCCCCCCCATGTCCTCTGCCCCTGCCTGGCATCCCGTGCTCGACGGCGCGGAGCGTCTCCGAGCGCTCGAACTCGCCCGGGGCGTGTACGAGGCCCTTCGGGCCGGCGCCCTCCGCCGCGCCAATCCCTCCCTGGACGACGGCCTGCCCTCGGCGGCGCTGCTGAGCGCGTACCTCGCGCGCGCGGGGCTCGATTCGGGGGAGCCGGAGGCGCTGCTGGAGGCCGCCGCGGCCCGCGCGGCCGACGTCACGCTGGACGCGTCGCTCTTCCGGGGCTTCACCGGACTCGCATGGGCACTGGCCCACCTGGACGCAGCGGACGCGGACGGGCTGGAGGATGTGGACGAGCAGCTCGAGGAGGTCGCCGCTGGCGCACCCGCGCCGGGACGCGGGTTGGACCTCATCTCCGGGCTGGCGGGCGTGGGCGTGTACGCGCTGGAGCGGCTGCCTGACCCGCGTGCGCGCGCGCTGCTCGCACGCGTCGCCGTCCGCCTCACCGAGGCCGCGCAGCGTGCGCCGCAAGGCCGCGGCTGGTGGACTCCCGCCGAGCACCTGCCCCCAACCAAGCGCGAGCGCTTCCCGTCGGGTGCCTGGGACCTGGGCCTCGCCCACGGGGCCGCCGGGATGCTCGCGGTCCTGGCGGGGGCACACCGCGCCGAGGTGCTCACGCCGGCCGGTCGCGACGTGTTGATGGGCGCGCGCACCTTCCTCGAAGCGCAGTGCGAGGCCCACCGCGCTCCCGCCTACCTCCCGCCGACCGGTCCCGCCGCCAGCACCCGGCCCGCCTGGTGCTACGGCACGCCCGGCGTCGCGCTCGGGCTTTTCTGGTGCGCGCGCGCTCTGGATGACGCCGAGGGCGAGGCGCGCGCGCTGGTGCTCGCGCGCGCCGCCGCACGGGAGGCACGGGAGGAGGAGGCCCGCTTCGAGGAGCCAGGGCTGTGCCATGGCACCGCCGGTCTCGCGCACTTCTTCAATCGCCTGTACCAGGCCAGCGGGGATGCCACCCTGGGGGAGGCCGCGCGGCAGTGGCTGCGACGCACGCTGGATTCGCACCAGGTGGGACAGGGCGTGGGGGGCTTTCGTGCGCGAGGGCGGCAACCCGACGGGCGCCTCGGGTGGACCGAGGAGCCGGGCCTCGTCGTGGGAGCCACGGGCGTCGCACTCGCGCTGCTGGCGGGGGCCTCGGCCATCGAGCCCGGGTGGGACCGGACGATGCTCTTCTCCGTGCGAGGCCTTTGAGCGGCGCCGCGGGCAGCGTGTTCCGGGCGGCGCCCCACCCTGCCAGACCGTGGACCTCGCTCCCCACCGAGGTGGGAGCGCGGGCCCACGGTCCGGCATGACTCATGATTGGGTCAGCGACTTCTCTTCGCGGCTCACCGCATGAAAGGGCCTCAGCGGAAGGGCCCCGTCACCTCGAAGGTGATGCCCTGGCCCTGGCCATTCACGCCACGCTGCGAGCTGAAGTAGAGCCGGTGCCCGTCCGGGCTGAACGCGGGGCCGGTGATTTCCGAGCCTCCGTGGCCCTCGATCTGGAGGAACGGCGCCACCATCCGGTCCGGGGTGATGATGCAAATCTGGAGGTCGCCGCCGTCCTCGACCACGTAGAGGTCGCCCGAGCGCGACACCGTGACGTTGTCCACGCCCGTGAGCGGCGAGTCCGGGTAGATGTTGTCGTCGTAGAGAATCTCCATCCGCCCGGTGGCTGGCGTGTGGGCCCACACGCGGTTGTCGCCCTTCGTGGTGAAGTAGACGACGCCGCTGTCGTACCAGCAGCCCTCGCCACCATTGAAGGCGGAGGTCCGGAGCCCCGCGAGCTGGAGCCACGCGGGCAACGACGCGGACACCCTGTACCAGCTCAGGCTGGCGGTGCCCGCCAGCGCGTCACCGGAAATGCGCGCCGCCTCCAGGGTGCCGGACGCCAGTGACGGCCAGTTGGACGGCGTGAAGCGGTAGAAGCGCCCGTTGGCGCGGTCCTCCGTCAGGTACAGCCGCCGGCCCTCCGGGTCCACCGCCACGGCCTCGTGCGCGAAGGTGCCCAGCGCACTGCGCCGCACGCCCTGGGAGGGATTGTACGGGTCGCATTCCCAGACATGGCCTCCGTCCCACTCCTCGCAGGACAGCCACGTGCCCCACGGTGTCGGGCCACCGGCGCAGTTGCTCACGGTGTTGCCGAGGATGCGGTACGCGGACACCACGTTGCCGCCGCCGTCGAAGCGCACCGCGGACACCCCGCCGCCCACGGGCAGCTCGCTGTTGGACGTGTAGACCCAGCCGCCGTCACCCGTGGCGAAGCAGGCGCCACCGTCCGGGTTGCCGTGCCACGTGTAGCCCGTGCCCGGAACCACCTCGCCCGTGCGCGCGATGATGCGCGAGGCGAAGCCCGCCGGAAGCCGCACGCCATTGACATCCGCCGAGCCGGAGATGGCCCCATAGGGGCACGGTCCGGGCTGGGCCGGCGCCGCGTAGGCCTTCTTCCAGAAGCCGGGGCCCAGCACCAAGGCCCCCCCGCCCACCGCGGAGAGGTGAAGGAAGTGACGACGGTTCAGCCGCATTCCGCCGGGCTGGCTCATGGGCCGTCCACCGTGAAGGTGAGGGTCTGGAACGCGGACTCGCGGAACACCTCGAGGCGCACCGTGCTTCCGGGCTCGGTGAGCCGGTCGGCCAGGGAGCCCAGGTTGTCGGGAGTGAGCCGCTCCCCGTTCATGCTGAAGAGCAGGTCGCCCTCGCGGAAGCCGAGCCGCGCGAGGACGCCAGCTTCCTGGACGTGGGTGAGCCGGATGGCCGGTTCCGGAAACACCTTCACGGACTCCGCCCGTGCGGCCGGGCCGAACTGGCCGCGAATCCGTGCCACCACGTCTCCCTTCACCCGCCAGTGGAGCCGGCCCTCATGAACGGCGGCCCTGTCGAAACGATGGTGGATGACACGAAGGGGCACATCCCGGCCCACCGAAAGCACCCGGGCGCCCTCGGCCCCCGTCAGCTGAAGGCCCTCGGGGGTGATGGCCGTCACCCGGAGGTTGCGGCCCAGCAACTCACCCACGTACAGGTTGCGAGTCTCCCAGGTGGAGGTCTCCGCCAGCGTCGCGAAGGACTCGGACGGGACCTGACTGAGCTGGACTCCGAAGAGGCGATACCGGTGGGTGCGTGCCTCGTAGTCCGCCGCCGTCGCGCCTGGCTCCGGCGCCAGCAACATCGAGAGCTCCGCCTCGCTCACGCCCGTGTGGAGCGCCTCCCCGGTATTGCCCTCACGCGGAAGCGTCTCGGTGGAGCAGGCGGAGAGCATTGAAACAGCAATACCCAAGGTCAGCATGGAAAGGATTTTCATGGTCGTTTCCCCCGTGATTGCGATGCACTTACTGGAGGCATTCCGAGGCGGTGCCAGCGCCATGCGGATTGGAGGCCCATGCCACGCAGGCCAGCTTTCTCTGCGCGGACACGCTGGGGTGGAAGCAGTCCGTGCCGTTGATGTCCGCCGCGCGGAAGACATACGTGCCCACCGAGGTGTTGGCATAGCCGTTCTCGATGGAGCCCTGCCAGTCCGCCACGAAGTGGATGCCTCTTGGATTGCGGCCGTCGGCGTTGGCCCGGTACAGCTCGACCTCGGCGCGGGTCGCCTCGTTGTACTCATTGACGCGGGCGCCGATCTGCGCTCGCCGGGCGCCGCTCCTCTCCGCGGTGACGATGCGGCAGATGCCCGCGCCGGGCCAGACGACATAGGGGCACCACAGGCCCTTGGCGTACCCCGCGCTATAGAGGAAATCCACCCGCGGGAAGCTCAGCACGTGCACCGTCGCGCCAGGCGGGAGGCACGCCGCGAGCTGGTCCAGTCCCGCTCGTAGCGCGTTCACCCAGGTGTCGAGCGAGTACATGTTCGCGGTGGCATCCGCGCTGGAGGACCTCGGCCGGTTGCACACATCATTCGACCCGAGCAGGACCGAGACGGTCTGCGGCTTCTCCTCCTGCGCGCAGACTCGCGCCGCCTGGGCCGCGAAGTTGTTGCCCCCACCCACCATCTCGGCGCCCGAGACGGACTCGGGCTGCTGGGTGAAGGACGGCACCAGCTCCTGATAGCGCATGAACACCGAGTAGACGTTGCTGGACGTGCCTCGCACCCAGCTCAGCTCGGGGTGGTCTCCAGGCCACCCATCCGCGCCGGCGCCCTGGGACATGCTGTCACCGACGTTGGCTTGTTTGGTGGGTAGCTGCGCCAGCGATGCACCCGCCAGGAGCCACGCCGCCACTCCGCAGAGAATCTGCACTCGAAATGCGTTCACGCCGTTTCCTCCAGTCCGTGGAATCGACGCGGCGTGTACAGGAAGGGCCGCGCGCAACGAACTGGCGGCTCGGGCACGGCGTTGCCCACCACACGCGTTCAGGCGCGTGAATTCACGAGTGACCGTCCCCCACGCCAGGAGTCTGGCGTGGTGACGTCTGGTGAGCAGGTGGAACGGCGCGGGGTGCGTCACCTACGGGCACGGGGCATCCGTTCGCGTTTCCGTCGTGGTGCGCGAAAGCCATTGCTCCAGTCTCACTTGCGGCACTCAAGGCCCGGATTGGGCCGCATCGGGAGGAGCTGCGCTTCTGCATGGAGTTCTTCGCGGCGGCGTGGCGAACTCCATCTGAAAATGGATATGCTGCGCCGCGATTCATCGCAGCAGCCCAGGGAACCTTCGTGAAAGCCCAATCCGCATCACTGCTCCGTCTGGACGGTGCATCGCTTGCCGCGCTCCGTGAGCGCCGGCTCCTGACGCTGGCCTTTCTCCTGGGGCTGCTTGCCACTGCCTTGCGCGACCCCATCTTCTTCCTACACCCCCGCTTCTGGGCGGAGGAGGCCACCGTCTACTTCGCCATGGCCTTCAACGACGGGGGCTCCGCCCTCTGGCGGCCCGCGCTCGGCTACTACTCGCTCATCGACAACGTGGCCGCCCAGCTCGCGGCGAACGTGGTGCCGCTCGAAGATGCGCCGCTCGTCACCACCCTGATTGCGCTCCTGGTGCATGCCGTGCCGCTGTGGCTGGTGCTCTTCGGCCGGCTCTCGTTCCTGCCCACGCCGTGGCACCGGCTGGTGGCCGCGGCGCTGGTGGTGGTGACGCCGCCCTGGAAGGAGGTGCTGCTCAACACCATCAACTCGCAGTTCCACCTGGCCCTGGCCACGGCGCTCATCCTGCTCGAGGACGAGGCGCCCCTGGAGACGGGAGCGCGCTGGGGACGGCGCCTCGTCCTGGTCGTCTCGGGACTGTCCGGGCCGGTGTCCTGCTTCCTCGTGCCGCTCTACCTGCTTCGGGCGGTGTGGCGGCGCCGGCGCGAGCACGCGGCACAGGCCGCGCTGCTCACCGTGTGCGCGCTGCTTGAAGCGGGGGTCGTGTGGCACGGCCGGGCGGAGCATGCCAAGCGGCGCGCGGAGTTCGACCCTGCGATGGTGGCCACCGCCGTGGGGACACGGGTGGTGGTCGAGCCTGTGCTCGGAAGCCAGTGGGGTCGAGAAGTCGTCGCGTCCATCCAGGCGAAGCGCACCACGAAGGTGCGCAGCCGCAACATCGGAATCACGGTGGCGGTGGCGGTCGCGGTCCTCTCGGCCCTGCTCCTGGTGCGCCGCCAACCGCGCGGCACCGCCATCCTCCACCTGGGGAGCGCGCTCGTCCTCGCCGTCCTCTGTCTGGTGGGTTCGATTGGCACGGTCAAATCCGGCTACATCAACGTGGGGGGCGGAGAGCGCTACTTCTACGCACCCGGGGTGCTGTGGAACCTGCTGCTGCTCGCCGTCGTGCGCTGGGGGCCGAGCCACTTCGAGCGCGCACGGGCCCTCGTGGCGGGAGGGCTGCTCGCCGCCTCGCTTGGGGTGAACATCCTCGCGGTGAGCCGCTACTCCGGCCACCTGGATGACATGCCACGCTGGCGCGAACAGGTGCGGCGCTGGCGCGAGGACCCTCGCCAGCCGCTCGAAGTCTGGCCCGGCGGCTGGTTCGTCCACCTGAATGGGCAGAACGCGCGCTGAGCCGCGAGCCGCGCGGTAGGCGGACCCTCCTCAAGAGGTTGCAGGCAGCTCCGACGAAGCAGGCGGCCATGGGAACGCAGTGCTCCCATGGCCAGCAGGCAGGCAAAGGTTCAATGAGTGGGTTTGAAGTCCCGCGTGGAAGGGTATGTGGACTCATCCTCTGGCCCCATCTGGCAAGCCTGCCCCGAACAAGGGCAAGATGCACGGAGCCGAGAGGTTTGCGGTGCCATCCAGCACACGGGCATCGAGCAGCTCTCCGCGCCCCTCTGCTCCTCCCGTCGCCCATTCAATGGCAATCCTTCCGCTAAGACAGCTTCCCCTCCTGCTGTGTCTTCTGGTGGCCTGCATCCAACCTTCCGAACCGCTTCAGGGCGCCAAGGCCTCTCCCCTGGCCACCCACGCGAGTTCCCTGGACGCCGGCTGGGTCGAAGTCAATAGAGAGCCCCTGAAGACTCGCACCCTGCACACCGCCACCCTGTTGCCTGATGGCAGCATCCTCGTCGCGGGCGGGGTCGAGCTGCTCATGGCGCAGGCCCCCCCCCGCGTCAACTCCATCTCCTCCGCGGCCCGGTATGATCCAACCACCGGCACGTGGTCCGAGCTGAAGCCGTTGAACCAGTACCGGTTCGCACACACCGCGACCTTGCTTCCCAATGGAAAGCTCCTCGTCGTCGGCGGGGTGGCGAATGAGGCCGCCATCCGGCACTGCGAACTCTACGATCCGGTCACCCAGCAATGGGAGGTCGCGGATTCATTGAACGAGGCGCGTGCCTACCATACCGCTACCTTGCTACCGAATGGGAAGGTGCTCGTGGTGGGGGGAGTGTCTCTGGATGGCGAGTTCCCCTCCACCGCGGAGCTGTATGACCCCAGCCAGAACCGCTGGACCCGAACGAAGGATCCGCTGAACGAGGGACGGGCCTTCCACACCGCCACCCTGCTTCGCGGGGGGAAGGTCCTCATTACAGGCGGGATGGCGAAGACCGGGAATCCTGATGACACGCTGGTGGTGCCATGGGACGGGGGAGGTCAGATCACCTGGGCCGGGACGAGCATCGTCAAGACAGCGAAGCTCTACGATTCGACCAGTGACCATTGGAGGGACGCCGCGGCGCCCCTGCTCGAGGACCGGGCCGCACATACCGCCACGCTGTTGCCCGATGGAAAGGTCCTCGTGGTGGGGGGCTGGGGACGAGGCGATGGAAACAAGATTGGGGTGGTCCTGCCGTTCATGACCGCCTCTGGAGTGACGAGCCCCCTCTCCGCCGAGCTGTATGACCCGGCGGCCAACAGCTGGTCTCGCATGAGCCAATTCCTGGAAGCCGGCCGGGCCTTCCACACCGCGACCCTGCTCCCCGGCTCCAGGCTCCTGGTCACCGGGGGAAGTGCTGGCACCGGCCCCCTCGACTCCGCCGAGGTGTACCTCCCGGAGGCAGGCGACTCGGGCACCTGGCTCAGCATGAAGATGCCCGAGAGTCGGGTCGGCCACTGCGCCACCCTGCTGCCTGGCGGCAGGGTCTTCATCACGGGCGGCGCAAGTGCCACCAGTACCAATTGGCAGGTCCTCTCATCTTCGGTGCTCTACGATCCGTCGAACCGCGGCTGGTCCAGTGTCAGCGGGATGGATGCGCATCGGAGCGGGGTCACCGCCACCCTCCTGCCTGGCGGCGGAGTCCTGGTGGTCGATGGGCTCCCCGAGAGTGACGGAGGTGTGGCGTCGGAGGAGTATGCGCATGACCCCGTGATGCGCACCTGGTCCCGCCAGTCCGTGGCAGCCAGGAACCAGGCTCGCCGCGGGCACACGGCCACCCTGCTGCCCAACGACAAGGTTCTCGTCATGGGCGGCGAGTTCGCGGATGGCGGGCTCCTCAACTCCACCATGCTCTACGATCCCGCCACCCAGACCTGGTCCGACGGGACGACGCCACGGAATGGCCGCAGCTTTCATACCGCCACCTTGCTACCGAATGGGAAGGTTCTCATGGTGGGCGGATACACCCGGGACTCGGGTTTCAAGGACACGGCCGAGCTGTACACGCCGGATGACCATGGCGGGCGCTGGGCGCCTGCCATGAAGATGCCGGTGCCAGACAATTCCCATCCTTTAACAAAACTCACCCACCACACCGCCACCCTGCTCCCAGATGGCAGGGTCCTCGTGACGGGGGGAGCGGCTCAGGAGTCGCCCCAGCATCACACCTATCTCTACGCTCCCCTCCAGGATGAGTGGCTTTACGCCGGTCCCCTGAGCCGCGGCCGGCGTTCCCACACGGCCACCCTGCTCCCTAGTGGGGAGGTCCTCGTGACAGGCGGATATGGAACGGGGGGCGAGAGCCTCGACACCACGGAGCTGTACACGCCAGCTCCTGATGGGGGCGTGGGTCACTGGCAGACCGCTGCCACCATGACCTCGCCTCGCGCCGAGCACACGGCCACCCTGCTCCCCACGGGCCAGCTCCTGGTGACGGGTGGCTATAAAAAAGAGGGGGCGGAGCGCCAGTCGCTCAGCTCCGCCGAGGTCTACGACCCGGTTTCGCAAAAGTGGTCCCAGGTCGAGCCCATGCGGGAAGCCCATGCCGGACACGCGGTCGTGGTGTTGCTCGATGGCACTCCGCTCATCGTGGGAGGTGAAGGTGAGGATGGCGGCCTTTCCTTGGCCGAGGTGTACGAGGAGCGCTACCACCGGGAGCTCCCGGGCCTCTCCATCCGGCCCCTGGGTGCCGACGCCTCCCTGGAGCCGGGTGCCGAGGTGCTCATCGAGGGGCTTGGCTTCCGGAACCAGCCGGAAAGCAGCAGCGGCAACGGGTCATCACCTGGCAACTCGCCGCTGCTGTCCCTGCGCTCGCTCGACAACCAACTGTGGGCCCCCTTCCTGCCCTGGGCTTCCTCGGAATGGTCGGACACTGCCGTCCGGACAGAACTGCCAGTCCTTCCCGGGGGGCGCTATGTGCTGAGCGTCACCACGGGCGGCATGACGGCCAGCCAGGTCATTCGCATCAACAACGCCCAGTTTCCCTCGGTGCAGTGCAATGAGCCGCCTTCCGGGCCCACGCTCCAGACGCGGATGGCCTTCTCGTGCGCTTCCACCGCCAAGGACCTGACGTCCCTGGAGTGCAGCCTGGATGATGCCTCCTTCACCCCGTGTGCCGCCGCCCTGCCCTTCACGGACCTGGCGCATGGCGACCACTCCTTCCGGGCGCGCGCCACGGACACGGCGGGCAACCAGAGCCTCGTCGAGTACTCCTGGACGGTGGACCGCGAGGCCCCCGCTGTCCTCCTCCGCTCGAACGTGAGCGGGGAGACCCGTGCCACCAACGCGACCTTCTCGTTCGTCTCGGATGCCAGCGACGTGAAACGCTACGAGTGCAGCCTGGATGGGGCTCCTTTCAGTGAGTGCCGCAGCCCCGTACGCCACGAGGGCATGAGCCCGGGGCCGCATCGCTTCGCGGTGCGTGCCATTGATGAAGCCCGTGACCGGGAGCCTGCTGGCACGGATCGCCAGGATGCGTCACCCGCCACGCATGAGTGGACGGTCCTCGACA
Organism: Pyxidicoccus fallax; assembly: GCF_012933655.1. Taxonomy (GTDB): domain Bacteria; phylum Myxococcota; class Myxococcia; order Myxococcales; family Myxococcaceae; genus Myxococcus; species Myxococcus fallax. The sequence goes on along the minus strand of NZ_JABBJJ010000004.1, from coordinate 33,566 downwards.
TGCGCGGCTACTACGATGCGGGCTGCTCCGCCGGTGGCTCCCTGACGTGGCTGGGAGGACCCTGGGCCCTGTTGTGGGTGGGGCTGCTGAGGCGTCGGCGTTCACGGTGAAGTCCCTGGGAGCCCGGCCAGGCAGTCAGGCAGTCGGGGATGTCCCCTGCCTCGTCGGGCTTTCACGCCTGCAGTACGCTCCGGCGGGCGAAGCACTCGACAATGATTCGGCTCGCCCCCCGTTCCTGCCTCCTTTGTGGCACGCCCCTGCCCGATGCGGCTGTCACGTGCACTCACCCGGGCTGCCCCGCCGCTGACAAGATGCCGTCCGAGCCAACCCAGACATTGCACCCCGCCGGGGCCCGGGCACAGCCTGCCGGATTCGAGCCCGGCCCGGTGCCTCCAGCCCCTGAGAGCCCCGGTGCGCTGAGCGGCCGGAGGCTCGGCGAGTACGTGGTCCGCGGGTACATTGGCAGCGGAGGCATGGGTGTCGTCTATGAGGGCGAGCACGCCACCATCGGCCGGAAGGTGGCCATCAAGCTCATCCGTGAGGAGCTGACACGCGGCCCCCATGCCCGAGACCTGTTGACCGAGGCCCGCGCGGCCAGCGCCATCCGCCACCACGGCATCATCGACGTCCATGGCTTCGGCCATGAGCCGGGGGTTGGCCAGTACCTCGTCATGGAGTTCCTCGAGGGCCACTCGCTGGACCGGGTCATCCAGAAGCGCGCGCCCTTCACCCTGGCCGAGGCGGGAGGGGTGCTGTGCGAGGTGCTCGACGCGCTCTCGGCCGCTCACGCCGAGGGGGTCATCCACCGCGACCTCAAGCCGAGCAACATCTTCATCGCCCGGCAGTCCAACGGCGCCGAATACGTCAAGGTCCTGGACTTCGGTCTGGCCAAGCGCACGGACGTGCCCCATGGCACCACGAGCCAGACCCACTCGAGCCTCATCGTCGGCACCCCCCTGTACATGGCTCCGGAGCAGGCGCGTGGCGAGGCGGTGGGGCCTCGAACCGACCTGTATGCGGTGGGCGTGATTGCGTTCGAGTTGCTCACCGGGAAGAGGCCCTTTTCGGGCCGCTCGCCGATGGAGATCGTCGCCCACCACCTGCGGAGCCCACCGCCAGCGCCTTCGTCGCTCGTCGAACTGCCTCCCGAAGCCGATGCGCTGGTCCTGCGGTTGCTCGCCAAGGAGCCCCATCAGCGCCCGTCCACGGCCATCGAGGTGGCGGAGGCCCTGAGGGCGCTGCTTCCACAAGGGGCGAGGTCTTCCCCAACGCCAGCCCGTCGCTTCCTCTCCACCCTTCCTCCCGCATCCGGTGTGGCGACCGCCGATGCCACGACCGCCACACTCCCGCCGCCGCCCGGCGATTCGCGGCCGCCGGGAGCGCTTGCTCCACAGGGGGCTCGAAGGCGCTGGAGCGCGGCCGCGGGCGGGCTCCTCGCGCTCGCGCTGGGGGCCGGGCTCATGGCGCTTCGCGGACCCACGGAGCCCGTGCCCGCGGCGGCCTCCGCTCCGCCCGTCGGGAGCGTCCCCCCGGCGACCCAACAGGCCCCGACCGCACCTGCCGTCGGTGCGCCTGGCACCGAGCTCCAAGCCCCTCCAGCGCGTGAGCCCGCGCCCGTGGCCACCACCCATCCAGGTTCCCCGGTGCGCACGGCCCCGGCAGCCCGGAAGCGAAAGGCGCCGGTGGCCGCACAGCCCTCTGTTGCCACCGCCGCCGCGCCGCCACCACCGACCGCTTCACCCGAGCCGGCTCCCGAGCGTGCCGCGGCCGGGACCCTCCATCTCACAGTGAAGGGAGCCTGGGCGGATGTCTGGGTGGATGACCAACTCCGAGGGAGCGTGCCGCCGCTGCACAGCTACCCACTGCCCGCGGGCGAGCATGTCCTCGAGCTGCGCAATCCCGCCTTCCCGCCCTACCGGCGGAAGGTTGTCATCCCTCCCAATGGGAGCCTTTCGCACACGGTGGACTTCACGTCCCCAGCCCAGGACTCCTCCGAGCCCGATCCATGAACCGCCACCTGCCGCTGCTGTTGTTGCTCCTTGGCCTGCCCGCGTGGGCCACCCCCACAGGCATCGAACTCTATGAGAGGGGTGAATACGAGGCGGCCGTCCAGGGCTTCCAGCAGTCACTGGAGGCTCCCGAGCTGTCTTCCGAGAAGCGCGGGCTGATGCGCGTCTACCTGGCGGCATCCCTGTATGCCCTGGGCCGGGTGGACCAGGCGCGCGAGCACCTGGAGCTGCTCGCGCGCGAGCACCCCGAGCAGCGGGTGGACCCTGTGCGCTTCCGTCCCGAGTTGGTGGGGATGGCCGACATCGTCCGCCAGCGGGTGGAAGCCGAGCAGGCATTCGCCGCACGTGCCGCGGAGATTGAGCGGAGGGCGCAGGAGGAGGCGCTGCGGAGCCGCCCCCGGGCTTCGCTCCACCTGCGGCCGGAGGCGGTTGGCCTCTACGAGAGCATGGCTCGCGATTGGACGGTGGGCGCCGGCCTTGCCTATCAGCGGCAGTGGCTGGAATGCGGGTTCCGGGTGATGCTCGGCGCCGCTCCGGTCCTCAACGTCCAGGGAGGTGTACTGCTCGGCGACAGGCGCATGAAAGCCCTCCTGGGCCTGAGAGCCAGCCTCGTTCCGGGCCTCGACAGCCATGGCGCGGGCCCGCTGGCGGGCGCACGGTTCGCCTTGCCAGCCGGCCTGGTGGCCCTGGCGGACGTGAGCGGCGAGTACTTCTTCCTCGGGAGGAAGGACCGCTATCGCTTCGCTGTCACGGCCCAGGCGGGACTGGGCTTCGGCTTTGATCTACAGCTTCCCTGAACAGGAGGGCTTCGTCGAGATTCAGGTTCTCTGGCGGGAGAATGCTCTCGTTGTCGTATCCGCCGCAGACAAGCACCTGGCCATCATCCAGCACCACGGCCGCGCTCTCACCTCTCACGCGCCCCATGGCCGCCGTGGCCGTCCAGGTTTGCGTATTCCGGTCGTACACCTCGGCATGGATGGCACTGCTGGGGCCGTCGAGAGAGCCGGAAAGGCGGCGGTACCCGCCCACGGCGGCCACGCGGTCGCTGCTCAACTGCAGCAACCTGTAGTTCGTGCGACGCGTGTTCATCGCGGCGGTGATCGACCACTTCCCGGTGTGCGGGTCGTACAACTCGGAGGAATCGAGGGGGAGGACCGACCAATTGATGCTGGGGGTGGAGGTGTATTCCCCCCCTGCGACAAGTACCTGGTTGCCCAATCGCGCCGCCGCGTGAAGGGAACGAGCCGCCTTCATGCGACCCGAGGTCACCCACTTCCCAGTGACAGGGTCGTATACCTCGGAGGAATCGAGATAGCTGCCATCCGCCGCTCTCCCCCCTGCGACGAGCACCTTGCCATCCGGCAATACCGTTGCCGTGTGCGAGGAGCGACGCGTGTGCAGTTCACCGGTCTCCAACCAGTGTCCGGTCTCAGGGTCGTACACCTCGGCGGAGTCGAGCGCGTCACCGCCGTCCTTCTTGCTGCGTCCTCCGGCGACGAGCATCTTGCCGTTCGGCAACAATGTCATCGTGTGGAAGTGGCGCGCATTCTCCATGGCGCCAGTGTCCGACCAGTGCCCGGTCTCGGGGTCGTACACCTCGGCGGAGTTGAGCGCTTCCATCTTCTCGCCGTCGAGTCCTCCGGCGACGAGCACCTTGCCATTCGGCAACAATGTCATCGTGTGGTACCGACGGGGCGTACGCATGGAGCCGGTGTACGACCATTCCCTGGAGACCGGGTCGTACAACTCAGCGGAGTCATGGATCAGGTTGTCCAGACCCATTCCCCCTGTCACAAGCACCTCGTGGTTGGGTAGCACCTGCGCCTGGTGCATGTGGCGAGGCGCTTTCATGGGCTGCGTCTGGCTCCAGGCGCAATCGTCGGCTTGTCCATTGCAATCGTCGTCAAGGCCGTTGGTGCAATGTTCCGGACGGGGCGTCAGGTCGTCCTGGCAAGCACTCCAATCCGTGCCCTCGGCATTGCACATGCGAAACCCCGCATGACACGTGCCCACGCCCTCCGTAGCCGGCGCGCCCGTGTAGCACGCTTCCCTCTGGCCTGGAGTGCACAGGAGGACCTCTCCGCTCGGCTCGCACCCCGTCATGCCGAGGACCAACAACCCCGCCAACCATGTGGGAGCAGAGGCACGCCCGGCACGGCCGGGACGCGTGAGGACAGTCATGAGTGGTTCCTGTTGCGATGACATTCCAGCCATCTCCTGGCCCGCGGCCTGGGAGGCTTCGACAGAGTCTAGCGCCCCGGCATCAGGGGACACCACGGCCTGCCTGGCCATGAGGGATGCCAGCCGGGCTGGAGATGAGGCGAGCAGCCTCGGAAGCTGTGCCCGCGTCGAGCCGAGCGCCACGAAGCGCGGCGGCGTGGGCGCGGTCGGCTCAGTTCATCCCCGTTCGCGGTGCCGTCGTGGTGCACGGAGCGCGGAACCACAGAGAGAAGCCGCGGTTCAGTAGCTGGCCGTGAGCGTGGTGTTGCTGTAGGCCGAGAAGCCATGCAGCATGATGTAGATGCGCTGATCGCTCGATTGAGGAGCGATGTTGCACGTCTCATTGTTGCCGCTGCGGTACGGACGGCAATTGTAACTCGTGGTCGTTGGGGCCGCACCGACACTCACGTACAGGTCCGCGTCCCCCGTGCCGCCGGACATCACGTAGGACGAAGCGTGCCCGGCCGGCACGTCGAGGCAAAAGTACTGCCTTCCCAATCGAGTGGCGGAGAGTCCTGTGACGGTGACGCCGTTGTCCAGCGGCTGGCAGAGGTCCTCAATCAGTGCCGCCTGCGCCGAAGTGGTAGCGACGGCTGAGTCCGCATCCTCCACGCCACAGGCGGCCAAGGGCATGGCGAACAGCAGTGCAGCAACGAAACGGATGCGAACCAAGTGCGTTCTCCTGCCAGGCGGAAGTGTGGCGCCATGGCGATGCCATCCCTAGCAGGCCTCACCTCCAACCAGGCAATGTATGGGTCCAAAGCACCACGACCCTGGCTGACGTCAATCCAGCGGTGGCAACGCTTGCCCCGCCGCCTGCTCGAACCCCCATGCGATCGCGACCCGGGCTTTTTCGGACCACGTCCGCCGGCCCGGTGGGATGATGGGGCTCCCGCCGGTCTCACAGTGCGCTCATGAAAAACAAGCTCGTCGACTACTTCCGCCGCATCTCTCCTCTGTCGGACGAGGAAGCCCAGGCCATCCTGGACAGCATGGTGGTGAAGACCTGTCCGAAAGGCACGCACCTGCTCATGGCGGGCCAGGTCTGCACCGAGGCCTACTTCGTCCTCCAGGGCTGCGTCCGCCAGTACTTCGTCGTCGACGGTGAAGAGCGGAGCAACGGGTTCTTCACCGAGGACGAATGGGTCCTCTCGATTCACAGCATGATGAACCAGACCCCGGCGGATCACTTCCTGGTCTGCGCGGAAGACACCACGGTGGTGGTGGGCACCGAGCAACGCGAGGGGGACCTCTATCGACGCTTCCCTCGCTTCGAGAGCATCTCCCGAATGGTGATGCAGAAGGTCCTGGCGGAACAGCAGGAGCGGTTCGCGTCCTATCTCACCGATACCCCGGAGCAGCGCTATCTCAGGCTCTCGAAGACGCGGCCGGACATCCTCCAGCGGATTCCCCAGTACCAGCTGGCCAGCTACATCGGCGTGAAGCCCGAGTCGCTGAGCCGTATCCGAAAGCGTATCGCCACGCGCGGCAAGCCGGCTACGCCGCGACGGAAGGGGTGACCGTCCGGAACCCCTTCGCGATGAGCCAGCCGCCGAGGAACAGCTCGAACAGGCCCCCGGGCCCGGAGAAGAGGATGCCCCACGGCAGCCCGAAGAGCTCGAGCACCGCCCCCAGCGCCAGAAGCCCGTAGCCCACCGCGCCCACCAGCGGGAGCAACGAGGGAAGAAGCCGGGAGCGGTACAGCGACAGGCAGAACGCCACGCTGCCGACCCCCAGGATGATCATCGCGAGCTGGTACGCCCAGAAGTTCCCCTTCGAGAGAAGTTCGAGCAGGGTCACCAGCTCCGGCGTCGTCTGCCCCCGCGCGGATTCTCCGAGCTGGAGGATGCACAGAAGGAACACCACTCCGACGGTGAGGACCAGCGCCTCCATGACCCGCGTGCAGACATACGCGAGGGCAACGCTCGGGCTCCGCTCGCGGAGTATCGGAAAGAACAGCACGCCAATCCCGACGACCATGAGGGAGTTCAACAGGAGCAGCAGCGCGCCGACGACGAACGGCGTCCTCTGACCGGCCAATACGGCCAGGTGCTCCGGCTCCTTCAGGACGGAGGTGACGAGCGCGGTGCCGATGCCGTAGGCGAAGAACGGAAGGAGAAAGAGAGCTCCCAGGGAGCGGGAATGAAGGCGGGGGGTGTTCATCGCGAGGGCTCCAGAACGTTCAGCGACGTTGTGGCCTCGAGAGTAGGAGGGGGCGCCCTCGCCCGCATTGATGAGGGTCAATAAACCGGTTCTCACGCGACGGAGGTGCTACGTGCCCGTCTTCCCACCCGCGCGCCCTCCCCCTTCGAGTCCCTCGGAGCGCCCTGACGGCCGATAGTCATCAGGCGCCTCGCCAGGGACACGGCTGTCGCCAGAAGGCGAGAAGTCGAACGGCGAGGAGGGAGGCAGGGACGGCACGACGCCGGTGTACCCGGACGGGGAGGTGCTCGCCGCCGCGAGCCTGGAGCTGACCCAGGTCGTCAACCCCCAGATGAGCATCGGGACGCCGACCGAGGCGGGAAGGAAGGTGCCGATACAATAGGGGGTACGGGCGTCGCCACGGAGTTCACGACACGTCTCGAAATTCGTCGCGATGTTCAGCGCGCCATAGGCACTGAGCAGCCCGCCAAGCACCGCGTCGCCATTTCCAGGGTGGTCGATGTCGGAGATCTCCAATCGTGGAACGGGGACCTCCACCCCCGCCACTGTTTTGAGGACAAGCGCGTCCTTGGTGCCGTGTTGAATCTTCGCTTCGACCCGCCCTCCGTTGATGAGGGAAATCGTCGCGGTCGTCGAGCAACCGCAGAGCACTGTCAGAAGCGCGGGAATGAGTCTGGTAGGCATGGTTGCAACTCTCCTTGAAACAGGATGCAGCCCGTCGGCGGGCTACTTCCCCGATGACTTGAGAGGGCCAAACGACAGCACGCGCAGGGGGGCATTCTGGCCCGCGGTGATGAAGGGCGCCCAGTAATGCGGGTGAGGATGGATGCGCCGCAACTCGCGCATCGCCTGGTGCAGTGCCGTGGCACGGCCCTGCCCCGCCAGCAGGTGGCGGTAGTAGCCCTCCATGAGCACCCGGGTTATCGCGTCGTTCACCTTCCACAAGCTCATCACCACCGTCTCCGCGCCCGCGGCGATGAAGGCCCGGCGCAGCCCATAGACGCCCTGGCCGAGCTTGACGTCCCCTCGCCCCGTGTCGCAGGCGGACAGGACGACCAGCTGGGTGCCCCACAGGTTGAGTCCGGCCAGCTCCAGGGCCGTCACCATCGCGTTGTCGGGTGGAGGCCTGTCCGCGCCAGAGGCGCCGAGCGTGGCAGCGCGCGCGCCCGCCAGGATGAGGCCGGAGCGCAGCAGCGGGTCGGCAGGGGACGCGGCGTGGGGGTCCTCCCCCAGCGCACCAAAGTGGCCTACGGCGCGGGTGGCCTCCTGCACGGTGGCGTCCTCGAGGAAGAAGCCGTGGGTGGCCAGGTGCAGCACGCCCGGGGCGGAGACGTGCAGGAGCCGCTCCTTGGTGGCCGCGGGCCCCAGGAAGAGCTGAGCGCCAGGAACCATGCGCTGAATGGCCTCGGCCTCTCCCCGGGTGCCAGGCAGGGGCGCCCACGGACGTTCGGCCACGTCGGCACGCAGCGTGGAGAAGAAACGCTCGACAGGAGCGGAGCGCTCCGCCAGCTCCGTCTTGTCAGTGGGGAGAGGGGCCGGGGAGTTGAAGTCCGGGTCGGCCAGGACGACCACCGACTGCGAAGGCGCCACATTCCAGGCGCGCGGCATCAAGTCCCTTCCCGAGGTGAGGTACGTGAAGTCGTGGACGTCCACGAGGAACTGGTGGCCGTTGTGGAGCGCGGCGAAGGGAACGAGGCCCAGCTGCCCGTCCGGCGCGAGGAAGACGTGCTGGGTGCCATCCAGGAACCGCCAGAGCGGACGGAGGACGCGCTGATAGAGCTCGCGCGTTGAGAACAAGAAGTCCGCGTCGCGGTTGGCCAGGGCGTCTCGCATCCTGGCAGCGGCGCTGTCGATGAGCGCGGCGGGGCCAAGGTCCGCGGCGCGGATGTGCCCGTCCGGGAAGAGCACCAGCGCCAGGTAGCGGAGCTGCGGGGTGCGAGGCTCCTGCGTGCCAGGCTTGCGGAGGATCGCGCGGTCCATGTAGGCGACGAACTCGACGAGGACGCTGCTCTTGGGGAGGGCCGCCGCGACGCGGCGGACGATGTATTCGGGAGGTGGCAGCGAGGTCAGCGCGCGCAGGGGCGCGGAGCGCATGGCCAGCTCGGCTTCGAGCGCATCGCCCCGGCTGGCGAGCTCCTCGAGGCGCTGCCGGTAATCGCCGGGCGTCAGCGGACCGGGCCCTTGAAGCGAAAGGCTTGCCAGCTCGCTGCGCAAGCCTCGCAGCCGCTTGAAGGTGTCACGGTCCTGAGCACTCACGCGCAGGAAGGCGGTGCGCGAAGTATCCGCAATCTGCTCGACGGAGCGCCCCTTGCGCATGAGCGCGGCGGTGAGCGCCAGGTGCCGCACGTCATCGTCGTCGGGTGCTGCTCGCAGCAACTCGTAGAGCAGCTCTTCCTGGGTGCGCAGATGCGCGATGAAGTGGGCCAGACGGGACTCGGAGAAGCCGAGTGCCTCCCGGCGCAGGCGTAACTCGGAGATGGCGAACGCACGTCTCAATGGAGGAAGGGCGTCATCGAGGCGAGCGTCGGCCATGCGCAGCCGGGCCAGGTCGTTGAGCAGCTCGGCGACGTAGGGATGGTTCCTGCCCTGGGTCACTTCGACAATCTTGAGCGCGCGCGCGTAGGCCTGCTCGGCCTTGTTGATGGAGCCGGGTCTGGCGAAGACGAGGGCGAGGTTGTGGAGCGTCGAAGCGATGGCTGGATGGTGCTTGCCGAGGGCCGCCTCCTGAATGGCGAGCGCGCGCTCGTAGAGCGGCGCGGCCTGTTCATATGCCCCCTGCGCCTTGTAGAGAGAGGCCAGGTGGTCCAGCGAGGAAGCGACGTCCGGATGGCTCCTGCCAAGGGCTGCTTCCCGAATTGCGAGCCCGCGTCGAAGCAGCGACTCGGCCCCTGTCGGGTCTCCCTGCAGCTGGTGAAGAACCCCCAGCAGGTCCAGACACCGGGCGACTTCTGGATGTGAGCTGCCCAGCACGGCCTCACGCAGCACGCGCGCGTGCTCGCCCTGGACAAGGGCTTCGGAGTACCTGCCCGCCGCGTGGAGCTCTTTCGCCCGCGCAAAGGCCACCTCCGCCTCCACCAGTCGCGCCTCCCCGTCCGCGGCTCCCGACGCGCAACAGAGGACCGCGACCGCCATCCACGTGAGCGCCGGCCGCATCACAAACTCCCGGCAATGCCGACCGTGCCCCCCAGCCCCCGTCCCGTCAGGGTCAGCACCGGAACGAAACGAGGCGCCGGAGGGGCACTGCCCGACGCATGGCCCTGGGACAGCCAGGAACGGGGCGCCGAGGTCTCATAAGCCAGGGTCGCTCCAACGGCGGGCAGCAGGCCTATGGCAAGGGCCAGAGGTATCAGGAGGGGACTGCATTGACTGAGTTCGTTGAATGGAGTGGAACCGTGGCTCTCGCAGCCCAGGACCAGGACCGTGCCGAGGAGCGCCGGCGCCATGAAGCCCATGACGCTACCGAGCATGGCGTAGTTGTGGCTGCCACGTCCGTCCATCGCCTCGCCCGTGAGGGACACGGCCAGGCCGGGTCCCACCGCGAGCAGCAGTAACGAGGTCACCATCAACTCGAACCTCGGGTATTCGGTGAGCACCAGGTAGCTTGCCGCGGAGATTGCGGTACTTGTCCCGATTCCCGCCAGGAGTTCGAAGACGACACGGCTGCCGGTGTTCTGCGTGTAGTCCTCATCGAAAGACTTCGTATCCAGCAGGTGGAGCGTCCCACGCTGGGAGTCGGGCAGCGTCAGGGCAGGAAGCGCCTCGAGGCGAGCGGGAATGGGGGCATCCGCGGCTGGAGGCAGGGAGAAAAGAACGGCGGACAGGAGCAAGAGCGTGTGCACGGTGTTCTCGTGGGGTGGGTTGTGTAGGAAGTCAGGATGCGCGCTGATCTCTTATTGTCCGCTGCAGCTCGCAAGCATCTGGTCCCTCTCCGCGGCTGACGCATTCCTGAACCCTGGCGTATCGGTGCATGCACTGAGCGGACGCTTTCCGAAGAATTCCTTCACGAGGAAACCCTGCGCGTGGGTGATGGCCTGGGCGATGGCCGCCGTGACATTCCTGTAGTCCGGTGGCTCATCCCACTCGCCCGAGACCTTGACGGTGACGGACGCGTCCATCTCCGGGTAGGCACGCCACCGGACCGCGTTTGTCTTCAGGTCAATCATCTCTCCCTTGCTCATGCAGATGGCCACGGGTGCGCCCAGGGGGATGAAGGCGTAGTACGAGCGGAGGGTTCCGCACTGATAGACTGAGAGCAGGATGAGCGTGTCGATGTCTCCGCTGGCGCCCAGGGACCGCAGGTCCCGCTCCGCGAACTCCCCGGACGACTCGGACTTGAACGCCGGCAACGAGGCAAGGTCCACCGGCAGGGGAAGCCGCCGTGCGCTGAAGCCCCACGCATTGAGTTTCTCCACGTACTCGTCGGCCACGGTATGGAAGCGGCTGGCATCCAGGGTCTGGAGATGCGCTCCCAGGCCTTCGCTCATCGCACTGTTGATGGCCTCGTCGAGAAGCCCCTGGCTTCCGCCGCGGTAGGCCTGGAGTGGAGGGATGACCACGGTAGCGACGCCAATCCGCTGCTGGGTCTCCTTCCAGAAGTCGGGCTTGAGTGACAGACGCGAGGGGGCACATCCGGCTCCGCACAGGAGGAGCACTGAGATTGCCAGCCCACGAAAGGTAGAAGTGTTCATGGAATTGTATCTCCAGGGTTCGCCAGAGGGCGCCGGCTACAGGGGAAGAGTGAGTTGGACCGAGTACTCCTGGTCGGCGGAAACCAGGGGCTCGACACGCCAGTCGTTCTCCCCGGCGCCGACCGCGAGCCCGATGAGCGCGCCCAGCAACGTGCCCCCGCCGATGACCGCGGCCGAGACAGCGGTGGCGCGGTCGTCGCGAAAGACGTCTGAGTTGTCGACGTGGACCCGCAGGACGATGAGGCCGGAGACCAGCAACCCGGTCCCCGCGCCGGCCAGGGCCAGGGTTCCCGCCCGCGACCCCTCCTTGCGATAGAGGGTCTTGATGTCTTCCCGGAGGACGTCGAGCTGCTTTCCATCAGCCGTGCTGCCGGTGAGCCGGGCCGCGCTCAGGGAGCCGTCACGCCCCTCGATGCGCTCTCCATCCTTGCGCAGGAGCAGGAACTCGCCGAGTTCCCGTGAGTCGTCCGGAGCAGACGCGGCGTTGCGAGTAGGAGCCTGGGCCTGGCGACTGCCCACCGCATTCAGCGTCCTGCTCGGGCCGCAGCCCGTCCACATGCAACCCAAGGCCAGCCACACCCACCAACCCCCACGCGCGACAGGCGCGCGCGGCAGGCCCGGGTCCTCCCCATCCTCCGTCGTCATGGCAACTCCCCCCCTGAAAGGTCCTTCAGTGGGCCTGAATCCCCCCGCCCACACAGTCAGGAGCCCGCGACGTGAAAAATGATGCAGAGAAAGTTCGCGGACTCCGCTCCACCGCGCGCATGACTGCGCAACCGCGAGGTCCGGATCCACCCGTTCTCCCGGTGGGTCCGACTGGGGCGCAGGCGGGTGACTACGACACCGGGATGAAGGAGCTGGTGCTCGCGATTGATGCCGAGCTGGCCGCGCGGCTCAAGGCCGAGGCCGACGCGCTCCAGCGCGACAAGGACCTCATCGCCAGGGCGCACGCCGGGATTGTGTCGCTCGAGAGCCGGATGAAGCAGTCCCGGTACGTGCCGCCGAGCGTCCGAGAGGCGCATGCGTGCGCCGTGTCCGCGGCAACGAGCGCCCAGAGCGCATTCGGAGAGACGGATGCGCGCAAGGCCTTCGACCTGGCGGAACGCGCCGTTACCGGAGGGAGACGCTTCGAAGCCTCAAGGCCCGTTGAACCTCGTGATGAAGGCGTCGGTGTCGCCACCGTAGCCGTACACGTTCGTCGGGAAGTTGTTCGAGGAGGTCGTGCCCGTGACGTAGACCTTCAGCGAAGCATCCAGCGCGATCAGCCCCCGTATCCAGGCTGCTCCCGCCGAGGTAGGTCGAGTACCAGAACGCGTTGCCCGAGGGGCTCACCTGAGTCATGAAGGCATCCGTGCCGCCCCAGTACGTGGGTTGGAACGCGGCTCCCAGATAGCTGGCATAGGCGAGCCCTCCGGACGCAGAACCCCACGCGGTGCCTTGGGAGTCTCCACCGAGGCACCGGGGCGGTTGCCGCGACAGCCCTCGTCAATGTGTCGCACAACGAGGGTCTGGGTCCTGCCTGGCCGCCAGGATGCACCGCGTTCGGCTCGAGGCGCGGCGTGCGGGCCCGTCGCCTGGGCGCGCTTCAGCGGTGGGTGGCGCGCGTCTTGTCGGTGCTCGCGCGGCGTGCCCGAACGGGGGCCGCGGGCGCATCCGTCTCGGTGTCGGGCAGCGAGTTGAGCTCCACGTGGTATGCCTCCCGGTAGTCGGCGGCCCAGAAGAGGGTGGCGAAGACGGGGAAGACGAACAGTCCCCCGACGATGCCGCCTGCGGTGCGCGCCCCGTTCCACTGGTCGCGCCGGATGGTGACGTACTCCGGAGCGTAGCCCTCCAGCTCCAGCGTGAAGCTCTCGGTGTGGTTGACCGTGGCCGAGTCTCTGTATTCGTACGGCGTCCGGCCAAGCACTTCGCCCGAGTGCGACCGGACCAGGGCGCCACTGGGACTGGAGCGAATCACCGTCGAGCTGGCGCAGCCAGTGGACAGGAGGACGACGAAAACGGAGACGATAGAGCGCTGCATGGGATGGACCTTCCAGGTGAAAGGGGTCGCGCTCTCGGTGCAGCCCTTGGACCAGTCCTCACCGCCCGTGTTCTGGCCCACTTGCGCGGGCCGGGGCATCCACGCACGGAGCCACCTGTCCCGGATCGTGGATTCCGGTCCCGGAGCGGCCGTGGCCGGGGAGCGTCCAGGGGTCATCAGCGGTTCACAACCCTCCCCGAAAGCAGCCTCGGTGCGCCTACCTGGAAGGCTTCTCCCTGCATGCCAATACGCACCTCCCTGCCACGGCGAGGGCGCGCCTGGCCCCTGCCCCGCCCCGCCTGGCAAGGCCGCTGGGCCAGGCGGGCGTGTGTCTGCTGGAGCTGAATCGCTTCTGCCCGAGCCCGCCGTACGGCTCATGGGCTCCCCGTCAGCGTCCCTCTCCTCCCCTCACTTCAGGAGCGCGTCTCGAAGCTCCGAGACCTTCGCTGAGTGGTGGGTGCCTGCCGCGCTCCTCCTGGGAGGGCGGCCAGGGCCGATGGTCAGGTGCCCCCGTCTGCGGGGGCCGGCGGGTCCCCGGGCAGGGTGAAGGCGCCCTCCTCCACCCAGGCGCTCTGCTCCATCACCTTCTGGTCTCCTTTCACGGAAACGTGCTCGCGCCCAGGTCGACCGCCGTGCACAACGCGTCGAGTCTCTCGATGGCGACGGTGGAGCACGGGCGCGTGCACAGTTGCGCGGTGAACCACATGACTCCTCCTTCTCCGTCTTCCGTCCTTCACGCGCAGTGGGTTCTGTTGCGGTGCTCGCCCTGCAACGGTGGAGAGCACGGCGGCAGGGTCCGCGCGATGGGCAGGTCGGTGCACCAGCTCGCCCCTCAAACAGGCCCCCATTCCGGCTGGGTCGGAGACTTCGATGATCGGCATCTTCAAAGATAGCGTCGGCCGGCTCCGCAATGGCTGGTGGCTCCTCGTCTTCTACCTCACCCTCGGTGCCTTGGTCGTACCGGCGACCCTTTACGCTTCCTCATCGGGAAGCTCCGTCAGCCCAGCCCTCCAGGCGTTATTGGCAGTCATCGCCACCTGGATTTGTCTGTCCTTCAGGCGCGAGCGTCTTTCCTCCGTGGTCGGGACCGCGGCCAGCTGGAAGAGGGACGTCCCGCTGGGGCTCGCGCTCGGCGCGTTGATCTGGGCGTTGGCGGCGGGAACGGTTTGGCTGATCGGCGCCGTCGAATGGGAGTGGGGCCAGAGCAATGCCCGAGCCGTCATCGACGCCCTTATCGACTGTGTTGCAGTGGCCGTGGTCGAAGAGCTCCTGTTTCGCGGCTTCGTCTTCCAGCGCCTCATCGACGGTTTGGGTGCATGGGCCGCTCAGATCCTGATGGCGCTCTACTTCGTGCTCACGCACTCGACCGGAATCAGCACCGCCGGGGAATTGCAGGTGCTCGCCATGACGAACATCTTCGCCGCCAGTCTTCTATTCGGAACCGCATACCTGCGGACGCGCTCACTCGCCCTGCCGATCGCGCTGCATTTCGCGCTCAACTTCGTGCAGGGCCCGCTTCTGGGCTTCGGTGTGAGCGGAAATCAGGCCCAAGGCGTGTGGATGCCCGTCCTGGCGAATGGCTCCGAGTGGTGGACGGGGGGTGCATTCGGCTTGGAGGCGAGCATTCCGGGTACGGCCGCCATCATTCTGGCACTTGCCACGGCGCTGATGTGGCGCCGACGTGCGGCCCCAGCGGCGTGAGCACGGCAATGCGGAGCTGGTTGCGACCCCACGACCGATGGCCCGGACGGGCCGGCGAGTGGCTCAGACACGCTCGAAGATGAGTACGTACTGGTGCGGGAGCTCCCGCTCACCGACCTTCCGGTAACCGGCGGCGGCCAGCTCCTCGATGACCTGCTCCGGCGCGAGCTTGTGCTCCTTGCGCGGCCCCAGGGGCGAGTCGACCTTGAAGTCCACCACGATGACCCGGCCCCCGGCGCGCAGCGAGCCCGCCAGCGCGCGGAAGTACGCCGGGCGCTCCTCGATGTGATGGTAGGTGTCGACCAGGAGGATGCGGTCCACCGGCTCCGGAAGCTTCGCGTCTCCGGGCTCGCCCAGCACCGCATGGATGTGGGTCAGGCCCTCCCTCCTCGCGCGCTCGTCGAGGTAGCGGACCATGTCCGGCTCGATGTCCACGCCGTACACCTTCACGTCGGGATGGGCCCGGGCGATGCGCACCGGGAAGTAGCCCGTCGCCGCGCCGATGTCCGCCACCCTGCTCCCAGGGGGGATGTCCATCGCGGAGATGACCACGTCGGGCTTCTGCCACGCGTCGCGCTCCGGGTCCTCGAAGCGCGCCGCCCACTGCTCGGCGTCCTCGAAGCGGTGCGCCGCGGGGCCGCCGTGATGATGGCCCTTCGGGGGATGCCCCTGCTCCGGCGGAGGCGGGGCCGCCGTCCGTGAGGCACAGCCGGAGACGACGAGCGCCAGGGACACGAGGAGGATTCGCGTGAATTCAGCGGCAGGGGGCATGCCCCCGAGCCTACGCCGACCCGTGACAACGGTGCGCGAAACCGATGCGGCGGCGTGTGGTCCTGGCGGCCCCCTACCGGAGCGTCCCGGGCGGCGGGTAGAGTGGGCCGGGTCCTCACTTCTCCAGGCCCACCTCTTGAGCACCCTCCTCTCCCCCGCCGTCCGCACGAACCTCGGCAAGCGCGCCGGAGTCACGGCCGGCCTGCTCGGCGTGCTGTGTGTCTTCGCCGAGTTCTGCTTCCTCTTCCCGCACCTGCTGGTGACGAATGACGCCCGGGGCTTCTACGCCGACCACCTCGGCGTGTTCCGGGCCCTCCTCCAGGCGTCCATCATCGCCACCTTCGCGCTGGGCATGGTGAGCGTGCTGGCGCTGCGCTCCAAGGCGCACGGGGGCATCGCCATGGGACTGGCGCTGGTGGCGCTGCTGCTGGGCGGCGCGGAGGCGGAGCCCCTGACGCACCAGGCGCGGGCCATCAGCGCCGGGCTGGACTACTTCATCCTGGAGCTGCTGGTGCTGGGGCTGCTCTTCGTCCCCATGGAGCGGCTGTGGGCGCAGCGCGAGCAGCCCATCTTCCGCCTGGGCTGGCAGACGGACCTCAAGCACCTCTTCGTCAGCCACATGGGCGTGCAGCTCATCTCCTTCGCCACGCTGATTCCGGCGCAGGTGTTCTTCGCCTGGGCGGTGAAGCTGGACTTCCAGGCGGCGGTGGCCGCGCAGCCACTGTGGCTCCAGTTCTTCGAAGTCCTCTTCGTGGTGGACCTGGTGAGCTACTGGCTGCACCGCGCCTTCCACACCATCCCCTGGATGTGGAAATTCCACGCCATCCATCACTCCAGCCAGCACATGGACTGGCTGGCCAGCTCGCGCTCGCACCTGGTGGACGTGCTGCTCAACCGCACGCTGGCCTTCGTGCCCGTCTTCATCCTCGGCTTCGCGCCGCCGGCCATCTACGCGTACCTCGTCTTCGTGTCCTTCCACGCCGTCTACATCCACGCCAACGTCAACCACCGCTGGCCGGTGCTGCGCTGGGTGTTCGCCACGCCCGAGTTCCACCACTGGCACCACACGTCCGACGAGGAGGGCATCGACAAGAACTTCGCCGTCTTCCTCTCCTTCATCGACTGGATGTTCGGCACCGCCCACCTGCCGGACCACTGGCCGTCGAAGTACGGCACCACGAAGTTCCAGCCGCCAGAGACGTACCTCGGCCAGCTCGCCTACCCCTTCCAGAAGCACGAGGAAGAGACCCCGTACGGGTAGCCCCGCCCAGCTCGGCTGGAATGTCCCTCCAGGGAAGCTTGATGTACCCAGGTGGTCGGGAAGGTGTGGCTGGCGAAAAGCCTGCGCGCGTACGCCCGGCACGTCTACAACGTGCCGCCGGAGCTGGCGGGCGACACGTCCTCCTCCAGCCGCATGCCGACAGTCCCGGCGAGCCTCAACTGCTTCGCTTCGCCCTCGCCGCCTTCTTCACCACGCTTCTCTCCTTCGCGGCCTTCTTCACCACGCTCCTCGCCTTCGCGGTCTTCTTCACCACGCTTCTCTCCTTCGCGGTCTTCTTCACTCCGGCCTTGCGCGCGGCCTTCTTCGCTCCCGTGCTCCCGGTCTTCGGGGTCTGCTTGATCGCCTTGGCCACGGCTTGCTGCGCGCGGGGCGCCCGAGGTTCGGCGGGTAGGCCCGGGCCCATGTCATAGGCGGTCGTCCGCCACGTCATGCGATTGCGAAGGTGCTCACCCCACGCCGGGTGCGTCAGTTGGATGTCCAGAAAGGAGCCGGACCGCTTCACCTTCGCCACGAACGCCTGCGCGTTCGCGTTCACCCACGCGTCAGTGAAGCCATTGTGCGCCCGCACCTCCCGCGCGAGCGCCGAGTCCTCCAGGTGGCGGTACTTGCTGAACTCGGGGTCCTTCGACTTCTCGATGGGGTCGTACATCAACATCAACGCGAACACGGCGTGAGGCGCGGGCCGCTCGGCGTCGGGGTGCACGCGGGTCACCGACAGGCGGACTGCCTTGGGCTTCACTGAGAGGACACGGACGGAGAAGAGATCAGACATCCCACGATGATACCGCCTCGGCGCGCCGGCGCGGTCACCCAGTGCGTCATCGTGGGCGCCGCATCTGCTCTGAAGTCATGGCGCCGAGCGGGCGCGTCCTGCTGAGTCTCGACAGGCTCGTCCTCGACGAGACTGTGCTCGGCGACGTGCCGCTTCCGGAGCGGATTGCCTTTCGGCTCGTTGGCTGGAGACCCTGAAGACCTCCAGCCCGTAACCGAATGATTCAGACGACTTGGGTGGTCGGGGAGTCAGGAACTGAACCTGCGCCTCCTTGGTCCCGAATCACCTGATGTTTCATGGCTTCATCATCGTCCGCTCGTTGCGCCCGCTGAGCGTGTGCTTCATGGGCTTGAAGCTACTGACGTAGACGTCCACCTGCCCGCAGCGCTCGCGCGCCTCCAGCTCCTCTGCTGGAGCTCAATCGCTTCTGCCCGAGCCCACCGTAAAGGGTTGGTAGGCCAGGGCCGGGCTCTCCTCCTCCAAGCCCTGGCTCCGCCCCCGCCCAAGCTCAGATGGGTGAGCCGGGCTCCTCGAGTCGGAGCTGCTGGTTGTTGAAGGCCGTCAACAGCTTGCGCACCAGCTCCATGTACTGAGACGCGCTCATCTGCCCACGAAGCGTCCGCAGCTCATGAATCTGTGCGCGGCCCCAGCTTCCGGCGGAGAGGCGGTCCTCCACCAGCCGATGGGCCTTCTCGTAGGCGGCCATGTTCTCGGGAGTGGGCGGCGGTGGAGCCTGCTCCTTCTCCGGGAGCCGGTCGTCATCGGCGGAGGCCACCGCCGTGCTCAGCTCCTCCCGCAGCATCTGGCGCAGCTCCACCCGCAGCCCCGACAGGTCCATGCCCACCCTGGCCTGGGGAGCGGGAACCCCGGAGACACTCGCCGCTGACGCCTCCAGTCTGCGCGCCAGCGCCTCCATCCGCGCGTCCTGCTGGTCGAGCCGCCTCATCAGCTCCTCGGCGGGTGGGCTCGGAGTGAAGGTATGGGCGAGGCCGAAGCCCGCCAGCGCCGTCAGGAACGGGATGCCAATGCGAGACACTGTCGATGGGATGCGCATGAGAACCTCTCGGTCGGGGAAGGCGTGCCACCAGCGAGCCTCCGCCGCGCCTCCCCGCGACAGGCGGGAGGCGCGACAGGCCGGTGAGGACTACGGGGCCTTCAGCTCCAGATAGGACGTCGCGCGCACCTCGACGAAGGTGCAGTTGTTGTTCGCATCCCAGGTCACATAGATATACCCGTCATCCGTGATGGTCCTCAGCGCCGCCAGGATGGAGGGATTGGACGCGACGCAGACCCCCATCTGCCCCGACGCGTTCCGGGCGGCGACGATTGCGTGCTCGACGACGCTGCTGCCCACGAACACGACTTCGACGAACGAGTTGACGTCGGAGGCGTTACGCGCCCCGCCCATGCTCGCGTAGAAGTTGCGATTCGTGGTGTCGAGGAGGACAGGGATGTTGTCCCGGTACCCGGCCCAGGCCGTGCCGCCAGCACCGAGGATCGCAAGAACGACTCCCAGGCCCATCATTCGCTTCACCATTGATACAACCTTTCGTGTGTGCGGCCCACACGGCCGTCAATCCATGAATGGCTTTGCTGCCCTCATGGTGACGCGCACCCTATGCACCCCGTCTGACGTGTATCTCCAGAGGTTACAAACCCATCCACCCTGTAACATGAATGGCTACAAAGGCTGTCATGCCGCAAGCCCTTCCAAGGTGTTCGCGGCGCTCCAACCCGGCGCCGAAGCTGACGCTTCACGCGCCTCCAGTGCGCCGGAGCGAAGCGCCTTCTCGACGACGTGCAGCCAGGGGGCATGATGTGCCCCTTACAAGAGCATCCGGTGTGCCCGAACGGCTCGCGGAGGAGCCGAGCGATTTCCCGGGACTTGCGCGCCGCCCCGCGCCGCCGGGTTGCGACCTGCACGAAGCGTCACGGGACGTCGTGCACGATGAAGGCCCGCGGGCCTCAGCCGAGGTAGGCGGCGCTGATGTTCTCGGCGCCCATGGCCTTCATGGCGACCAGCGGGTTCCAGAAGTCCACGTAGCGGGTGATCTTCCCGTCCCGCGTCTCCACGAGCGAGATGTACGTCTGGTTGTAGGGGCGGCCGGTCTCCAGCGCCTTGCCCTCGCTGGAGAACTCCGCCACGACCAGCGACGGGTCGGTCGTCTCGTGGAAGCGCAGCCCGGTGAAGCGGACCTGGAAGTGGCGGGGGAAGTTCTTCATGTACGCGTACAGCTCGCCCTTTCCGGTGACCTTCTTGGGGAAGCCCTCCGGGCCGTAGGGGAACTCCAGCACGCCGTCCTCGGCGAAGAGGTCCACCCACTCGGAGATACGGCCGCTCGACAGGTACTCGAGGTGGTTGGAGAAGGTCTGCTGGGCCTGCTTGCGGATCTGCTGCGTGGCGGTGTTGGCGGTGCTCATGGTGACGTCCTTTCAGGGTGCTTCCGAATTGAGAGTGGCTGACCACTCACAGTTGAGGTCCGAAAAACGGGCCGCCGTTCGCGACCCATGGAGAGTAATTAACCACTCACAGTTTCCATGTCAAGCGGGCAGGTTCATCAGCAGGGAGGAAGGCCGGGCTTGGGGGGTTCCGCGCGTGGACCGGGGGCGCCATCCGCTTGACGGTGCGGACAATGAGCGATTACTTACTCATATGCCTATCGCGTCCCGCAAGCTGTCCACCGCCGAGGAGCGCCGTAGCACCGTCCTCCGCACGGCCATCCAGGCCTTCGCGGCGCGGGGCTATTACGGCACGACGACCGTCGAGGTGGCGAAGGCCGCCGGCATCTCCCAGGCGTATCTGTACCGGCTGTTCCCCGACAAGGAGGAGCTCTTCGTCGCGGTCATCGACCACTGTGCGGCGCTCCTGCGCGACAACATGGTGGACGCCGTGGCGAAGGCCCGGAGCCGCGAGCCCGAGGCGGTCCTGGACGCGATGCGGACGGCCTACGCCCAGCTCATCGACAGCGACCGCGACCTGCTGCGCGTGCTGATGCACGCCAACTGCGCGGCCTCGGAGCCTCCCATCCGAGAGGCCATCCGTACCTGTTACGCGAAGCAGGTGGAGTACGTGCGCAGCGCATCGGGTGCCTCCGACGACCGCATCCGGAGCCTCGTCGCCGACGGACTCCTGACCAACGTGCTCGTCGCCGTGGGCGCCGATGAGGTCGACGCGCCCTGGACACGCACCCTGCTCGCGGGACGCCACCCCACCTGAGCTCCGGGGGCGCCGTGAGTCGGCGGCCCCGTGCGGCCGGTGCGGACGATTCGCTGACGGGGCGGGGACCTCGCGATGACGCCCGGCTCCAGGGGCCCCGCCGCCAGGAAGCGCCCCTGCTCCGGGAGGAAGGTCCCCGCGCGCAGCAAGGCGGGAGGCGGGCTGCGATAGGCCTCCGAGTCGTCGCCACCCTCGGTCCTGGGGGCGGGAGGCCGCCATTGCAGCAGTGGCAGCCCGAGCCGCGCGGCCTCGCGCCACGCGGACTCCAGCCTGGGAAGGCGGGCCGTCAGCGCCTGTCCTGGCGCGCTCTCGCGCAGCGCGGTGAACGCCGGGTCGGAGCGCCAGGCCAGCGCGAAGCGCGGCAGGTCGGCACGCAGCAGCGCATCCATCCGCCGGGCGGCCGTCTCGAAGTCCCCCGCCCTCGCCCCGGCGTGGGCCTCGCGCAGGAGTTGCTCAGCGTGCGCGGGCCCGTCCGACGGGGCCATACCGAGCGCGGCTGTGTCCAAGGACGGAGCAGCGGGAGACGGAGTCGCTGGGGGTGGAGTCCCGGTGGGCTGGCGCTGCTCAGAGTGACACGCACCCACCATCAGCGGCAGCGCCAGGGCCAGGAGCAGCGACAAGCGCGGGCGCCAGGCACCGGGCCAGGGCTGGCGCGGCGTGGAAGCCTGGAGGTGCTGTCCGGCGAAGGCGGGCATGGGGCGCATCGGGGCCCTGAGCGTCAGGGCTCCACGCCGTGGGTGCGCAGCCACGCGTCGGCGTGGCGCAGCTCGCGCTGGATGAGCGGCAACGTGGACGTGGACAGGCCCTGCTTCGCCTCCTTCACCAGGGCGATGGCGCGGGGCGTGGCCTTGCCGGGGGCCAGCCCGTAGGCCTCGATGACGTCATAGACGGACACCACGTAGGGGCTGGCGAGCTGGGCCATCAGCTTCGCCTCGCGCAGGAGCTGCGCCGGGTCTCCCGCCGCTCGCGCAGGCACTTGAGCGCGACACGCCGGTCCAGCCGCGCGTCGTGCGCCGCGTAGACCAGGCCCGTGCCTCAGGCATCCAGCGGCCCGTCGAGCTCGAAGGGCCCGACGCGGGTGCCTCGCGGCAGCACGGACAGGTTGCCCACCTCGCTCCCGCTCCGCGAGCCCGTGACTCCCGTGGACCGGGACATGCCCGCCTTCGCCAGCATGGACACCCACTCACGGCAGGCGGAGCAGGTGTCGATGTGCTCCTCCACGGCTCGGGCTTCTTCCGGTGTCAGGGCGTGGGCGGTGTAGGCGGCGATGTCGGCGTCGAGGCAGGCCAAAGACAGTTCCCCCGGGGAATTCCGCGCGAGGCTACTACAGCCGCCGAGGCGCACCCCAAGCCCCTGGACTCACAGGCGCGCGCTGACGCGACGCTGTACCGGCTCCCTCCCTACAGCTCCAGCCCATTGAGCGGCTGTAGCGGACTCCGCGCGCCAGCGCGCCACACACAACGTCCTCTTCGGCGGGATGACCGAATCGCGGCACGCGCTGCGCTCGGGGCTCGGCTACTACCGAGCGGGGATGTGCGAGACACCCTCTGTTCCGCCGGGAGGCCCGAACAGGTGTGTACCGGGGAATGAGCCGCGCACCTCGTGGTGCCCTGCCAGCGACGCTGTTACGCTCCTGGCCCCGCGATGGCATACACACCGTACGCAATTCCACCTGACCTCCTGCGACGGCTGCGGGAAGTCCAGGAAACCCGCCAGCAGCGCGACGATGTGACCGATGCCGAGTCGGCGTTCCTGCTCGACCCCGGCCTGGGCCCTGCTCTCTACCTGACGTCCGACGGCCGAGTGCTCGTCGACGGCCGGGGATGGGATGGAGACTCGGTCCGCGACGCAGACGAGGACCTGTCGGTCGCCGCCATCGTGTGCGGTGCGAAGAAAACGGGCATCCCGGAGCTGTTGACGCTGCTGCCCCCGAGTCCACCTGGCGCCGTCACATGCTCGCAGTGCTCGGGAAGCCGGTGGGCGCTCATCGGCAATGGTGTCAATACAGGCCGGCCCATTGAAATCGTGTGTCCCAGATGCTCTGGCCGCGGATGGACCGCGGGACCGCGCGCACATTCCTGATGCGTGGCGAGCCGAAGAAGATGGGGCCGGTCACCGTCGTGTCCTTCGAGGACACGTGCGGCAACCTCATCATGAGGGTCCAGGGCTGAGTTCACGCATCAGCTCACCGAGGGCTCCACGGTGCTCCGAGGGGCCAGACGCATGGGCTGTGCCCGTCCGTAGGTGAGCGAGCGCCACAGCCACTCGGCCGGGCCGAAGCGGAAGCGTGCCAGCCACCACTGGCTGAGGGGCACCTGGAGCGCGAAGAGTAAGCCCAGCTCCCCGAGAGTGGGCAGGGCGACCATTCAGTGGTCCTTCGCCGGATCCACGACCCCCGCGATGCGCAGGCGCTGCGCCCCCCCATGCGCTGTTGCCCAGCACGCCCACCGCTCCACCCCAGACGAGCATCCGGCGGTACGAGGCCCGGTGGCGCTCCACGTCCTGGAGCAACAGGTACCGCCCCGCGAGCAGGCCCAGCAGGAAGCGGCCCAGGGTGACGCCCATCCAGAGCAGCCGTTTGAGCTGGGGGAGGACGAACACGGCGTATTGCGCGTTCGCCGCCTGGGCCATCTGGAAGGAGCCACTGGAGAGTCCCTCCAGGAAGAGTGTCCGCGCCTGGGCCTCTGCCCAGCAGCACCAGCAGCCGCCGCGAGTACAGGGGGACGATGGGGACGCACCGGGCCTCGGCGCGCGTGAGCTGGATGGAGAAGCCCAGCCCGAAAAGGAAGAAGAAGAGGACGACGAACTTCTGGTTGACGAAGAAGTAGTAGAGCGCGGTGACGACGCTCTCGAGGGGAGGCGCCGACAGCGCCTGGATCTGCTCGCGTGGCAGGAGCGCGCGGCCGCTGAACCACGAGAAGCTGTTGGAGACGAAGACGCCGCACAGCGCGAAGCCGCGCAACACGTCCACGAGGAGTACTCGCTCGGTGACGTCCACCGGGCGGGCGTGGGCTCCGGAGGGCGGCGCGGGAGGAGTGGGCTCGGACATGCGTCCAGCAGATGCCCGAGGGACTCCTCCGTCAATCCGACCCTCCCCGTCGTACGGGGGGGGCGACCGTCCACCACACGACGGCCCTGTCGTTGCACTACGCGGGGGTCATGCGGAACTCTTCCCTGATGAACACCCGCGGCCCGCCTCGACGAGTTGCTGCCGCACCGATGGCGACCTGCGTCTGCGCTCGACTCGTCCTGAGGCGCAGCAGACGAGCGCGACGTGGGCCTCTATCAGGCGGGCGCGATTACCACACTGCCCACGAGCTCCGGTGTGCTCGCCGAACGCCGGCCATCGGTCGGCTACATGCAGGCATCGTCCGTCAGCTCCATGTAGTTCTGGATGGGGACCGGCACGCCGCCTCAGCTCGTAATTCCCGCCGTGCAGCCCTTGTGGGAGCCCTGGTCCTGGTACCACGTCGTGTCGCAGTAGGACATGACGTCCGTGCTCGGGTTGCCCGAAGGGTCCACGGTGGCGAGGAAGAACTCGATCTTGCCATCCACTCCGGCGCCTCCCGGACTGCGTGAACCTCGCCGACGTTCCTCGCGCATTCGTCTACAGCTCGTGCCAGATTTCCGCGCCATGGCACGCGCCCAGGCTTCAAAGAAGGTCGATGTCGCTGCGTTGATGAAGAAGGCGGACAGTCTGCTGGATGAGATGCCGCCGCAACTGGACCGGGCGATTCCCATCCTGCGCGAGGTGGTGGCGGCAGACCCCGAGCACCTGCTGGGGCTCCACTCCCTGAGCTGGGCCCTGGACCCGACGCGGCGCATGGAGCCCCATCGCTGGGAACGCGAGCTGAAGGCCGAGCACTGGGGGATTCGCGACCGGGTCCTGAAGCTGACCGAAGACACCCGGCCCGGCGGCGGGAAGCTGACGACCGCCCAAAAGGCGCGCTCGCTGGCCCTGAGCCAGTGGGCGGAGGACGTCGTCCGGCGCAAGCCCACCGCGGCCCAGCTCGAACAGGTGGAAGCCGCGCTGGACGAGGCCACGAGCCTGCGGCCACTCCCGGACCATGCTCGTGGGCGCCGAGGACTTGAGGCCTGGCGTGCGCTGGCGCGGGGCACACCTGAGCAGGGCTACCGCCAGTTGCTCTCCAGGGTGGAGGAGTTCCCCCGCATGCGCGCCCATGGCGTGACGGACGACGACGACCCGCTCAACTTCCAGGGCCTGGAGGGTGTCTTCTCCGATGAGGGGTTCCTGGCCTGGCTACGGAAGCAGAAGCCCGCGGCGCGCCCCAAGGGGAAGAAGGGCAAGGACCTGGATGAGGGGCTCCTGCTCGCGGCGGGGCTGGACGCGAAGCCGTTCTTCGGCCCCGGCTTCGAAGGAAACAGCCGCACGGGCCGGGTGCTGGCCCTGGTCGCGCTGGGAGCCGACTTGGAGGCGAAGGACTCGGACAAGCGCGGCGCGCTCCACCTCGCCGCGTTGGTGGATGACGCGGCACTGGTGACGGAGTTGCTCCGCCTGGGGCTCGCCCCAGACGGTGTGGATGCGAAGAAGTCCACGCCGCTGCACGCCGCCGCCGAGCACGGCAGCGTGTCCTGCATTGCCCCGTTGGCGAAAGGTGGCGTGCCCGTGGACGCGCTCGACACATCAGGGCGGACCGCGCTCTTCGACGCGCGCCGGGCCGACGTGGCCCGGGCGCTCATCGACGCGGGAGCGAACCCCAACGCGGGCAAGAGCTGGACGCCGCTGCATCAGCACGCGCGCTTCAAGGAGCGGGGCCCCGTCATCGAGGTCCTGCTCCAGGCGGGAGCGGACGTCACCCGCAAGGGCGGCGATGGCCAGACGCCCGTGCAGGAGGCCCTGGAGCACAAGAACGCGCACCTTGCCCAGCTCATGGGGGCGAAAGCGTCCTCGGGCGTGGCGGGTGCGCTCGACGTGCAGCCTCTGCTGGAGGCGCTGGCGCGTCAGCGCGAGGCGCTGCTCAAGGCCTGGTACTTCGAGGACAAGGATGTGGACGGCGTCGAACAGGTCCTGAAGGGGCTCGCGCTGCAAGGCGCTACGTCGTGGGACCAGCTCGCGGCCGCGCTCCAGGGGGAGTTTCCCTGGACGGTCATGGCGGTGGTGACACTCGTGCGCGATGTGCTGCCTGCCGAGGAGAAGACGCCGCGTCTCTCCAAGCTGCCGCGCTTCGTGCGCGGGAACCTCGTGGTGAAGGGCGACGTGAACCTGGATGGACCGCTGCTCGTGACAGGGGACCTCACGGTGGAAGGCGTGCTGCGCAACGCGGGCATGGAAGGGCTGCTCGCGGTGGGCGGAAGCGTCCGCGCCACCGGTGTGGACACGGACGGTGAGGTCATCGTGGGCAAGGACCTGGAAGCCCAGGTGGTGTGGGGCCATGGCAACGACGCCTCGCTCCGGGTCGGCGGCGTGGTGAAGGCGGACGTGGTCATCGCGGACGACCACGACGTGCAAGCCAAGGTGAAGGCGAAGCACTACTACAAGAATGGCGAGTTCGACGCCTCGGACGCGGCGCTCAAGAAGGTCTTCTGCTCGAAAGCCTTCGCCGCATCGGAACTGGCTAGAGACAAGCTGTTCAACGTGCTGCGCAAGGGCGGGTCCGCCCTGGCCTGAGCGAGCCCACGCCGCGTCACGCCTTCGGCAGGTGGGCCACCGCCCGGTTGGCGGAGGCCCTCCGCAAGCAGGCACCTTCGGCGCGAGCGCGTCCTCCAGTGGGCTGACGGCCACGCGAATGTGGCCCAGGTGCAGCTGAACAAATGGATGAGCCACGTCCAACGGCTGGCCGGGCTGAAGGGTGGTCGGGGAGACAGGATTTGAACCCGTGGACACGGGGTGCCCTAAACACGCGACGGCGCACGCCTTTCGCTAAATCGTGAGTGAATCCGGGCACTTCGAGTCCACGGGGCAGTTCCCGCCAGTCCCGCCTGTCGCCTGGAGTCCCCTCCCGTTTTGGAGGCATTCTGGAGACAAAATCAGGGGAGCCGGTGCTCCAGGGAGGTTTGTGGAGCCCATCGGCAGCGCGTGCCCTGACGAGGTGTGACCGCAGCATCACCGAGCGCTCCCCCTATAATTCGGCCCTGCTCGGCCCCTCCGTCCCCGCTCTCTCCCACCACAGGGTTCCCGTCCCTCCTATACTCCAAACTCCAGGTCCGCTGTCTTCACCCCAAGTTCTCATCGACCGTCTGCTCACCCCATGATCCTCCCCGTACGCGTTCGTGACCGCGACTTACGACCACATAAATCAGCGGTCGCGCCGATCCTCGACGCGCGGACCGTACTGACCAAGAGCCCGTGGGACTTTGTATCGCTGTGGCTTAAGACCAACAGTACTAAGCCAGCCCAGTTGTACTGGGAGCAAGCGCGACGATTCGCATCAGCCTCCACTGAGATGCCGGTGCAGTCCGCACCGTTGCTCCACTATTACTCATTCATGAACGCCGCCAAAGCTTTGCTGGAATCCAAGGGCTTAGCGTTCAAGGAGCATCATGGTGTCAGGTCGCACAACATGCGTAGTGCGTCTGCGGTCATTGACCTCACCAACGAAGGGGTGCGCATTGAAAAGCATGGCATCTTGCCTGCTCTCGCCACCTATCTTGGAGACACAGACCCACGAAACTCGTACAGCCTTCAGGAGATCCTCTTCAATCTTTCATTCGTGCATCGCACGTACTGCCTCACCTACAAGACGCAGGAAGATCTGTTCTACGCTGTCACCGAGCCTGCGTACAAGTTCGACACGAACACCAGCGAGGCGTACCTCTCGGCCTATATCTCCAGGGATTTTGCGCACCAGAAGTACATGAAGGCGCTCCCCGCATCGTTTGTGGCAGACCCGGGCGGGAACGATCCTCGGGCCATCCGGTCCACAGCAACGGCACGAATATCACAGGCGGAGATCACCTCATCCGCCGACATGGCAAGCTTGAATGCGCTGCACAGGACGCTCCGGCGTGATCTTCACTATATCGCGGGAGCGCAGACGCTCTGGTACGTAAAGGCGGCGAACGTTCCCGGCCCAGCGCGCATTGATCGGTCACCGATAACGTTAACGCTAGCGGGCATGCACCGGTTGAGCGAAATCTGTCGGTACCGTCCGGTGGAACTCGATGCGTTTCTCTCGGGCTCAGAAAATTGGCTATTGACCGAGTTTGTCTTGATGTCACCCGAGCAGTACCTGGACGCTATCGCGGCTGAGATTACGGGACATCAGTTCCTCCTACCCAACGTTCGAATTGCGACGTAAGCCGAGATCTTTGCCAATGAAAAATGTCTACATCGCGTGTGGCTTGACGCATGTTCCGCGCGAGGAGTTCAATGGGTACGCCGCACTCATACATGCCCTCGCGGCCACCTTGCACACGCGTGGCATCGCCCGAGTGCGCTACGCTCTGCGGGACAGCGACCCCCAACTGGCGCTGAGGCCGGCCAAAGACCGAGCACGGCTCTGCTACGAGTGGGACCGGGACATGGTACTTTGGGCTGACGTGCTTGTCGCGGATGTCACCTATCCGTCCATTGGTCTTGGCATTGAGTTACAGATCGCCGCTGCGCGCGCCACGCCCACGCTGCTTTGCTTCCGTCATGACGAACGCCACAGAGCTCGACCGGTCGAGTATCGGAACCCCGACGCGTCGCGCCATTCGCTCCAGATCGGCGAGGGGTACGTGTCACTTATGGCGCTCGGGCTACCAACTGTGCGCCAAGTCATTCCTTACACATCCTCGGACGAGGCGATCCAAAGTGTCTGTGCGGCGATGACAAACCCGATAGTTCTTTCAGGGGAATGAGGAGATGCTGAGCGTGCCGCCCAACACTACTCGGTCAGATGGTTCGAGCGAGGCCATGCCGTGCTGACGGAGCATGATGCCCGCCCAATTGCGCAAGCTCGACCGAAAACTGACCGACTACTTGCACTCAATGACGGTGAGAATGAGCTGCGCCGAGAGCCGTTGTGCCCTTGGCGACTACGTCACCGACCTGATGCTCAACGGAGAGCAACGCGCAGGCCTCGATGAAATGAAATGCGCGGTGCTGGTTGCGGTCTGCCGCGTTACGGGTTCTTACAGAGCATTAAGATGGTTTATGCAAGCACTCGCCAGCAACAAGAGCAGGTCGAGTATCCTGGCTATGGCTAATCCATGTTTGTTCCCAAGCCTGTTCCCGGGCGCTTCTCTGGGCATACGAACGTGCGAGACGCCACTGGATTGAAATGGCTATGTATCTCACTGTACAGTCCTTTAACAGGAGACTCCCCTCCGATCTCCATAAGCATGTCAATAAGCTCAAACAGAGTCAAATCCAAATCGGAGGATGGCTCAAATGCAGTGAGTACGAATCTCGGCCGTGGCTTCTCGGGGTGGAATTCCGTCATCGTGATAACGAGTCTACCGAGCACGATGATCGGATAGATGCGGTGATCGAAGAATTCAACGGTATTATCGATTGATTCAAGGATCTCCTGCGCCGTCAGATGAGTCTCATATGCGAACAATGCATACCGAGATCCGAGACCGGGGCCTACGCTTTTAGTTGTGACCAGGGTTCTGAGCGCCGAACAAAGCTCTTTGCGCGTGAGCTTTGATTTCACCTCGATGCAAGCCACCACGGTATCTCGGAAGTAGATGCCGAAATCCCCAATCTCTTCGATGGGTGGGTGCCGTCGAGTATCCACGATGAGGATATCCTGCTCCGAACTTGCGCCGTGCCCTGGAACATAGAAGGCGCCGTGTCGAACTGCGAGGTGAGACGGGAGGGCACGCTCAAGAGTCTCTGCAAGGTAGAGTTCTCGCGAACGACCAATCGACGGAGCATGCCTGAAGAGATCTGAGACACGTTCGTACCGAGCCTTCAATTCATGCGCCCAAGAAGAATAGACTCTGAGCAACCCGGGGTCCGAATCAGCGTGGCCAGGGTGCTGCAGCGAGGTCCGAGACAGGGAAGGTTTTGACTTGGCCGGCATATATAGTCTCAGGGTGTTCGTCTAACAGTTCGACAAATCACGACTGCATCCGGGTGCTTCGAGTTCACGGACTTGTTCCCATGAGGCTCGCTTGCCCACCGCAACCCCTAGACTTGGAGATACTTTGGAATTCAGAGTTGCGCCATGTAATCCATCTACTTCTTCGTGAACCCCCAAGACCGATCTACTGGCAATTGGGGATTCATTCTCTCCCATTCGCTGCAATCATCGCCGAGAGTGCCCTCCATCCAATCCGTTACGTCATCAAGAGGGAATTGCGCTTCGCCCTGATGCCAATTTGGATCAATGGCGCTGAGACGAACGTGGTGTCCCCTGATCCTTGGGAGCCTTCCCTTGTAGACACAGAGCGTGCCGTTTCGCTCGATGCGAAGATAAACAACTGCGCTCTCATGATCTTTGATGAACTGCATGAACTCGGCTGTCCGCCCTCTTGAAATGCGCCCCCTGGCAGTTCCACAAGTGGGGCACGTGCTCGCTAGGTACTCACGTAGGGCA
This sequence comes from Pyxidicoccus fallax, assembly GCF_012933655.1. Taxonomy (GTDB): domain Bacteria; phylum Myxococcota; class Myxococcia; order Myxococcales; family Myxococcaceae; genus Myxococcus; species Myxococcus fallax. The sequence goes on along the minus strand of NZ_JABBJJ010000004.1, from coordinate 3,232 downwards.
ATTTGCAGAACATCGGTTGCCGTCCCAGAGAATTTCTTCGTGTATTTCTCTAAGCGTTCTTTGAGCGCGGTGTTGAGGCGGAAGGACACTGGTGTCGTAGAGCTTTCGGCCATCGAATATCTCCTGAAATACACCGTATATACCCTGCAATACGATAACCTCCGAGCCAGCGGATTGCAACAGCGCGAGTCGAACCCACTAGGAAGAAGAATGACTCGCCTGCTCTCCCCGAAGTGAGCTTGGCCCAGTTCCGTGGACACCCGAGATCTGATGGAAGGAGCACGGGATGTCCGCAACTGACGAGAAGCCGAAGAAGCCCCGCCGGCCGCGCCGGGAGTTCACCGCGGAGTTCAAGGCCGGAGCGGTGAAGCTGGTGCTGGAGGGGAAGTCCATTCCTCAAGTGGCCAAGGAGCTGGACCTGACGGAGTCGGCCCTGCGCCTGTGGGTGGAGCAGGTGAAGACGGACCGGGGTGAGGGCAAGCCCGGGGCCCTGACGACGGAGGAGCGCGAGGAACTCTCCCGGCTACGCAAGGAGAACCGCGAGCTGCGGCTGGAGCGGGAGATACTAAAAATGCGGCGGCCTTCTTCGCGAAGGAGATGAAGTGAAGTTCGCCTTCATCGACGCGAAGAAGGCCCACTTTCCAGTCGCCACGCTCTGCCGTCACCTGGGCGTCTCTCGCAGTGGCTACTACGCCTGGGTGAAGCGTCCGGAGGAGTCCGAACACACGAAGAGCGACCGGGCCCTCGGCGTCGAGGTACTGGCCGTGCACCAGGAGAGCCGGGGCACGTACGGCGCACCGCGGGTTCATGCGGAGCTGAAGGCGCGCGGCCGGCGGGTGGCCCGCAAGCGCGTGGCTCGGCTGATGCGCCAGGCTGGGCTGCGCGCTCGTGCCCGGCGTCGATTCGTGCGGACCACCGACTCGGCGCACAGCCATCCCGTGTCTGCGAATTCGCTGGAGAGGAACTTCCAACCCGGCCAGCCCGAGCGCGCCTGGGTGGGCGACATCACCTACGTCTGGACCGAGGAGGGCTGGTTGTACCTGGCCGTGCTCTTGGACCTCTTCAGCCGCAAGGTGGTGGGCTGGGCGATGGGCGAGAGAATCGACCGGCACCTGGTGCTCAGTGCGCTCGACATGGCGCTGCTCGACCACCCCGCTCCCGAGCTGCACCACTCGGATCGGGGCAGCCAATACGCCAGTGAGGACTACCGCCAATTGCTCAAGGAGCGAGGCATCGAGTGCAGCATGTCACGCAAGGGCAACTGCTGGGACAACGCCGTGGCGGAGAGCTTCTTCTCCACGCTGAAGCTGGAGCGGGTCTACCTCACCCGCTTCGAGACACGCGCGGCGGCGAAGGGGACCCTGTTCGAGTACATCGAGGTGTTCTACAACCGGAAGCGGCGCCACTCGGCCCTGGGCTACGTCAGCCCAGCGGAGTACGAGCGGATGGCCGCAACGAAAAGGCTGGCAGCGTAGTCAACCTGTCCACCGAATCGGGCCAAGCCCATCCGGACGATGACGACCTTGAGCATCCGCTCTCCGGTCGCACTCCTCTAGCGGGCCACCACTTCCTTGTAGTCCACCTGCCGCGCCTGGCCGTAAAGCCAGGCGGTCAGCCGCTGCCAGGGCCGCGCCGAATCCCGAGCGAGGACCTCGGGCTTGGGCACCGGCACATCTCGCTTCAGCCACCGGCCGGTTTTCGGCGAGCGGCAGCGCTGCGTGCGCGGGCGCGTCAGCACGGCGTCTGGGCGCATGGCGCCGACAAAGACGAGCCGTGGCGGCAAGCCGTCGAGCACGGTGCTGCACGAGTAGGCCTCATCCGCGGCGAGTTCCAGGGGGCCCTGGGGCAGCCAGCTGAGGACACGCTCCACCAACTCGCGGCCCAGCTGCGTCTTCTTCCGGTGCGCGAGGCCCTTCTTCTGGCACTCGGTCTGAGTGCGGTAGAGCCGGAAGAGGAGGGGCAGGGCCCAGGGGCGTGACGCGAAGGGGACGTGAACCAGCACCGCGAGCGTCACCCAGACGTGGCCGAAGCAGAAGACGTGCACGGCCCGGGTAGAGCGCACCGCATCCAGGTGGCTGCCCAGGCCGAAAACCTTGGGCCCTTTGTGGCAGCACAGGGTGTCATCGAGAACCAGCCGCAGCGGCCCCAGCGCCGCCAGCTTCCGCAGCAGCAGCCGGCCCACCTCATCCGCGCTCCAGCGGGCCTGGGAGAAGAAGCGATGGAAGGCCGCATGGTGCTGCACGCCCGCCACTCCCGCGGCCACCAGCGCCTCGGTGACCGCGTGCGTGCCGCCACAGCACACCCAGCCGGCGAACAGGACCACCAAGCGCAGGAATGAGGGCTCGGTGAATGCCGGGCGGACCAGCTGCAAGACGCGTAGCAGTGCATACCAATGAGAGGCGGCCATCGGGAGACCTCGAAGGTGCTGGAGGAGGCGTGTCTTGCCGGACACCTCTCTCAGCTGGCCTCGATGGCCGCTCTTCCCCTACCCTCGACTCTTCCTCCCCTCGCTCCCCTGGTCAGGCTACCCAGCCGAAAAGGGCGAAAGTCGAGTCAGAGCGATTTGTCGGTAACAAGACCCACGACAGTGACAGGCTCGGAGAAACCGCTCACGCCGCGACCGGACCTCAGTGCGAGCCGGTGGCCCCCGCGTCGTGCCCGCGCTCGGCGGCCAGCCGCTCCTCGGGGTCCGGCCGCTTGTCTCGCATGGTGACGAACTCCTCCGCGGCCGTGGGGTGGATGCCCACCGTCGAGTCGAAGTGGGCCTTGGTAGCGCCACACTTCACCGCCACCGCCAGGCCCTGGATGATTTCCGGCGCGTCCGCCCCCACCATGTGCACGCCCATCACCCGCTGCGTGGCTCGCTCCACCACCAGCTTCATCATGGTCCGCTCGTTGCGCCCGCTGAGCGTGTGCTTCATGGGCTTGAAGCTGCTGACGTAGACGTCCACCTGCCCGCAGCGCTCGCGCGCCTCCAGTTCCGTCAATCCCACGCACGACACCGGCGGCTGGCTGAAGACGGCGGATGGCACGTTGGTGTGGTCCATCTTCATGGGGTTGTCGTGGAAGAGCGTCTCCGCCACCGCGCGCCCCTCCGCGATGGCCACCGGGGTGAGGTTGATGCGGTCCGTGATGTCTCCCACCGCGTAGATGTTCTCCACCGACGTGCGGGACCACTCGTCCACCATCACCGCGCCCCGGGCGTCCAGCTTCACCCCCACCTCCTCCAGCC
>NZ_JABBJJ010000049.1 GCF_012933655.1 Pyxidicoccus fallax | reverse complement strand
CCATAGCCCACCAGCCCCCCCAGCGAGTGGCCGAGCCAGAAGGCCCGCTTCGCCCCCGTCTCCTTCAGCGCCAGCTCCAGCAGCGCGGGCCCGTCCTGGAGGATGTGGTCGTCGATGGTGAAGTCCGTATAGCGCCGGCCTCGAGGCGGCAGCCGCGAGTGGCCCGTCCCCCGCCACTCCACGCTGAAGCAGTCGAAGCCGGCGTCGGCGAGGTAGTGGGCCACCGAGTACGGTGGCTCGAAGTCGAAGGTGAACCGGTTGGCGGCCAGCCCGTGGCACAGCAGCACCGGCTCCTCGAAGCGGCGCACCTTCGCGCGCCGCGCGTGGATGATCAGCTCCCAGCCGTCATCGCACCGGGCCCGGAGCGCCTGGGGCAGGTCCGTCCGGGGGCGGTACCACCGCCGCACGGCCACCACCCACACGACATTCCACAGCACCAGGGCGAGCACGGCGACCAGCACCCACACGGCCCACCGCCAAGCGTCCATTCCGCCTCCTTAACGAACCTCGGGGTGACGATGGCGCAAATAAAACCCTGCTAAGGTTCGTTCACCCGCCGTCCTGCTGCCGGAACTCACGGCCATCAGAGGAAGTCGAGGGAATGATGAAGTTGCGGAAACTGATGTTCGTGCTCCCGAACCTTTTCACCGTCACGTCCATCTTCTGTGGCTTCTACGCCATCACCCTCTGCACGGGCGAAGCGGGTCCGGTGCAGCTGTACCAGGCGGCCCTGGCCATTTTCTTCGCCATGTTCTTCGACGGGGTGGACGGCCGCGTGGCCCGCCTGACGAAGACGCAGAGCGACTTCGGAGTGCAGCTCGACAGCCTGGCGGACGTGATGTCGTTCGGCGTGGCGCCCGGCCTGCTGGTCTACAAGTGGGCGCTCGCGCCGCTGGGCTTCGCGGGCCTGTTCATGGCCTTCGCCTTCACCGCCTGCGGCGCGCTGCGGCTGGCGCGCTTCAACGTGCTGGCGGCGCGCAACCCGCACGGCGGCGGTGGCCGCTTCTTCGTGGGGCTGCCCATTCCGCTGGCCGCGGGCGTGCTGGTGTCGCTCATCATCTCGCACCACGCGGTGTCGGGCGGCGAGCCGCTGCGCGAGTCGGCCACCGTGCCGGTGGCGATGACGGTGGTGGGGCTGTCGCTGCTGATGGTGTCGACGGTGCGCTACCGGACGTTCAAGGACGCGCGGCCCAGCCGCAAGAGCGCGCTGGCCCTCATGCTGGTGGTGCTGGGCGGGGTGGTGATTGCCACGCGCTTCCACCCGGCCTGGGTGCTGGTGGCGTGCTGCGGCGCCTACCTGATGCTGGGGCTGGTGGAGTCCGCGGTGCAGGTGCGCAGCCGGCTGGTGGCGCGCAAGGTGGCGCCGGGCGCCGCCGCTGTGGCCGTCGCCGCCGTCATCGACGACGAGGACGAGGACGACGCCGAGGACGAGGCGGGCCCCAGAAACGACGGCCCCGCGTTCCTGTAGTCGCAGGGCCGGTCTCACCCGGGCGGGGCCCTCTTGGGGCCTGGAGCCTGGAGCCCGGAGCCCCACCCGCCGGGCGGCGAGGGGCGGGAGGTCTTCCTTCCTCCGTGCCGCCGCCGCCCGCTGCCGCTAGGATGCGCGGCCCATGCGCGTCGAGCTGCTGTGCACCGGTGACGAGCTCGTCACCGGCCTCATCACGGACACGAACAGCACGTACCTGGAGGCCCGCCTCTTCGACCTGGGCGTGAAGGTCGAGCGCGTGGTGCTCGTGGGCGACGTGCGGCCGGACATCACCCATGCGCTGCTGTCGGCCGCCGCTCGCGCGGACGTGGTGATTGTGTCCGGCGGGCTGGGGCCCACGGCGGATGACTTCACGCTCGAGTGCGCCGCGGCGGCCGCGGGCGTGCCGCTGGTAGAGGACGCCCGGGTGCTCGGCTGGCTGCGCGAGCGCTACGCGGCGCGCGGCATGTCGACGGAGCTCAACCCGGGGCAGCTGCGCATGGCGCGCATCCCCCAGGGCGCCGAGCCGGTGCGCAACCCCGCGGGCTCCGCGCCGCTGGTGGCGCTCACGCTGGGCCGCTGCCGGCTCTTCTTCCTGCCCGGCGTGCCCCGCGAGTACAAGGCGCTGCTGGACGCCGAGGTGCTGCCGCGAATCCGCGCGTGGCTGGAGGCCGAGCCGGGCCGCGTGTACCGCGCCTTCCGGCTGCTGCGCACGGTGGGGTTGGGCGAGTCGGTGGTGGACCAGTTCGTGAAGCCGCTGGTGCCGCTGCACCCGCGGGTGGTGTTCGGCTTCCGCACGCACGCGCCGGAGAACCACTTGAAGCTGATGGCCGAGGCCCCCTCTCAGGCCGAGGCCGAGGCCGCGCTGGCCGCCGTGGAGGCGGACTGCCGCCGGGTGCTGGGCACGCACGTCTTCGGCGCGGACGCGGAGGAGTACGCCCCCGTGCTGCTGGGGATGCTGGAGCGCGCGGGGGCCACGCTGGCGGCGGCGGAGAGCTGCACGGGCGGACTGATTTCGCAGCAGCTCACGGCGGTGCCCGGCGCCAGCACCGTCTTCATCGGCGGCGCGGTGGTGTACGCGGAGAAGATGAAGGCCGCGTGGGTGGGTGTCCCGCCCGCGGTGCTCGAGCGTCACTCCGCGGTGTCGCGAGAGACGGCCATCGCCATGGCCGAGGGCGTGCGCGCCGCCTGTGGCACCACGTACGGCCTGTCGGTGACGGGCTACGCGGGCCCGGGGGGCGGGACGCCAGAGGACCCGGTGGGCACCGTGTACTGCGCGCTGTCCGGCGCGGGGATGCCCACGCGCTGTGAGCGCAGGACCTTCTCCGGCGACCGCGACCGCGTGCGCCTGTTCGCCGCCTCCCACACGCTGGAAATGCTGCGGCAGCACCTGCTCGCCGCGCCCGCCATGCCATGAGCCGCTCCAAGTCCAAGCGCCCCCGTCCGTCCCCCGCCGCGCGTGGGGGATCCTCCGGCTCCGCCACGCCGGATGCCGCCTCCGAGCCGAGCCGCGCGGACAACGCCGCCGCGAGAGCGGGAGACACCGAGCACGGCCGCGCCGGTGCGGCGGACACGGCACGGGCCGGGAGCGCCGAGCACGCCGCCGGCGCGGCAGACACGGCACGGGCCGGGAGCGGCAACGGCTCCGGCCTGGGCACGACCACCGTGCTCGCGGGCGGTGCGGAGCACGCGCACTCCGGTGGGGCCGCCACCGCTTCGGTGGAGCACGGCCGCGCCACCGGGCCGGCGTCTTCCGGGACTGGCGGTGCCGCCCCGTCCCAGGGAGCCACGCCGGGGCCCACGGGAGGGCTGCCGCTCAACATCCTGCGTGTGTGGCTGTCCGCGTACCGCGTGGAGGTGGCGCTGTTCCTGGTGGCCTTCGTGGTGCTGGCCAGCTTCAGCTCGCAGCGTTTCCTGCGTCAGAGCGCGGCGCCGCACTTCATCTACCAGTCACAGGCCTGGCTGGAGGGGCGGCTGGACCTGGACCCGAAGCTGCTGCCCAACCTGGAGGACTGGGCCTGCGTGCGGTTGGTGGACGGAGAGAAGGTCCGCTGCGAGGGCCGGCTCCAGACCACGGACCGCTGGTACGTGAGCTTCCCGCCGTTCCCCTCCGTGGTCATGCTGCCCTTCGTCGCGCTGCATGGCTACCAGTTCAACGACACCTCGTTCGGCGTCATCGTCGGCGCGCTGGCGGTGGCGCTCTTCTATTCGCTGCTGCGCTTCCTGGCGAAGGAGGGCGAGACGGCGCGCAACCGGAACGAGAACATCGCCCTCGCGCTCATCCTCGCCTTCGGCACGCTGTTCTTCTATTGCGCCATCCGGGGTGAGGTCTGGTTCAGCGCCGAGGTCATGGGCGTGGCCTTCACCTGCCTCTACGCGCGCAACGCGGTGCGGGCGCACCGGCCGGTGCTGGCCGGCGTGTTCTTCTCCATGGCCACGCTCACCCGCACGCCGCTGCTATTCACGGGCCTCTTCTTCGTCCTGGAGGCGCTGTGCCCCGAACCCGGCTCGCGACTGGAGCAGCTCAAGTCCCTGGGCCGGAACTGGAAGCCCGCGGCGCGCAAGGTCGGTCTGTTCGCGCTGGGCGCCGCGCCCCTGGGGCTGCTCGCGGCCGCGTACAACTTCTACCGCTTCGGCAGCCTGGGCGAGTTCGGCCACCGGTTCTTCTACAACAACCGCGTCAACGCGGACATCGACCGCACCGGCCTCTTCCACTGGGACTACCTGCCGCGCAACCTGGAGGCCGCGTTCCTCAAGCTGCCGAGGATTTCGCTGGAGCCGCTGAAGCTCTCCTACGACCCGCACGGCCTGACGCTGCTGCTGACACTGCCGCTGCTCGTCTTCCTGCTGGTGCCCAGGACGCGCCCGCGCCTGCACTGGCCGCTGTGGCTCACCGTGGCCGTGTGCGCGCTGCCGGGGCTCTTCTACCAGAACACCGGCTACATGCAGTTCGGCTTCCGCTTCAGCCTCGACTACACGCCGTACCTCCTGCTGCTCTTCGCCATTGGCGGCTGGTCCCTGCGCAACCGCGCGGTGCTGGCCGCGGTGGCGCTCGGCGTGCTGGTGAACTTCTGGGGCGCCGTGGCCTTCCGTGGCTACACGGAGCTTGTCCGGAACTGGTAGGCGCCCGGAGCGGCCCCGCTTGAATCCTCCGCCCGTCGGGCGCACATAGGAGAGGCCATGCAACCTCCCACCGGACAGCCCCCTCCTGGCAAACGCTGGCACACCCGCGAGGACAGCGGCATCCGCCTCGACGCCACGCTGCGCTGGTGGCACGACGACGAGCCCATCCAGCACCCGAAAATCATCGAGCTCTTCAACACCTCGCTCGTGCTGGACGAAGAGGGGCGCTACCAGCTCCGCATCGGCCAGGACTGGTGCTACGTCCAGGTGGAAGGCGCCGCCTACGAGGTACGCACCGTGGACGTCACCCCGGACGAGCGCATCTCCGTGCGCTTGAGTGACCGCACCGCCGAGGCGCTGGATACCTCCACCCTGAAGGTGGAACCCGCCGGCATCCTCTCCTGCCGCGTGAAGCAGGGCAGGGCCCGGGCGCTCTTCTCCCGGGATGCCCAGTATCAGCTCGGCCAGCTCTTGGAGGAGGGCCCCGACGGCGGCCTGGTGCTGTGCGCCGGTCAGCGCCGGCTGCCGTTCCCCGTGCCGCTCGACGCGCTGTCCGCCGCGCCCTAGGCAGCGGCCTCCGCGGCGGCCGGAGGGCAGGGCAGGGCGGGGGTGCCCACCAGCTCCCTGCCGAGCGCCTCCATCACCTCGGGATGCTCGCGCAGCCACTCCGCCGCGCGCTCCCGGCCCTGGCCGATGCGCTCTCCGCGCAGGCTGAAGTGGCTGCCCGACTTCTCGATGAGGCCCGTGGCCACGCCCAGGTCCAGCACCTCCCCCGCGCGGTGGATGCCGGTGCCGTAGAGCAGGTCGAACTCCGCCTCCTGGAAGGGCGGTGCGACCTTGTTCTTCACCACCTTCACCCGGGAGCGCGAACCCACCACCACGTCGCCGTCCTTGAGGTTGCCCGTGCGACGGATTTCCATCCGCACCGACGCGTAGAACTTCAGCGCGTTGCCACCCGTGGTGGTCTCCGGGTTACCGAACATCACCCCAATCTTCATGCGGACCTGGTTGATGAAGATGATGCACGTGCCCGAGCGGCTCACCGCTCCCGTCAGCTTGCGCAGCGCCTGGCTCATCAGCCGCGCCTGCACGCCCATGTGCGCGTCGCCCATCTCCCCCTCGATTTCGGCCCTCGGCACCAGCGCCGCCACCGAGTCCACCACGATGAGGTCCACCGCTCCGGAGCGCACGAGCTGCTCCGTGATTTCCAGCGCCTGCTCCCCCGTGTCCGGCTGCGACACCAGCAACTCCTCCACCCGCACGCCCAGCTTGCGCGCGTAGGACACGTCCAACGCGTGCTCCGCGTCGATGAAGGCCGCCACGCCGCCCGCGGCCTGGACCTGAGCAATCGCATGCAGCGTGAGCGTCGTCTTGCCCGACGACTCGTTGCCGAACACCTCCACCACGCGGCCGCGCGGATAGCCACCCACGCCGAGCGCCCGGTCCACCCCCACCGAGCCGGTGGGGATGACCGCGACCTTCTGCTCCCGTGCCTCGCCCCCGAGGGCCATCACCGAGCCCCGACCGAACTGCTTCTCGATTGCCGCCACCGCCGCCGCCACCGCCTTCAGCTTTTCCGTGAGCTTGCTCATCCCGTCTTCGGCTCCCTCGCCGCCCTGCCTGTGAGTGGGTGCTGCGCGCCGGCGTGGCCGGCCGCATCGGGAGGAGGTTGAGCAATGGCCATGCCGGAGCGTGCCCACTCGGAAGCGGGGCACGCGGAGGGTCCACGCGCGTGGCCCTGGGTCCGGAATGGCGGAGTGGCCCCGTGAGAGGGTGGCTCAGCCCGGCAGGCTGTTGAGCGCGGGCAGCGCGTGGCCGGAGTCCGTCGCGGGAGCGGCTGCCTCGAAGCCCTGACTCCCTCCGCCGATGTCGCGATGGAGCTGGAGCAGGGCCTCGCGCACCTCGCGCATGAGCGCGTCGCGGTCCGCCAGGCCGCGCCCCTTCGTCTCGATGGGGCGGCCCACCTTCACGCGGATGTCGTGCCGGCGCAGGCAGAAGGCGTCCGGAGGCAACACCTGCCGCGAGCCCTCGATGGCCACCGGGACGATGGGCACCCCCGCTTCGAGCGCGAGCACGAACGGACCCTTCTTGAAGGGCAGGATGGAGCCGTCCCGCGAGCGCGTCCCCTCCGGGAAGGCGAGGATGCTGGCCCCCGCGCGGATGCACTCACCGGCCAGCGCCATGCTCTGCACCGCCTCGGTGTGCCGCGACCGGTTGACGAAGATCATCCCCGTCATCGCCATGTACTGCCCGAGGAACGGCACGTACCGGAGCACGTGCTTGGCCACGAAGCGCAGGTTGACCGGCAGCGCGGCGAACGCGCAGGGGATGTCCAGCGCGGACTGGTGGTTCATCAGGAAGACGTGCGGTTGGCCCCAGTCGATGTCCGGCAGCGGCTCCACCGTCATCCGAGAACCGGTGATGCGCCAATGCAGCGGCGCCCAGAAGCGTCGGGCCATCATCAGCGCGACGTCGCCGTTCCGGGTGAGCAGCATCATCACTCCGGCCAGCGATATCCAGAGCACGCCCCACGCCATCAGGATGACGGCCTGGAGCACCGTGAGCAGCGGAGACAGGAGCTTCATGCGCGGCGTCAGCGCAGGGCTCCAGCCTTGCACTGACGCACTGCGTTGTCATCCCCTTTTGAGAGGTATCGGGGGGTCGTCCGCCCGCCTGCTCGCGGAGTGTCGCTTCGCGTTGAACTTCGAGGGGGGCGGCATGAACTTCCCTGCGTGAAAACGAACCGCGAAAACCTGCCCCATGTGGTCATCCTCGGCGGAGGTTTCGCCGGACTCTATGCCGCGCGGCACCTGTACAAGGCGCCGGTGCGCATCACCCTGGTGGACCGCCACAACCACCACCTCTTCCAGCCCCTGCTGTACCAGGTGGCCACGGCGACGCTCAGCCCCAGCGAGATTGCCGCGCCGCTGCGCGGGCTGCTGGGCCCCCACGGCGTCGGCGTGCTGCTGGCGGACGTGCAGGGCGTGGACACCGCCGGCAAGCGCGTGCTGCTGGCCGACGGGGAGCTGACGTACGACTTCCTCGTCATCGCCACCGGGGCCACGCACTCCTACTTCGGCAATGACCAGTGGGCAAAGTTCGCCCCGGGCCTGAAGTCCATCGAGGACGCGGTGGAAATCCGCCGCCGGGTCCTGATGGCCTTCGAGCTGGCCGAGCGCGAGACGGACCCGGAGATCCGCCGTTCGCTGCTCAACTTCGTCATCATTGGCGGCGGCCCCACGGGCGTGGAGCTCGCGGGCTCGCTGGCGGAGATCAGCCGCAACTCCCTGCCCGGCGACTTCAAGAACATCGACCCTCGTGAGGCGCGCATCATCCTCATCGAGGGGGTGAAGAACGTGCTGCCCGTCTACCCGGAGGACCTGTCCCTCAAGGCCCGCCGCGCGCTGGAGAAGCTGGGCGTCGAGGTCCGCACCGGCGCCCGCGTCACCAACATCGACGAGACGGGCGTCTTCATCGGCGAGGAGCACATCCCCGCCCGCACGGTGGTGTGGGCCGCCGGTGTGGCCGCCTCGCCCGTGGCTCGCACGCTGGGCGTGGAGCTCGACCGCGCGGGACGCGTGCTGGTGGCGCCCGAGCTGACGGTGCCCGGACACGAAGACATCTTCGTCGTGGGAGACCTCGCCTCGGTGAAGGGCGATGACGGCAAGCCCGTACCCGGTCTCGCACCCGCGGCGATGCAGATGGGCAAGCAGGCAGCGGCCAACATCCGCCGCCGCCTGGAGGGCAAGCCCATGCAGCCCTTCAAGTACTGGGACCGCGGTTCCTACGCGGTGATTGGCCGCGGCCACGCGGTGGGCATCGCCTTCCGGCGCTTCAAGCAGTCCGGCTTCCCCGCCTGGGCGGCCTGGCTGCTCATCCACATCACCTTCCTCATTGGCTTCCGCAGTCGTCTGGCCGTGCTGCTCAACTGGGCCTACTCGTACCTGACGTTCGCCAAGTCGGCCCGCATCATCACCGGGCCCACCCCGCGACTGGACCAGGTGGAGCAGGGCAGGGCGCTGCCGGCTGGAAGCGCGAGCGCGGTCGACGTCGCCGCCCGCGTCCATGCCACCCGGCCCGAGGCCCCTCCGCCCGTGACGCACTGACACTCCAGCGAGCACTCAGGCGTCCTCCCGGGGGCTCGCCCGTCCGGAAGCTTCAAATCGATGGGAGCGGCCATCGGGCGGGGCCGCATGAGTGCTCCGCGTGTCTGCCTGGTCGAAGGTCGAGCGGTCCAGCATCCGGCAGTCGATGGCGAGCTGTATGTCTACAGCCTCGATGCGGGAGTGCCCCTCCAGGTCGGCCCGGGTAAGGGCCACCTTGAGGATGCGGTCGTGGGCACGCGCGGAGAGCCCGAAAGACTTCACCGCCCGCTCCAGCATCTGCTCGGCGCGCGGACTCATCACACAATGCCGGCGCAGCAGATGCGGTGGCAGCTGGGCGTTGCAATGCACACCCGGCTCGTTCCGGTACCGCGCCCGCTGGCGCTCGCGCGCCGCCATCGCCCGCTCACGGTAGTAGCGGCTGTCGGGCTCCCGCGAGTCGGGGTGCGCCAGGTGGTGGTATTCCACCGGTCGCGTCTGCAGGGTGATGTCGATGCGGTCCAGCAGGGGCCCGCTCACCCGCGTCGTGTACTCGGCTCGACGGTGCTTGCCGCAGGTGCAGCTGCGCGTCGGGACGCCGAAGTAGCCACACGGGCAGGGGTTCATCGCGGCCACCAGCATCACCCGGCACGGGTAGGTGATGTGCTGGTTGGCCCTGGCCAGGTGGATGACGCCTTCCTCCAGCGGCTGGCGCAGCACCTCCAGCACGTTCTTCCGGAACTCCGGCAGCTCGTCGAGGAAGAGCACGCCATGGTGCGCCAGCGACAGCTCCCCCGGGCGCGCCATGGGGCCGCCCCCCACCAGCCCCGCGTCGGAGAGCGTGTGGTGCGGGGCCCGGAAGGGACGCTCGCGCATCAGCGCGTGTCCCTCACCCAGCAGCCCCATCACCGAGTACACCTTCGTCACCTCCAGCGCCTCGGGGAAGGTCATCTCCGGGAGGATGCCGGGCAGCCGCCGCGCCAGCATCGTCTTCCCGGAGCCCGGTGGGCCTCGCATCAGCACGTTGTGGCCGCCCGCCGCCGCCATCTCCAGCGCCAGCTTCAGGTCCGGCTGGCCCCGCACGTCCGCCATGTCCGGCACCGTGAGGCCGGGCTCGGAGGCCCTGGAGTCCCCCTCCCGCACATAGGGCTGTATGGGGCGCGTGCCCGTCAGGTGGTCCACCGCCTCGCGCAGGTGGCCCACCGGCAGCACGCGCAACCCCTCCACCAGCGACGCCTCGGCCGCGTTCGCCGTCGGCACCATGACGCCGTCGTAGCCCCCGTCCTTCGCCGCCACCGCCAGCGGGAGCACGCCCTTGATGGGACGGATGGCGCCGTCCAGTGACAGCTCCCCGCCGAAGAGCAGCCGCGCCACGGGGGCCTCCTCCAGCAGCTTCGCCGCCACCAGCACGCCCAGGGCGATGGGCAGCTCGAAGGCCGCTCCCTCCTTCTTCAAATCCGCCGGGGCGAGATTCACGGTGATGCGCTTCTGCGGCAGCTCGAAGCCCGTGTTCTTCAGCGCCGAGACGACCCGCACCTTCGACTCCCGCACCGCCCCCTCCGCCTGCCCCACGACGTTGAAGTAGGGGAGGCCGAGCGCCATGTCGACCTCGCACTCCACCACCACCGCGTCGATGCCCATCAACGCCCCCGACCGCACCCTCGCCAGCATGTCCCGTCCCCTTCCGAAGCCGCCGCCACCTCCCTCAGCAATGGCCGTACCGCCGCCCACCCGAAGCGTAGGGCCTCTCCGGCCAATCCACCGCGGTGGATGCCCATCCCGCCCCCCGGAGCCTGGATTCCAGGCAGACCGGATTAGTGAACCCGGATCTAGCCAGGGCCGGATGAGTCCGGTACCTTGCAACCCACCTGGGGGACTGCATGGGGGCAGAGAGCGCAGTGGAGACGCAGATTCGTCAACGCCGTCCGGTTCGCATCCGTCGCGCGGACCAGAAACGTGGCCAGCGCATGAAGCTGGCCTTCGCCGTGTTCCGCTTCTGCCTCTACGGCATGATTGGTCTCAGCTCGGAGATCTTCTTCTACAACCTGGTGCGCGTGGCGCGGAACGTGCCCCTGCTGGAGGCGCTCTTCCGCTTCCAGTGGCGGGTGGATGACCGGCTGGGGCTCAACGCCATCTGGGACACGCCCGTCTCCACCGCGTACGGCCAGTGCTCGCTGTGGATGTTCCTCATCTACGGCGTGGCGTGCTTCTTCTTCATCGAGCCGCTCTACCGCTGGATGCTGTACCAGCACACCGCCCTGCGCGCGGCCGTCTACGGCATCGTCATCCTGCTCTTCGAGGGCTTCAGCGGCGTGATGCTGGAGCGCTTCACCGGCTACCGCATCTGGTACTACGCGGACCCGGGCGCCATCCTCTGGGAGATGACGTCCCTCTACATCCTGCCCATCTGGATGGTGACGGGCCTCATCGCCGAGTTCATCTACAGGGAGATGATGGACCCGGACCTCCTGGCGGCCTTGGAGTCGCCGCTGCCCGCCACGCCCGAGGAGACCGAGGCCTCCTTCCAGCTGATGCGGTAGGTGCAGGCGTGGCCGTCGTAGCCGGACATCTCCACGGAGATGTCCTGCGCTCCGGCCACCCTCAGTCCGGCGTGGATGATGCCCGCGGTGAAGGACGGGTAGGTGCCCACCTCGTTCATCCACAGCTCGAACTGGTTGGGCCCCAGCTCCCGCAGCTTCGACTCGGTGTAGTTGTTGCCAGCCCGGAAGTTCTGCGTGGCGCGCATCAGCGCCCGCCGGGGCCCCAGCACGCGCAGGAGAGACAGCACCGCGCGCCCCAGCATCGTCTCCCGGAAGCCCTCGATGTAGGCCTCTCCCAGCTTGAAGGTGCCCTGAGCAATGGGCTCCTGGGGGAAGAGCTCCTCCGCGCCAATGCGCAGGAAGGTCATCCAGGACTCGAAGGGGTAGGCGGGGCGGAGCTTCTGGTCCACGTCGAGCCCGGCCTCACGCAGCCGCGCCTTGCACTCGGGCGTCAGCCGCCCGGACAGCGCGCGCAGGAACAGGGCTTCGATGGTCTGCTCGAAAATGAGAAGCTCGTCGGCCATGAGTCGTGGACTCTAGCCGACGAGCTTCTCGAAGTGAATCAAGACCCCAACCCGGAGCGTAGGATTCCGGGAGCAGGCTCTCAGGGAGCGGGCGCGGGAGCGGGAGCCGCCGTGCCGGTGTCCACCTGCGTGCCCTGGATGACCGCGTTCTGCGGCAGCTCCGTGGCCATGCCGAGCACCTTCGCGCCGGCCGACTTCGCGCCGTCCAGCGCGACGATGAGCCGGCCGTAGTTGGCCGCGTCGTCCGCCATGAAGAAGACGATCTTCTCGTCCGGCTTCTTGGCCGCCAGCATGCGCTTGAGGCGGTTGACGTAGTCGGCGGGCTGGATCTTCTCCGTGTTGATGGAGTAGCCGCCGTCCTTGTCGAGCTGCACCACCAGCTGCTGGTCGTTCGGATCCGGCGGGGTGGGCTCCTGCTCCACCTCGGTGTCCGGGACGCGCACCAGGATGTCCTTCTCCATGAGCGGCGTCACCACCATGAAGATGATGAGGAGCACCAGCACCACGTCCACCAGCGGGGTGACGTTGATCTCGGAGTTCGGTGCGGAGGCGGGCTTCACGAACTGCCGCTGCTTGCGTCCGGCCATTACTTCTTCTCCTCGACGCCGAGGGCGATCTGCTTCGCCTTGGACTTGCGGGCCACGTCCAGCACCCTGCGCACGTCCCCGACGTTCAGCGTGTTGTCACCCTTGAGCAGGATCTTCTTGCCCGGGTCCTTCGCCAGCTCCTCGGACAGCTTGTCCTGGAGTGCCTGGTCATCCACCTGGTCGTTCTCCACGAACACCTTCTTGTCCGGGGTGATGGAGAGGATGAGCGGGTCTGGACCCTGCTTCCCTTCCTTCTCGACTTCGGTGGCCTTCGGCAGCTCCACGGACTTGCCGCGCTGGAGCATGGGGGTGACGACCATGAAGATGATGAGGAGCACCAGCACCACGTCCACGAGGGGCGTGACGTTGATGTCGCTCTTGATGCCCCCCTTGGGGCCAGCTGACATTCCCATGCGTGTACCTGATTCCTGGATGGAGGAGAGCCCGCCCTGCGCGTGGCGGCCCCGCCCGGTCAGGGGCGGGAGCCGTGCTCACTCGTGGGCGGGCCTCGGGTCGTCCCCGGGCTCGCTCGGGGCCTGAATCAGGCCGCGTGCGAGGAGTGAGCGCCACCGCCGAGGTGACGGGCGACCACGTCCAGGAACTCGTTGGAGGACTCGGAGATGTCCACCGCGCGGGCGTCCACCCAACCCTGGAGGAAGTTGTACGCCATCACCGCGGGGATGGCCACGAGCAGACCGAAGGCCGTGGTGATGAGCGCCTCGGCGATACCGGCCGAGATGGTGCCCAGACCGCCGGAGCCGGAGGTGGCCATGAGCTGGAAGGCGGTGACGATGCCCATCGTCGTGCCGAGCAGACCGACGAACGGAGCCGTGGAGCCGACCGTGGCCAGCAGGCCCAGGCCGCGCTTCATGCTCTGCACCTCACGCTGGGCCTGGCGCTCGAGGGCGCGCGCCACCGACTCCACCGCCACGTCCTTGTTGTTCGGGCTGATGCGGTACGCCGTCAGGCCGGCGTTGATGACGCGGCCCAGGTGGCCCACGTCCTTGCCCAGGTTGGTGTTGGCGGCCGTGTTCAGGTCGCCCTTGGCCAGGATGGCGCCCATCTTCGCCGCGAAATTGCGGCTGTCCGCGCGCGTCTTGCGGAAGACCAGCATGCGCTCCGCCATGACGACCAGCGAGGCGATGGACATGATGCCCAGGGTGAAGATGATGCACCGAGCGAAGAGGCCCGTGTGCGCCCAGATGCTAGCGATTGAAAAGTCCATGATTGGAGCGCTCCTCCTCACGAGCGCGGGGGTGGTCTGCAGTGCTTCCCTACGGCGCGCCCGAGTCAGCGCGGCAACTTGAAGTTCAGGGTGAAGGTGTAATCAACCTGGACCGGACGGCCCTGGAACGTGACGGGCTTGTAGCGCGATGAAGTCAACGCGTCCAGGACGGCCCTTTCCATGTGCGGCAGGGGCTTGATGATTCGGCAGCGCTCCACACGGCCTTCCACCGTCACCACGCACTTCACGATCATCGTGCCCGCCACACGGGCTTCCAGCGCCTCGCGCGTATACTCGGGCTGGGGACCGGAAATCTTCTCCGGACGCGTCATGCCGGCGCCGAAGGGGAGCACGTCCGTCCCCGTACCGCCCAGCTGACCGCCGACCACGCCACCGATCACACCACCAACCACGCCACCGACCACGCCGCCGGCGACACCACCCTCGACGCCACCCTCGACCGCTTCCTCCGTCGGCTCCTCTTCAGCAGGCTCCTCGGCGGGCTCGGCCTCCTTAGGAACCTCCTTTGGGATCTCCTTCGGTTGGACGATCTGATCCGGCTTCTTGGGCTTCTTCGGGGTCGTCTTCGGCTTGGAGGACGCCGCCGGAGGAGGCGGCGGCGGAGGCGGAGGCGGCGGGGCCATGGTGGCCTTCAGCGTCACCTCGATCTCCTTCTCCTCGGCCGGGGGCGGCCGCAGCGACAGCCAGAGCGCGAGGCCGAACAGCGCCAAGTGGAGGAAGACCGAGATGGCAGCCCCGACGCCGAATCGCGACTTGGGCCCCTGACCTCGGTCAAGGACTGAATCGAACATGAACGAGACTCCTCTTCACCAGTGGACACCGCCACTGACTGCCCGGCTGTAAGGGCGCGCCACCATACAGAAACGCGGTCCGGGTTCAAGCGAGCGTGTCGAAGGGTATTTCGCGTGATCGCGCAATTGCCCCACTGGTCACCAAAAAGCAACGGTCTATTGACAACTGCTCGACCTCGGATATTTTCCCGAGTCATTTTCGGTTGCAGCCCACCTTGGAGGGGTATGGTATGCACTTGAACCGAGTGCTCCGGGAAACCGGAGTTGTCCTGGCCGCAGGTCTGCTTTACGGATCCGCGGCTTTCGCGCAGTCGAGCACGATGATCGGTACGATCATCGACGCTCAGAGCCGGCAGCCTGTTCCTGACGTCGTCGTGACCGCCACCTCGCCCAACCTTCAGGGCGAGCAGACGGTGGTGAGCGACGCCCAGGGCAACTACCGCATTCCCCAGCTTCCGCCGGGTGTCTACACCCTGCGGTTCGAGAAGGAGCAGTTCAAGCCGTACGCGCGCGCCGATGTCCAGCTGCGCCTGAACCGTACCATCCGCGTCAACGTGGAGCTCCTGCCGGAGTCCCTCGGTGAGGTGGTGGAGATCACCGGTACGCCTCCGACGATCGACGTCGGCTCCACGACCACGGGCGTCAACGTGGATCAGGAGTTCATCAAGCGCATCGCGGTGGCCCGTCCGGGCGGCAAGGGCGGCGCGGCCCGCTCCTTCGAGTCGCTCGCCGAGCTGGCGCCTGGCGCCCAGACGGACAACTACGGCGTGTCCATCAACGGCGCGACCTCGCCCGAGAACGGCTACGTGGTGGACGGCCTGTCCACGAACGACCCGGCCTTCGGCGTGAACGCGAGCCCGCTGAGCATCGAGTTCGTCCAGGACGTGAACATCATCACCGGCGGTTACATGCCGGAGTTCGGTCGTTCCACGGGCGGCGTGGTCAACGCGGTCACCCGGTCGGGCTCCAACGAGTTCCACGGTACCGTGTTCGCCAACTGGACGCCGGGCACGCTCGAGGGTTCCCGCAAGCTGGTCCGTGAAGAGGGTACGGTCATCACGGGCTACAACGAGCTGAAGAACCTCGGCGACTTCGGCGCCACGCTCGGCGGCCCCATCCTCAAGGACAAGCTGTGGTTCTTCGCCGGCTTCGCTCCGTCGTTCACGCGCTACCAGCACACCCGTACGCTGAACGCGCTGCAGATCGACGACGCGGCCCGCGACTACGTCCGTGACGAGAACGGCCTCACTGTCGCCACCGCCATCCCGGGCTCGGAGCGTCAGTACTTCGCCGACTCGCGCAGCCTGCAGTACATGGGCAAGCTGACGTACCTCATCAACCAGGACCACAACGTGTCGTTCGCGGTGAACGGCACCCCGTCCTCGACGGGCGGCCTGGGCAAGCTCACGCTGGACCCCCGCACGGGCAACCTGCCGGGCGCCCAGGTGTCGCGTCCGGGTGACTTCGGCCTGACGGAGAACAACGCCAACACCACGTCGCTGGCCCTGAAGTACGCCGGCGCGTTCATGGACAAGAAGGTCCTGGTCGACGCCAACCTCGGTTGGTTCCACCAGACCGCGTCCACGCTGCCGGGTGACGGCAGCAAGCTGGGCAGCAGCGAGGGCCTGGCGGGTTACTCGCGCATGACGTACCGCGACGAGCGCGACCTGACCCAGTTCGAGGGCCTGCCCGCGGGCGTGGGCAACGTCTGCCGCAACCTCGAGTGGACGACGGTCGACGAGGAAGGCGAGACGGTTCCGCACATCCTGCGCAGCTGCCCCGTCACCAGCTACAACGTCGGCGGCCCGTCGTTCATGAGCGACGCGACGCTCGACCGCTACCAGGCCAACGCCAAGGCCACCTACCTGCTGAACGCGCTCGGCACCCACGTGCTGAAGGCCGGCGTCGACACCGAGTTCCTGGTGTACGACCAGCTGAAGGCCTACGGCGGCGGCGTGTACTACACCGAGACCGACCCCTACCCGGGCGGTGCGTACGAGGGCACCACCCTCCAGGACTTCCGTCGGTACGGCTACCAGACGGCGCCTGACACGGCCATCACCCAGCTGACCCAGGCGGCGAAGTCCACCAGCACCACGGTGGGCGGCTTCCTGCAGGACTCCTGGTCCATCGCGAACCGCGTGACGCTGAACCTCGGCGTCCGCTACGACGTGCAGGCGATGTACGGCGGCGACGGCGACCTGGCGCTCATCCTGGGCAACCAGTGGTCTCCTCGCGTCGGCGCCATCGTCGACCCGTTCGCCAACGGCCGCGCCAAGTTCTTCGTGAACTTCGCCCGGTACTACGAGCAGGTTCCGCTGAACCTGCTGGACCGCGCCTTCCCGGGTGAGCGCCGCTTCAGCGCGCGTCGTCAGCTGGCGGAGCCGGGTGACGGTTCGGGCCGCTGCGACCCGTCCAGCCGCGCGAGCCAGGCCACGGACTGCCAGGCCGAAGGCAACGTGCTGGTCAACCCCGAGGCGAGCCGCAACCCGAACCGCCTCTACACGGGCGGCAAGGTCGAGAAGGAGCCGGTGGACCCGGACATCACCCCGCAGTCCTCCGACGAAGTCGTCGTGGGCGCGGAGTACGAGCTCCTGGCCAACACCCGCATCGGCGCCAGCTACACGCACCGCGACATGAACTCGGTCATCGAGGACATGAGCCGCGACGACGGCAACACGTACTTCCTCGGCAACCCGGGCGCGGGCTTCGCCAAGGAGTTCCCGAAGCCGGAGCGCAACTACGACGCGGTCACCGTCTACCTGAACCGCACCTTCGCGGACGGCTGGCTCGCCCAGGCCAACTACACCTGGTCGCGTCTGTACGGTAACTACCCCGGTCTGTTCCGTCCGGAGTCCAACCAGCTCGACCCGAACATCCTGTCGGACTTCGACCTGGTCAACCTGCTCCAGAACCGCACGGGTCTGCTGCCCTTCGACCGCACGCACCAGGTCAAGGTGTTCGGCGCGAAGGAGTTCAACCTGACCAGCGAGCTGTCCGCCAGCCTCGGTGTCTCCTACCGCGGCAACAGCGGCACGCCGATCAACTACTTCGGCGCTCACTCGCTCTACGGTGAGGACGAGTCCTTCGTCCTGCCCCGTGGCGCCGGCGGCCGCACCCCGTGGATCAACACCATCGACTCCAACGTCGGTGTGAACTACCGGGTCAGCAAGGACAGCGTCGTCTCCTTCACGCTGGACGTCTTCAACCTCTTCAACTTCCAGGGCGTGGACCTCGTGGACCAGACGTACACCCGTCTGTCCGTGCAGCCCATCCCCAATGGCAAGCCGTCCGACCTGCCGGGCAGCCTGGATTGGCAGGAGGGTGAGGAGCGCGCGACCCCGTTCGGCGATGTCGAGGGCGACATCAACAAGAACTTCAAGAACCCGACCCGCTACCAGCCGCCGCGCCAGGTGCGCTTCGGTGTCCGGTACACGTTCTAGTCCACGGTCAACCATCGGAACCTCAAGTCACATGACCAAGAACATCTTCAAGACTGCGTTGGTGGTTTTCGGCGCGGGCAGCCTGATGGCCGGTTGCGACTTCGAGCAGCCGGAGGCTGGCTGCATCGTTCAGGACGCGGGTAACTGGTACGCGAAGTACGACATCGTCCAGCAGCCCACGCCTGTGGACGCGACTGTCAGCTGCGCCAATGCCCGTCCGCTCATCGGTGAGCGTCTCGGCGTGTACAAGTTCGTCAACCCTGACGCGAACGACTTCACGCAGCTGACCATCCGTCCCGCGGGCCTCGCGGGCCTCGGGGACCGGGACGACGTGAACCCCTCCACGGCCCAGACCGCCATTGGCGAGATGGCGAAGGAGCCGGATGGCGAGGAGTTCTGCGGCGCGCCGACCTTCACGGCCGCGACCGTGGACGCCGCCCGCGTCCCTCCCGTGGAGGATGACCCGGCGACGGAGGAGGACGAGTCCGCCCCGGCGATTGCCGCCACCAAGGTGACGTACGAGTTCAGCAAGGTTCGGGTGTACTCGGCACCGGCCACGCCGGGCACGCAGCTCACGGGCGAGCTCCGCTACACCAAGGATGGCTGCGTCTCGACCTACATCGTTCGCGCGATGTGGCCGGCGGCGCTGTGCATCCCTGGCTCCGCCGACCCGGCGGAGAGCTGCGGTCTGGGCTCGGGTCTGAACCCGGACTTCGCGGCGGAGTGCTTCCCGACGCTGCAGAACTGCGGTCTCACGCCGGAGCAGGCCGCGGCGGGCGTCGCGTGCTGCGTCCCGTCCAAGGCCATCCCGTCGTTCAAGTAAATCGTAGGTAGCGCGCCACCCCCGGGTGGCGCCTCGCGGCCCCGGCGGCCCTCCTTCGGGAGTGGCTGACCGGGGCCTCGGTGTTTACAGAGCTGTACCTGACAGGAGGCGCATTGGAGGGCCGTTACTCACTCATCGAGCATGTCCGCGGTCTGCTGGCGGACGAGCAGGGCACGCTGCACAAGGCGGCGCCCTACCGGGTGGCCCTCTGCTATCCGAGCCCCTACCACGTGGGCATGAGCTCGCTTGGCTTCCAGGCCATCTACCGGGAGGTGCATGAGCACGCCGGGGCCACGGCCGAGCGTGTCTTCCTCCCCGACGACGTGGAGGCCTTCAAGAAGACGCGCACCCCGCTCTTCACCTGGGAGACCCAGAACTCCGTCTCCAGCTTCGACATGCTGGCCTTCTCCGTGGCCTACGAGCTGGAGCTGACGGGCTTCTTCACCCTGCTGGAGTTGGCGGGCCTGCCGCTCCTGGCCGAGGAGCGCCGGGACGGTGGCTACCCGCTGGTGGTGGCCGGAGGCCCGCTGACGTTCTCCAATCCGGATCCGCTGGAGCCCTTCGTGGACGTGCTCGTCCAGGGCGAGGCGGACGACCTCATCCACGTGCTGGTGGACGCGGCGGCCTCCATGGAGCGCGAGGCCCTGCTGGACCACCTGGCGCGCACGCCGGGCTTCCGGGTGCCCGGGAGGGGCGGCACGCGCTACCACGTCGCCAAGGCGACGGACGGGCGGCTGCCGGCCCGCTCGCAAATCATCACCCCTCATACCGAGCTGCGCTCGATGTTCCTCATCGAGCCGGAGCGGGGCTGCTCGCGCGGCTGCCACTATTGCGTCATGCGGCGCACCACCAACGGGGGCATGCGGACGGTGCCCCCGGAGCGGGTGCTGTCGCTCATCCCGGAGCACGCGAAGCGGGTGGGGCTGGTGGGCGCCGCGGTGACGGACCACCCGCGCATCGTCGAGCTCTTGCGCACCCTCGTCGACTCGGGGCGCGAGGTGGGCGTGTCCTCCCTGCGCGCGGACCGGCTGACGCAGGAGCTGGTGGATCAGCTCCGGCGCGGCGGGGCCACCAACCTGACGGTGGCGGCGGACGGGGCCTCGCAGCGGATGCGGGACATGGTGGACCGCAAGCACTCGGAGGAGCAGATCGTCCGGGCGGCGAACTTCGCGAAGACGGCGGGGATGAAGCAGCTCAAGGTGTACAACGTGGTGGGCCTGCCCCATGAGGGCGACGAGGACATCGACGAGCTCATCCGCTTCACCACGGAGCTGTCGCGCATCCTCCCGGTGGCCCTGGGGGTGGCGCCCTTCGTGGCCAAGCGCAACACCCCGCTGGACGGGGCGCCCTTCGCGGGCATCCGCGAGGTGGAGGGGCGCCTGGAGCGGCTGCGCAAGGGCCTGCGGGGCCGGGCCGAGGTGCGGCCCACGTCCGCGCGCTGGGCCTGGGTGGAGTACATGCTGGCCCAGTGTGGCCCGGAGGGCGGGCTGGCGGCCATGGATGCATGGAAGGCCGGGGGCAGCTTCGCGGCCTGGAAGCGCGCCTTCGCGGCGCGGGGGTGTGAGCCCTACCTGGCGCGCCGGGTGGAGGACGGGCGGCGCAACCCCGTGGCGTGGCCCACCGTCCCAAAGGTGGCGCCCCCGGCGTCCGCCGCCTGACGCGAGCCGCGACGTGACGGTGCACGACCGGCCCGGCTTCCGCTAGAAGGCCGCTGACGCCGATGGCCGGCGTCCCAGGCAGCGGAGAATCGTGTGAGCACGCAGCGCGTGGACAAGGCGTGGCAGCAGAAGGGCCTGAAGGAGTACCCGACGGAGGCCCTGCTGGGGACGCTCGGCCACTACGGACTTCCGGTGAACGAGGAAGAGTTCCGGAAGCTGGCGGAGACGTCCTTCCCGCTGGGCATCGCCCAGCAGTGGCGGGAGAAGTGGAAGGGCACCGGTCCCTTCAAGGACTTCGCCGTGGCGGCGGCCGTGGAGCTGTGGCGCCGCTGGCTGCCGGACCGGGTGGCCCCCATGGAGATGGCCGAGACGCTCAACGGCCTCATGAGCGCGCTGGCGCATCTGCTCAACGGCAAGCAGGACGCGCCGGTGGCGGAGGCCTTCGAGAAGATGAACGCCGTGCGCGCGCGCATGCCCCTGGACGAGAAGGGCGCCCCGCAGGAGCGCTTCATGCGCGAGGCGCTCGCGCCCTTCACGGAGAAGCAGGCCGAGGTGTTCGACAGCCTCGCCGAGGCGCTGGCGTCCTCGGGCCACACCGCCCACGCGGAGGCCTTCGCCGACCTCGAGGAGTTCCTCCTGCCGGACCGCAAGGGCATCGCCAAGGCCATGGTGCGCGCGGCCCGCGGCGAGGTGGATGCGGCCACCGACGAGCTGGTGAAGTTCACCGAGGACACCCAGCGCGCGCCCATCTCCCGGCTGCTCGCCGTGGATGGCCTCATCCACGTGAAGGCGCATGGCCGGGCCGCCGCGGCCGCCCGCACCCTGCTGGACCAGGCCGAGAAGGCCAATGACATCCACCTGGCGCTCGACCTCGTTCCGCGCCTGGAGCACGTCTACAAGGCCCAGAACGACCGGGAAGCGCTCCTGGAGCTGATGACCATCTCGGCGCGCCTGGAGGCGACGCACGACAAGATGCACCCGGGCCACCGGCGTCATCAGCACGGTCGCTGAGGCACCGCGAGGGACAGCGGCGCGGAAAGGAGGCACCTCCCGCGCCGCTCAGCCCAGCCCGTCCGGGCCGCCGGCCTCGTCCTTGGCCTCGGTGGCCATGGGAGGCGGGGGCTCCATCACGGAAGCGCCTTCCTCCGCCTCGCCGCCGGCCTTGCGCTTGAGCGGCACGCGGAGGACGCCGGGCACCCCTTCCGACACGTCGCGCACGGACACCACCGCGCCCACCGTCGTGTAGCGGATGGCGCCCGTCTGCGTGAAGGCGTGCTTGAGGGGGTACTCCTTCGCGCGGGGGAGGAACCACTCCCGCGTGGCGCGCATGGGCAGCACGTGCAGCTCGCCCTGCGAGAGGAAGACGTAGATGAGCAGGTCCGCGCCGCTGTAGAGAAAGCAGCCCGGGGTGTCCTTCTCCAGGTTGGACACCAGCTCGAAGAAGTAGCGGCGGCGGGTGGCGTTGCGGTCGCCCTTCACCTCGATGCCGCGCACCTCTCCCGAGGGCAGCTCCCAGAGCAGGTCCACGCCCCGGTGCTGGAAGCGCGGGTCCTCCTGCACGTCGTGCACGCGGGAGCCCGGCTCGGTTTCCAGGAGCCACGCGCGGGCGTGCTGGACGGCGCGGTCCGCCGCGCCCTGCACGCCTCGCATGCTGAAGCTTCGCGCCATGATGTCAGCGGCGCAGCTCGACGCCCGTGGCCACCAGCTGCACCTCGCGCGGCTTGCCGTCCGCGCCGCGCGGGACGATGGCGCCCTCGGACTCGTAGTGCTGGGCGCGGCTGTCGCTCAGCTCGGCCACCTTCAGCACGCCCTCCACGCGCGCCTGCGAGCCGGCCGAGTCCAGCGGGACGAAGAAGCCGTAGTCCTTGAACGTCACGCGCACGCCCGGGCTCTTGTCCTTCGTGTCCGAGGCCAGCTCCATCCAGCAGCCCTTGCGCTCGCACGCCTTGCGCACCGTGCCCTCGACGAGCACCGACTTCCCGTCGTGCGCCTGGGGCTTCGCGAGCACGTCCGCGAGCTTCAGGGCCTGGGTGCCCTTGATGGGCTCGCCCCGGGTGAGCTTCCAGCCGTCCTGGGCAGGGGCGGGGGCCGGCGCGGCGGCCGGGGTGCCCGCCTTCGCCGCGGGCGTCTCGGCCTTGGCGGCCTGGGGCGCGGGCGGGTGGTGGCAGTCGGCCTCGGCGGCCTTGCCAGCCTTGGCGGGCGTCTTGTCACCCGCGAGCGCGACCAGGGGAACGGCGACCAGCAGCATCAGGGACGTGCGGAGCGTGTTCATGCCCCGTACGCTTAGCCAGAAGTGCTTGCCCCGGCAAGCCGCCGTCCGTACTAGACTGCCCTCTGTCTCCCACATCCCGGTGAGGCGCGCATGAAGGTCCTCATCCCTCCCCGAAACCGCCGGCTCGGCACCGTGGACGTCCTGGGCATCATCGGCGTCGTGGGCCTGCTCGTGGCCCGCTACATCCCGGTGGCGCGCATCATCCCCTTCTGGGGCTGCGTGCTGCGCGAGCAGACGGGCTGGCCCTGCCTCGGCTGCGGGCTGACGCGGGTGGCGGACCGGGTGTCCCACCTCAACTTCGCTGGCGCCTGGGACGCCAACCCCTTGGGGACGGTGGGCGCCATCGTCTTCGCCCTCCTGGCGGTGGCCATGGTGCTGCACCTGGTCTTCGCCATGCCCATCCCGGAAATCATCCTGTCCCCCTGGGAGTGGGGCGTGCTGCGCGTGACGCTGCCCGTGCTCATCCTCGTCAACTACGCGTGGGTGGTGGTGAAGACGCGCTTCCCCCACCTGCTGCTGTAGCCTGTGCCTCGTGCCATCCGCGCTCGTCCTGCTGGGCTACCTCGCCGGCTCCATTCCCTTCGGTGTGTTGCTGACGCGGTGGCTGCGTGGCGTGGACGTGCGCCAGCAGGGCAGCGGCAACATCGGCGCCACCAACGTCACCCGCGTGGCGGGCAAGAAGCTGGGCGCGGTGGTGCTGCTGCTGGACGCGCTCAAGGGCGCGCTGCCGGTGGCGCTGGCGATGCGCCTGTTGCCGGGACAGCCCCTGGCGCACGTGCTGGTGGGCCTGGCCTCGGTGCTGGGCCACGTCTACCCGGTGTGGCTGAAGCTGCAGGGCGGCAAGGGCGTGGCCACCGCGCTGGGCGTGCTGCTGGTGCTGGTGCCCGAGGCGGCGCTGGCCGGGGCGCTGGTGTACGCCGCCATCCTCGCGGTGTGGCGGGTCAGCTCCCTGGGCTCGCTGGCGGCGGGGGCCACGGCGGTGGGCACGTCAGCGCTCACCGCCCGCGCCACGGAGTAC
This sequence comes from Pyxidicoccus fallax, assembly GCF_012933655.1. GTDB lineage: Bacteria > Myxococcota > Myxococcia > Myxococcales > Myxococcaceae > Myxococcus > Myxococcus fallax. Next base: position 26,294 of record NZ_JABBJJ010000049.1, on the reverse strand, counting down.
GCGGGCCTCTCAGCCGTCCTCTTCGCCCTCATGCTGTGGACGCACCGGGGCAACATCGGCCGGCTCATGCGGCACACCGAGCGGCGCTTCTGAGCCGCCGCCCGCGGGCCGGTAGCCCAGGAGCGTGCAGGCGATGGGGCCGTTCCACATGTCCCGCCGCGCGGAGGGGCGCGCGTGGAAGGCGCTCTCGAAGGCCGGGTTGCCGGAGAGCACCCAGACGCGCCAGCCCGGCACGCGCAGCGACTCGCCCAGCTTGAAGTAGAAGCTCTTCATGCCCTTCTGCCCACCCGAGCCCAGCCGGTCTCCATAAGGCGGGTTGGTGATGATGAGGCCGCCCGGGGCGGGCAGGGGAGGCAGCTTCGTCGCGTCGCCCTCGATGAGCTGGATTTCCTCCGACAGCTTCGCCGCGCGCACGTTGCGGCTGGCGGCCTCCAGGGCCTCGGGGTCCTTGTCGACGCCCAGGAGCGGCACCGTCACCCTCCGCTCGTTGCGCCGGGCGTCCGCGCGCATGTCCGTGAGCAGCTCGCGCGCCCGCGTCCCCAGTTCCGGCCAGCGCTCCACCGCGAAGTCGCGGCTGAGGCCGGGGGCGCGCTTGCGCGCGATGAGGCCCGCCTCGATGAGCAGCGTGCCGGAGCCACACATCGGGTCCACCAGCGCCTCCTCGCCGGTGTAGCTGGCGGCGCGCAGGAGGGCCGCGGCCAGCGTCTCCTTCAGCGGCGCGGGGGTGGGGCGCACGCGGTAGCCCCGGCGGTGCAGGGGCTCGCCGCACAGGTCCAACGAGAGCGACAGCGTGTCGCGCGCCAGGTGGGCCACCACGCGGACGTCGGGGTCTCTCGTGCTCACGTCCGGCCGGGCGCCTTCCACGTCGCGGATGCGGTCGACGATGGCGTCCTTCACCTTCAGCGCCACGAAGCCCGAGTGCGTGTGCTCGCTGTCCTTCAGCGTGGCATCCACCGCGAAGGTGGTGTCCGGCGTGAGGTGTTCCTCCCAGGGGATGCTGGCGGCGGCCTCGTAGAGTCCGTCCGCGCCGTGTGCCTCGAAGGCGCCCAGCGGGTAGAGCACGCGCATGGCGATGCGCGACCAGAGGCACACCATCAGCGCCTCGTCGAGCGTGGCCATGAAGCGCACGCCGCCGCGGTCCTGGCGGATGCGGCGGGCGCCGAGTTCCTTCAGCTCGTCGGCGAGGAGGTCCTCGGTGCCGCGGGCGGCGGTGGCGAAGAGGGCAATGCGTTCAGCCATGGGACACCGCCCATAGACGACGGGAGGCCGCTTGGGAACCAGCAACGCGCATCAAGTGCCCACCACCTCGTAGATGGCGAAGGTGGCGCCCTCCTGCTCGGCGCTGGCCTCCTTCGCGCGACGGAAGTCCTCCGACTGGAAGTAGGCACGCATGGACTCCCTGTCACGCCACCGCGTCACCAGCAGCAGCTCCGGCGAGCGCTCGAAGGAGCGCAGCACCTCCAGGCCCAGGAAGCCCTCGTACGCGTCCACGCGCCGGGTGCGCTCCTGGAAGCGGGCGACCAGGCGGTCCGCGTCCTCGGGCGCGGGGCGGAAGCGGGAGATGGCGACAATCATTCGGCATGCGCCTCGTCTGAAAAAGAGGCGGGGGCGCCCGGCCTGGCCGAAGCGCCCCCGTCAGGAAGAACCATCCGAGGCACCACGCCCGTTCCCGGGACGTGGCCCCCCTGGCCCTACATCGCCCCGGCGCCCGGCATGTCGCCCACGCCGCGGATGAGCACCTCGCGGGGCTTGGCGCCGTCGGCCGGGCCCACCACGCCGTCGCGCTCCATGCGCTCAATCATGCGCGCCGCGCGGTTGTAGCCGATGCGCATCTTGCGCTGGAGCATGGAGATGGAGACGGCGCGCATCTCGCCGACCACCGCGAGCGCCTGGTCGTACAGCTCGTCGGACAGCTCGTCCTCCTCGCCGCCGCCACCTTCGCCCTCCTCCTCGCGCGGCTTGAGGATGGACTCGTCGTAGACGGGCTTGCCCTGGGCCTTGAGGTGGTCCACCGCCTTCTTGATTTCGTTCTCCGACACGAAGGCGCCGTGCACGCGCTGCAGGTGCGCGCTCGTGGGCGGCATGATGAGCATGTCGCCCATGCCCAGCAGGGCCTCGGCGCCCACGGTGCCCAGAATCGTCATCGAGTCCGGCTTCGAGCGCAGCATGAAGCTGATGCGCGTGGGGAAGTTGGCCTTGATGACGCCGGTGACGACGTCCGTGGACGGACGCTGCGTGGCCACCATCAGGTGGATGCCGGCCGCGCGGGCCATCTGCGCCAGTCGCGCCACGTACGTCTCCACCTCGCGGCTGGCCACCATCATCAGGTCCGCCAGCTCGTCGATGATGACGACGATGTAGGGCAGCTTCTTGAGCTCCTTCTTCTCCGGCTTGTCGCCGGCGGCCTCCAGCGGAGCCCCCTCGTCGGAGTCCTCGGGCTCGGCCTCCACCTCGGGAGCCTCGGGCTCGGCGGCGTCCACCGCCTCGCGCATGTCCTCCTCGTCGTCGCGCGGCGCGGCCACGCCCAGGCCGTCGGCGGGGGCGACGGGCTTCGCCTCGCCCTCGACGACGAGCACCTTCTTGGGCTTGACCTTCTTGGGCGCGGGCTCGACGGTGACCGAGCCCTTGGCCTCGGCGGCGGAGGTCTCCACCAGCTTGTTGAAGCCGGCGATGTTGCGCACGCCCGCCTCGGACAGCATCTGGTAGCGGCGCTCCATCTCCTCCACGGCCCAGCGCAGCGCGAGCGCCGCCTTCTTCGGGTCCGTCACCACCGGCAGCAGCAGGTGGGGGATGCCCTCGTAGACGGAGAGCTCCAGCATCTTCGGGTCCACCATGATGAAGCGGACCTCCTCGGGCGTGGCCTTGAGGAGGATGCTCATAATCATGGAGTTCACGGCCACCGACTTACCGGAGCCCGTGGTACCGGCGATGAGCAGGTGCGGCGCCTTGGCCAGGTCGAGGACGTACGGCATGCCCTCGATGTCCTTGCCCACGCACATGGTGAGCTTGCTCGGCCCCTTGTGGAAGGCGTCCTGCTCGGCGATTTCCTTGAGGTACACCGTCTCACGGTCGCGGTTGGGCACCTCGATGCCCACCACGCCCTTGCCGGGGATGGGGGCGACGATGCGCACGCGCATGGCCTCCATGGCCATGGCGAGGTCGTCCGCGAGGGCCGCAATCTTGCTCACCTTGATGCCGGGTCCCGGGAGGAACTCGTACATGGTGACGACGGGGCCGGGACGGATTTCGACCACCTCGCCGACGATGCCGAAGTCCGCCAGCTTCGCGCGCAGCTTCTCCGCCGTGGTGAGGAACGCGTCCTTGTCCAGCGCGGAGCGCTCCTTCTTGTCGCACTCCAGCACGTCCAGCGGCGGCAGCGAGAAGCTCTTGCGGTCGCCGACGAACTCGAACTGGTCCTGGTTCTTCTTCGGCGCGGTGGGCTTGGGCGGGGCCTTGGGCTCCACGATGAGCGGCATGCGCGCCGCGGCGGCAGCGGCGGCGGAAGGCGCCCGGACGATGGCGGCCGGCTCGGCGGGCACGGGCTGGGGAGCCGCGGCCACCGGAGGCACCACCGCCGGAGCCACGGGCTCGGGCTCCGCGTTCTGCGCGGCCAGGGCGAGCGCCTGGGCGGACACGGGGGGCGTGGAGGGCGTGGGACCGGTGACGATGTTGGGCGTCTTGCGGCGACGGCCACCCGGCGGCTCCGCGGCCTCGGCGCCCGCGGGCACGGGACGCGGCTCGGGGGCGAGGAACGACGCGGCCCAGGCCGGGTCCGCGCCGGGCCCCAGGCGCTTGGGGGCGGGCTTCTCGGTGACGGCCTCGGCGGCCTCCGGCGGCAGGGAGTCGTTCTCCTCCTCGTCGCGCGGGGCGAGCCTCGCGGCCAGCTTCTCCGACTTCTCGCGCTCGCGGGCCTCCTTGAGGGCCAGCTTGGCGGCGGCGGCCTTCTCCTTCTCCTCCTGCTTGGCCAGGCGCACGGCCTCCTCGGCCATGGCCTCGGCCTCGGCGGCCTCGGCCTCCTCGGCCAGCCGCTCGGCCTCGGCGAGCTCCTCCTCATCCGCCTCGATCTGCGCGAGGAAGGCGGCCTCCTCCAGCTTCTCCTGCGCCGCGCGCTCCTGCCGCTCCTTGTAGGCGACCTTCTGCGCTTCCCAGAAGACGAGCGCGGACTCGCGCACGCGGGCGCCCAGCACGCACATGCCGGCCCACACCAGCGAGCAGAGCTTGAGGAAGGTGTACTGCGTGCCCACGATGAGCGCCGCCGCGCTGATGGCGGTGACGAGGATGACGGTGCCGACGGTGGAGAACATCCCCTCCATCACGCCGCCCAGGCCGGCGCCCAGCGCGCCGCCCGGAGGATGCGCCCAGCCCCGGTCCTTCCCGAACATGAGCTGCGCCAGCACGGACACGCTGGCCGTCAGCAGGAAGAGGCTGACAATCTGGGCCCCGCGCTTGCGCTCGCGGTTGCCCACGAACAGCACCATGGCGGTGTAGATGCCACCTACCGGAATCAGGTAGGCACACACGCCCAGCATGCCCCGCAGGGACTCCGCGATGAGGTGGCCCATGGGGCCCACCGCGTTGCGGAAGCCGGGGCCCACCCGGTCCTTCACATCGAACGTCGCCACCGCCAGCAGGGACAGCAGCGAGGCAGCCATCACGAACACACCGGTGATGGCCCGGCCGGCAATCCCACCGCCCGAGCCAGCCTTCATCCGCTTGTCCGCCAGCGCCTTGCGCCGCGTCGCGATTTCCTGCCGGGACAGGACCGCCTTCTCCGCCCGACCCTTCTTCGCCGTCATGACCTCTTCCCTCTGCGCGTCTCAGTCGCGTAGCGGGCTGTAGCAATGCCCGGCGACGAGTGTAGGGAGGGAGGGGGGCCGGTCAATTTCCCGGCCAGCCCCCGAGGGAAACGGAAGGCATGAGACAGGGCGCCTACATTTCGGCTGCGCCCCTCCACGGAGGGGGTATGTTGCCGCCCAACAACGCCACCCGGACGCGCCGTGTCGCGGGGGGCTGGAATTCGCGGAGGAACACCATGGCCGACGCCCGTACCGACAAGCCGTCTTCCACCGAGGAGGATTACTTCGCCCGGGAGGAGATCGAGAAGAAGCGCAAGCTGGCGCTCCAGCAGGCCGCCGAGACGGCGGCGAAGCAGCGCGAGGAGCTCAAGCAGCTGCACTACATGAAGTGCCCCAAGTGCGGCATGGACCTGCAGACGCTGAAGCAGGGCAACGTCGAAATCGACACCTGCTTCAACTGCCACGGCGTCTTCCTGGACGCGGGCGAGCTGGACCAGCTCATCAACCAGCACGGCCACGAGGGCAGCGGCAAGGTGATGGGCGCCGTCCTCAACCTCTTCAAGCGCAAGTAGTCCCACGACACAGGAGGACACTCCATGGCCCTCACGCTCGAGCAGGTGCGCCACGTGGCCACGCTGGCGCGGCTGGCGCTGACTCCGGAGGAGGAGCAGCGCTTCTCCACGCAGCTGTCCGCCGTGCTGGACGCGGTGGCGCAGCTCCAGTCGCTCGACGTGGAGGCCGTGGAGCCCACCTCCCATGCCACGCTCGCGGAGTCGCTGCTTCGCGAGGACGTGACGCGGCCGTCGCTGCCGCCGGAGAAGTCCCTGGCCAACGCGCCGGCGAAGTCCGGCACCAGCTTCGCCGTGCCGAAAATCATCGAATAGCCCGGAGAGCCCCACGCCATGCAGCTCACGGACCTCACGATGCTGGAGCTGGCGGCGAAGCTGGCCGCCGGAGCCGTCTCTTCCGAGGAGGCCACCCGCGCCTGCCTGGAGCGCATCCGCCAGGTGGACCCGAAGGTGCGCGCCTTCCTGCGCGTGGACGAGGAGGGCGCCCTGGTCGCCGCCCGCGCCAGCGACGCGCGCCGCAAGGCGGGCAATCCCGCCAGCCCCCTGGACGGCGTGCCGGTGGGGCTCAAGGACATCTTCCTCACCGAGGGCGTGGAGACCACCGCCGGCTCGCGCATCCTCGAGGGCTTCGTCCCGCCCTATGACGCCACCGTGGTGCGCCTGCTGAAGGAGGCGGGCCTGCCGCTGGTGGGCAAGCTGAACATGGACGAGTTCGCCATGGGCTCGTCCAACGAGTCCAGCGCGTACTCCCTCACCCACAACCCGTGGGATTTGACGCGCACGCCGGGCGGCTCGTCGGGTGGCTCGTCGGCGGCGGTGGCGGCGCGCGAGGTGTTCGGCGCGCTGGGCACGGACACCGGCGGCTCCATCCGCCAGCCCGCGGCCCTCACCAACACCGTGGGCCTGAAGCCCACCTACGGCCGCGTGTCCCGCTTCGGCATCATCGCCTTCGCCTCGTCGCTGGACCAGCCGGGCCCCATGACGCGCACGGTGGGGGACACGGCGGCGCTGCTGCAGCTCATCGCCCGGCATGACCCCCAGGACGCCACGTCTGCGGCGGTGGAGACGCCGGACTACTCGGCGGACCTGGAGGGTGGGGTGCGGGGCCTGAGGCTGGGCGTGCCGCGCGAGTACTTCATCGAGGGCATGGACCCGGAGGTGGAGGCGTCCGTGCGCGAGGCCCTGCGCGAGTACGAGCGGCTGGGCGCGACGCTGGTGGACGTGTCGCTGCCCCACACGAAGTACGCGCTGGCCACGTACTACCTCATCGCCCCGGCCGAGGCGTCCAGCAACCTGGCCCGCTACGACGGCATCCGCTACGGCCAGCGGGCGAAGGACGCGCGCGGTCTCAAGGAGCTGTACGCGCAGACGCGCGAGCGCGGCTTCGGGCCGGAGGTGAAGCGCCGCATCATGCTGGGCACGTACGCGCTGTCCGCCGGCTACTACGACGCCTACTACCTGCGCGCGCAAAAGGTCCGCACCCTCATCCGCGAGGACTTCACGAAGGTGTTCAAGGACGTGGACGCGGTGCTGTCCCCCACGTCCCCGGTACCGGCCTTCAAGCTGGGCGAGAAGGTGGACGACCCGCTGTCCATGTACCTGATGGACGTCTTCACCCTGCCGTGCAACCTGGCGGGCCTGCCCGGCCTGTCCGTGCCATGCGGCTTCACGAAGGCCGGGTTACCGGTGGGGTTGCAGGTCCTGGGGCGGCCGTTCGACGAGGCCCGCCTGCTGCGCATCGCCCGCGCCTACGAGCGCGAGCACGACTTCTTCCTCCGCCCGGCGCCCCTGCGGGGCTAGCCGGAGCCTCGGTGACACCGCCATGCCCGTGAGCGATTTCCAGCCCGTCATCGGCCTCGAGGTCCACGCGCAGCTGCTCACGCAGTCGAAGATTTTCTGCGGCTGCTCCACCGCGTTCGGCGCCGAGCCCAACCGCAACACCTGCCCGGTGTGCCTGGGCATGCCCGGCGTGCTGCCGGTGCTCAACCAGCGCGTGGTGGAGTTCGCCGTGCGCACCGGCCTCGCGCTGGAGTGCACCGTCAAGAAGACGAGCGTGTGGAGCCGGAAGAACTACTTCTATCCGGACCTGCCCAAGGGCTATCAGATTACGCAGTACGACCAGCCCATCTGCGAGCACGGGCGGCTCGTCATCGACACGCCGCAGGGCGAGAAGGTCATCCGCGTCCGCCGCATCCACATGGAGGAGGACGCGGGGAAGAACGTGCACGACGCGAGCGGCGGGCAGAGCCTCGTGGACCTCAACCGCGCCGGCGTGCCGCTCCTGGAAATCGTCAGCGAGCCGGACCTGCGCGACGCGGACGAGGCGGTGGAGTACCTCAAGGCGATGCGAGACGTGCTCGTCTACCTGGGCGTCAACGACGGCAACCTGGAGGAGGGCAGCTTCCGCTGCGACGCCAACGTGTCGGTGATGCCCAAGGGCTCGTCCACGTACGGCCAGCGCTGCGAGCTGAAGAACCTCAACTCGTTCCGCTTCCTCAAGCAGGCCATCGAGTACGAAATCTCGCGGCAGGTGGACGTCATCGAGTCCGGCGGCAAGGTGGACCAGGAGACGCGCCTGTGGGACGTGAACAAGGGCGTCACCCGCTCCATGCGCAGCAAGGAGGAGGCGCACGACTACCGGTACTTCCCGGAGCCGGACCTGCCCCCGCTGCACGTCAGTGATGCCGCCATCGACGCGGCGGCCAAGGCGCTGCCGGAGCTGCCGCGCGCGAAGCTGACGCGCTTCACCTCGCAGTACGGGCTGCCCGCGTATGACGCCCGCATCCTCACCGCCGAGCGCCCGCTCGCGGACTTCTTCGAGGCGTGCGCGGCGCACTACGCGGACGCGAAGAAGCTCTCCAACTGGTTCCTCGGCGAGCTGATGCGCCTGCTGAAGGAAGAGGGCACGCCGCTGTCCGCGCTGCGCTTCACTCCGGCGCAGCTCGCGGAGCTGCTGGGCGCGGTGGACAAGGGCACCGTGTCCGCCAACGCGGGCAAGGACGTGCTCGGCGAGATGTTCCGCACCGGCAAGGCGCCCGCCGACATCATCGCGGAGAAGGGCCTGGCCCAGGTGAGCGACACGGGCGCGATTGAGGCCGTGGTGGACGACATCCTCGCGAAGAACGCGGGCGAGGTGGAGAAGTACCGCGCGGGCAAGAAGCAGGTCTTCGGCTTCTTCGTGGGCCAGGTGATGCGGGCCATGAAGGGCAAGGGCAACCCCACGCTCGTCAATGATTTGCTGAAGAAGAAGCTCGGCGACTGAGCGCCCCACCGCGCCAGGGGGGGCCGAACGGATGTCGGGCACCCTCGCGATGGTGGGGGGCCCGTGGCGCCCCCGCTCGGCGCGCTCCCTCGACGGTCCGGGCGCCGGGTTTCACGACATGGCTTCCGGCGCGAATGGCGGGAGGGGAAGCACGGCTTCGGGTTCAACCTCCCGTCCGGGCCTGTGCGCCCACGCGCTCGGGCAGGGGCACCGTGACGTGCAGCACGTCCTCGTCCCGGGGCGTCGCGGACTGGGCAAGCACGCGCACCTCGCCCGGGCCCGTGCGCTCCAGAATGAGCGAGGGTGCCTCGAAGGTGTTGTCCAGGAAGCCGCCCACGAGCTGCGGGTTCACCGCGTAGCGCACGCGGGTGAGGGTGCGCAGCTGCGTGTAGAGGCCCTCGTTGAACCACTGCTCGCGCCGCAGCTGTGACTCGCCCGCCGCCGTGTCGTTGAAGGCCCAGGGCGCGTCCCACGGCCACGCGTTGGCGGAGGGCTGGGCGATGACGTCCACCCCCAGCGCGTCCAGGTACTGCGCGCAGGGGACGAAGTACGGCTCCTTCGCGGTGTGCGGCTCGCGGAAGCCGTCGTAGCAGACCAGCGTCCCCAGCCGGCCGAAGGGCGTCTGCAAGACGGGCAGGTCTTCCGGCCGTCCCGGGCTCAGGTGCAGCACGTCCTCCTGCGTGGGTACCAGGTTCACCTTGCGCGTCACCGCCACGCAGCGCCCCTCGGAGGAGAAGGTGTAGCTGGTGTTGTACGTGCGCGCGCCGTCGGGCTCGAACTCCGGCGTGTCCGGCCCCAGGCGGTTGGCTGGCAACAGCGCGCTGCCCGCCACCACCCACAGCCCGAAGTCCCGGGCGATGCCGGAGAAGGTCTCCCACATGGCGCGGTGCACCCGCGGCGCCACCGCGACGTACAGGCACTCCTCCATCGTCGGAGGCCGCAGGCGGCGCCAGGTGCGCCACAGCGCGAGCCACTCGGCCAGGGCCATGCGCGTCATCGCGGCGTTCGTCGTGCGGCAGCGGCGCACGCGCGGCAGGTGCCCCATCAGCCCCAGCGCCGCGCCCACCATCTCCGGCCACACCGCGAGCGCGGGGTACAGGGGACGCCCCGCCTCATCCCGGGCCCTCAGCGCGTCCACGCGGGCGGCCAGGGCCCGGTGGCGCGCGGCGAAGGAAGCGGGAGACGCGTAGTCCTCCAGGGATACCCGGGGTTGAACGGCGAACAGCTCGACGTGGGTGGCGGGCAGGGGAGCGTCCAAGCAGGCGTCCGGGGAGGTGGGCGAAAGGATGTCACCGGGAGGTGAAGCGGTCGAGCCGCCAAGCCGGGGCTGGTGGCGCGAGCCCGGAACATGGTTAAGAAGCCGCCGCGCACGCCATGACGACGCTCCTCCAGAGAATCGCTCAGTCGCCGTCCTTCCGCTCCTTCATCATCGGGGTCATCGTCTTCGCCGGAGTCCTCGTCGGCGTGGAGACGTCCCCGGCCATGGTCCAGCAGCACGGCTCGCTGCTGAAGGCCCTGGACCATCTGGTGCTGGGCATCTTCATCGCGGAAATCGTGGTGAAGGTGGGCGCCGAGGGCCGCCAGCCCTGGCGCTACTTCAAGGACCCGTGGAACGTCTTCGACTTCCTCGTCGTGGCCGCGTGCTTCCTGCCCATGAGCGCCCAGTACGTCACGGTGCTGCGGCTGGCGCGCCTGCTGCGCGTGCTGCGGCTGGTGCACGTGCTGCCCAAGCTCCAGCTGCTCGTCTCCGCGCTGCTCAAGAGCATCCCGTCCATGGCGTACGTGACGATGCTGCTCGGCCTGCTGTTCTACGTGTACGGCGTGGCGGGCACGTTCCTCTTCGCCGGCAACGACCCGGTACACTTCGGCACGCTGGCGCTGTCGCTGCTCACGCTCTTCCGGGTGGTGACGCTGGAGGGCTGGACGGAGCTGCTCTACACGCAGATGTACGGGTGCGACCGCTTCGGCTACGCGGACACGCCCGCGCTGTGCACCCAGCCTTCGGCGATGCCGGTGGTCGCCGTGGTCTTCTTCTGCACCTTCATCCTGCTGGGCACGATGATCATCCTGAACCTGTTCATCGGCGTCATCATGAACGCGCTGCAGGAGGCCCACGAGGAGGCCCAGGAGCAGGAGCAGGCCCGCGCCGAGGCCGCGGGCACGGCGCGCACGCTCGACGAGGACATCGTCGCCCTGGAGCAGCAGCTGTCCGCGATGCAGGAGCAGCTCGCTCGGCTGCGCGGGAAGGTGGGCCGCCAGGCTCCGCCCACCACCGAGCCGGAGCCTCCGCGCCTGCGCAGCGCCTGACGCCGCGCGCCGGGCTCGCCTCGGCGGGCCCTGCCTCCGTGGACGGAGCGCGCGAGCGGCCGGGCCTCGCGCCTACTTCAGGAGGCCATTCTCCCGCAGCCGCTGCTTGAGGAACGCGTCCGCGGTGATGGGCGCGTGGCGCGCCGGGTTGTCCGGCGTCTGCGTGCATGGCAGCGGCTGGAGCACGCAGTCCGCGTACGGGTGCACGAAAAAGGGCAGGGAGTAGCGCACCGTGTCCTCGGCCGGGGAGCGCGGGTTCACCACCCGGTGCGTGGTGGCGGGGATGATGCCGTTCGTCACCCGGCTGAGCATGTCGCCCGAGTCCACGACAATCTGCCCGCGCAGCGTGTCCACCGGCAGCCACTCGCCGTCGCGCGTGAGCAACTCCAGGCCGGACGCGGTGCCCTCGCACAGCAGGGTGAGGAGGTTGATGTCCTCGTGCTCGGCGGCGCGCACGCCGCCGGGGATGAAGCGCTCCTTCAGCGGCGGGTAGTGGATGAGCCGCAGCACCGAGTTGCCGTCCGTGGCCATGTCGCGGAACGTGTCACGCTCCACGCCGAAGTACTCGGCCAGCGCCTGGAGCATCACCCCCGCCGCGCCGTCCAGCGCGTGGAAGAGCGCCAGGGTGTGCTCGCGGAAGGTGGCCACCTCCTGGGGCCACATGTTGGCGCCATAGACGTCGCGGTAGCGGTGGGAGGGCGGCAGCTCGCGGCCCACGTGCCAGAACTCCTTCAGGTCGCCCACCTTGCGATTCCTGGCGTGCTCCTGGCCGTAGCCGATGTAGCCGCGCTGGCCACCGCGCTCCGTGTCCGCGTAGCGGGACTTCACCGCCTCCGGCAGCGCGAAGAGGCGCTCCACGTCCGAGTAGGTGCGGCGGATGAGCCCGTCGTCCACGCCGTGGCCCTCCACGGTGACGAAGCCGAACTCCTTCAGGCCGTCGCCGAACACGCCCACGAAGCGGGCGCGCTCCGCCGGCGTGCCGGCGCGGTAGTGGGAGAGGTTGACGACGGGAATGCGACGTACGGTTCCGGACATGGGACCTCCCTCTTACCAGCGTGATGGATTGTCGGCACGAGGGGCGTCCGCCGGAGGACCCTCGTCTCCGACCGCGGCGCCGGATGGCTCGGTACTAAGCGACACCCGCCCGTACCGGCAGTGGATGCGCGTCTTCCCCGGTGTCCAAGCTGTGCAGGCAGGCCCGGGGGAGCGGCATGGCCGAGGTGAGCATCGAAGGCGAGTGTGAGGCGTGCGGCCAGCGGCATGAAGCGGAGGCGTCATGCTCGACGCTGGTGCGCGTGGATGGAGGCAGTGAGGGGGCGCCTCGACGGAGGTGCGCCCCGGTGGACGAGGAGGTGGACCCGCTGGTGGGGCAGAAGTTCGGCAGCTTCCGCCTGATGCGCCGCCTGGGCCGGGGCGGCATGGGAACGGTGTATCTGGGCGAGCACGTCTCCATTGGCAGCCGGGTGGCGGTGAAGGTGCTGCACGAGCACCTGGCCACGTACCCGGAGCTGGTGCAGCGCTTCCACGCGGAGGCGCGGGCCGTCAACCTCATCGGCCACGAGAACATCGTCAGCATCTTCGACCTCAACGCCGCGCCGCCGCGCCCGTACCTCATCATGGAGTACCTGGACGGGGCGCCGCTGTCCGCGTGGGTGGGCACGCCGCTGCCGTCCGCGGCGGTGATGGCCGTGCTGGCACAGGTGTGTGACGCGCTCCAGGCCGCGCACGCGCGAGGCATCGTCCACCGCGACCTCAAGCCGGACAACGTCTTCCTCGTGCGGCGCGGACGGGGCACGCCCTTCGTCAAGGTGCTCGACTTCGGCATCGCCAAGCTGATGGACGCGCACATGCCGCAGACACACGCGGGCATCATCGTGGGCACGCCCGAGTACATGGCCCCGGAGCAGTCCCAGGGCCGACGCCTGGACGGCCGCGCGGACCTGTACGCGCTGGGCGTCATCGCCTACCAGCTCGTCACCGGAAGGCTGCCCTTCGAGGACGAGGGGCTGGCGGGCCAGCTCGTCGCCCACCAGACGCGGCCGCCGCCGCCGCCGCGCTCGGTGCACCCGGGCGTGCCCCCGGCCGTGGAGCGCGTCATCCTCCGCGCCCTGGCCAAGTCCCCCGAGGAGCGCTACCCGTCCGCCGCCGCGCTCCGCGCCGCGCTGCAGGCCGCCGTCACCGAGGACGCCCGGAGTCCGGCGCCGGAGGCGCACGCGCTCGAGGCGACACCGCCCGCGCGAGCCGTGAACTCCGGTGCCAGGGCCTCCGGGGAGCGCGCGCAGGGCGGACCCGCGCCGGCTCGCGAGCCGCCCCCTCGCGTCCCCGTCGCCGCGCCCCCGGCCCGCGCCGCGACGCCCGTCCGTCCCCAGACGGTGGAGCTGCCGGTGCAGGTGGTGCTGCGGCCCGGCGACACGCCCGTGCGGCTCATGGGCTCGGACCTGTCCCGGGGCGGCCTCTTCCTGCGCAGCAACGGCTTGCTGCCGCCCCTGTGCGCGAGGCTGCCCGTGGTGCTGGAGCTGGAGTCCGGTCCGCTGTCCGTGCTGTGCGAGGTGGTGCGGCATGTTCCCCCCGAGCAGGCCCGCGTCTGGGGCATGCCCACCGGCTTCGGCGTCCAGTTCGTGGAGGCCACGGCCGCGCTGAAGGCCGCCGTGGACCGGCTCCTCAAGGAGGGCACCGCGCGCCGCCCGCCCCAGGCTTCCCAGGAGGATGACGCCGAGGCGGCCCGCGTGCTGGAGTCCTGGCGCCAGCGCTCGGCGGGGGACCACTACACCGTGCTGGCGCTCTCCCCGGACGCCGAGATGGAGGCCGTGCGGGCCCGGGCGCGCGAGGCCTGGGGCACCCTGGAGTCGCTGCGACAGCGGCCCCTGTCGCCCTCGCAGCGCGCCCAGCTGGATGCCCTGCGGGTGCGCGTGCGGGAAGCGGGCGAGGCGCTGGGCACCCCGGTGCAGCGCGCCCTGCACGACGCCTGGCGGGGCAACCATGCGGGCGTGGTCAGGTGCCTGGAGGCGGGACTCACCGCCGAACAGCTGGAGTCACTGCGCCGCGAGTTCCTCGCCCGCAGGCCCCATGCCGCGGGCACCGCGCGCGTCCACTTCCTCTCGGGTGGGGCGCTGGAACGGGACGGGCAGCTGGCCAGGGCCCTGGAGCACTACGAGCAGGGGCTGGCCCTGGACCCGCTGGAGCCCGGGCTGCTCCAGCGCTACCGGGTGCTGCGCCGGGCGATGGCGGCCCGGGCCACGCCGCAGTCCTCCAGGAACGACAGGGCCCGACCCCCTTGAGCAGGGAGCCGGGCCTGGGACGGCGGCGCTGCGCGGAGGCTCAGCCCTCGTCGTCCGTATCGGCGCTGATGCGGCACTCATCGCTGAGCGTGGCGGCCTTGAACAGGCAGCTGAAGAACGCGACGCCGTACTCGTCCTCATCGCCCGCCTTGCACTCGTCGACGTCGTCGAGGCAGTCGGAGATCTCCTGGAGCGTCTCCTTGTCCTCGTCGGAGCAGCTCTCGATGGCCGTCTTGCACTGATTGATGGCCTCCTCCTTCTCCGCGTTCGTCACCGGGTCGGACTCCTCCTCGCAGGCCTCCCCCTTCTCGGCGACCTCCTGGAGGCTGTTGTAGAAGTCCTCACAGATGCTCTCGTTGTCGTCACCGCCACAGCCAGCACCGAACACGAGCGACGTCGCGGCCACCAGGCCGATCATGAACTTCTTCATTGTGGATTCCCCCTCATTTGAGGTTGGCAGCACGGCTCGCCCCCTGGCGACCGTAGGGCTGGATTCCTGTTAACACTCCTTCTGGGGTCGAGTAAATCACCGGGGGTGTGCGGGATGATCCTTCATGCGCCTTGACTCGCCAGGGCATCTCCCGTAAATCCGGCCGCCTTTGGCGCGATTGGATGGTGGACCCGTCCGAAATGCGCGGTCGATTCCAAGGGTTGACCCAACCCAAGAGCTGACAGGGGTTAGACGATGTACGCAGTCATTCGCACGGGCGGGAAGCAGTACCGCGTCGCCGAGGGCGACGTCCTCCGGATCGAGAAGATCGCCGGCGACGTCGGTGCCGAGGTGACCTTCACGGACGTCCTCATGCTGGGCGGTACGGACAGCCCCAAGGTGGGCAAGCCGACCGTTTCTGGCGCTCGCGTGGTGGGCAAGGTCCTGGCTCAGGACAAGCACCGCCGCGTTCTCCATTTCCGCAAGGAGAAGGAGGGCTGGACGCGCCGCCGGGGTCACCGTCAGCCGTACACGGAGGTGAAGGTCACCTCCATCGCCGGCTAGTCCAGGCGATTTCCCCTCAAACTTCAGGAGCAAGGTGTCATGGCCCATAAAAAGGGACAGGGTTCTTCGCGCAACGGGCGTGATTCCAACCCGCAGTATCGTGGTGTGAAGGTGTACGGCGGTGAGACGGTGTCGGCGGGCAGCATCCTCGTTCGCCAGCTGGGCACGGTCATCCACGCCGGCGCGAACGTGAAGCTCGGTCGCGACTACACCCTCTATTCCGTGGTGGACGGCGTGGTGAAGTACGAGCGCCTGGGCCGCGACCGGAAGAAGGTCTCGGTCTACCCGGCCGCCGCGCAGCCGACCGCCTGATGGCCCGCCGGCCCCCGAGGCCGGCAGCCATGTGGCACCCACGAGCGGGTCGCATCTCCAGTCCACGCGCCCTTCCGGCGTCCGGACGTGAGGGCGGCCCGCTCTGCGTTTTCAGGAGTCTTTATGAAGTTCGTGGATGAGGTCCGCATTTTCGTGAAGGCGGGGGATGGCGGCAACGGCGCCGTGTCCTTCCGGCGGGAGAAGTACATCGAGCGCGGTGGCCCCAACGGGGGCGACGGCGGCAACGGTGGCTCCGTCATCTTCGTGGCGGACCCGCAGCTCACCACGCTGCTCGACTACCGCTACCAGCAGCACCACCGCGCCAAGAATGGCGAGCACGGCATGGGCAGCGACTGCAACGGTCGCGCCGCGGAGGACATGGTCCTCAAGGTGCCGGTGGGCACGCTGGTGAAGAACGAGCACACCGGCGAGCTGCTGGTGGACCTGAGCGAGCCGGGCCAGCAGTGGGTGGCGGCGAAGGGCGGCCGGGGTGGCCTGGGCAACATGAACTTCGCCACGTCCACGCGGCAGACGCCGCGCTTCGCCCAGGACGGAACGAAGGGCGAGGAGACGACGCTGCGGCTGGAGCTGAAGCTGCTGGCGGACGTGGGCCTCCTGGGCTTCCCCAACGCGGGCAAGAGCACGTTCATCTCGCGGGTGAGCCGGGCGCGGCCGAAGGTGGCGGACTACCCGTTCACCACGCTGGTGCCCAACCTGGGCATGGTCCAGTACAAGGACGGCCTGTCCTTCGTGATGGCGGACATCCCCGGCATCATCGAGGGCGCCAGCGAGGGCGTGGGCCTGGGTCACCAGTTCCTGCGCCACGTGGAGCGCTGCAAGGTGCTCATCCACCTCATCGACATGGGGGCGGAGGGCGAGGGCCGTGAGCCGCTGCGCGACTTCGACGTGCTCAACTCGGAGCTGGCGAAGTACAGCGAGGAACTGTCGTCCAAGCCCCAGGTGGTGGCGGCCAACAAGCTGGACCTGCCGGACGCGCAGGCGAAGCTGGGGCCCTTCACCGAGGCGCTGCGCGAGCGCGGCATCCGCGTCTACCCCGTGTCCTGCGCCACCGGCGAGGGCATGCAGGCGCTGATGGACTCGGTGGCGGAGGTGCTCTTCACCGGCCGCACGGAGAAGCTGCGCGTGGAGCCGCCCGTGAAGGCCGCTCCGGCGAGGAAGGCCGCGGCGAAGGAGGCCCCGGCGAAGAAGGCCGCTCCGGCGAAGAAGGCCGCGGCGAAGGCCCCCGCGAAGAAGGCCGCGGCGAAGAAGCTCGCGGCGCGCAAGGCTCCGGCGCGCAAGGCGGCGGGGGCGGGCAGGGCGGCGGCGGCGAAGAAGGCCCCGGCGAAGAAGGCGGCGGTGAAGAAGGTGGCGGCGCGCAAGGCTCCGGCGAAGAAGGCCGCGGCGAAGAAGCGGCCGGTGGCGAAGCCCGCGCGGGCGGCGAAGAAGGCTCCGGCGCGCAAGCCCGGCGGCAGGAGGTCCTGAGGCGATGTCCGGCGGCGGTGCTCGCTACGAGCGCTTCGAGAAGGAGCCCCTCGAGCCGGAGCAGTTCCTGCTCGACGTGCGCAAGGAGAAGATCGACCGCGTCGTCAGCCAGCGCACGCGCAACTTCACGGTCGTCCTGGACCGGCTGGAGGACAGCTTCAACATGGCCGCGGTGCTGCGCACCTGCGAGTCCTTCGGCGTCCAGGAAGTGCACGTCGTCATCAACCCGGAGGCCCCCTTCCTGCCCAACTCGAGGGTGGCCCAGGGCTGTGACAAGTGGCTGGACGTGAAGCAGTACAAGAGCTTCGCGGACTGCCGGGAGCACCTGAAGTCGCGCGGCTTCTCGCTCTACGCCTCGGCCATCCGCGAGGGGGCCACCAGCCTCTACTCGCTGCGCTTCGACACGAAGATGGCGCTCGTCTTCGGCAACGAGCGGTACGGCGTCAGCGAGGAGGTGCTGGCCAACGTGGACGGCACCTTCTGGGTGCCCATGCGCGGCTTCAGCCAGAGCCTGAACATCTCCGCCGCCGCCTCGGCCTGCATCAGCCGGGCGATTGCCTGGCGGGACGAGCACCTGGGAGGCTCGGGGGATTTGTCCGCCGAGGAGGCCCAGGCCCTGCGCGAGCGCTTCTACGTGCTGGCCATCAAACAGAGGAAGCGCCTCTTCAAGCAGCGCCCATGAATGCCGGGCCCCCGGCCCCCGTCGGTATGGGGTAGATGGACGCCGCGGGCCCACATGGCCCGCCTGGAGACGCACGCCATGTTCCTGGAAACCCTGCTCGCCACGCTCCTGTCCGTACCCGCCGCCCCGGCAAGCCCCGCCGCGCCGGCCGCTGCCCCGGTGAAGCCCGCCGTGGTGGCGCAGGCCGCGCCCGCCGCGAAGCCCACGGGGGAGGCCGCCAAGGCGCCCGAGGCGGGCAAGCCCGCGACTCCGCCCGCCGCCGCGCCGCAGCCGGGCAAGGCCCCGGAGGCGAAGCCCGCGCAGGCCGCCGCCCCGGCCGCGAAGCCGGCGCCGATGACGCCGGAGGTGAAGACGCTGGTGGACCGGATGCAGGCCTTCTACGAGAAGACGGGCGACTTCCGGGCGGGCTTCCGGCAGGACTACAAGTACAAGACCTTCCGGCGCACGCAGACGTCCGAGGGCACCGTCACCTACAAGAAGCCGGGCCTGATGCGGTGGGAGTACCAGAAGCCCTCCGCGCGCACGTTCGTGCTGGCCGGCAACAAGGTGTACGCGCACGACCCGGCCGCGCAGACGCTGACGGTGGCCAACGTGGACACGAGCCAGCTGTCCGCGTCGGTGACGTTCCTCTTCGGGCAGGGGAAGCTGGCGGACGAGTTCGCCATCACCAAGGGTACGTGCAAGGACTGCAAGGGCACGCTGCTGGTGCTGGACCCGCTGAAGCCGGAGCCGCGCTTCCGCCAGGTGCGTCTCGAGGTGGACCCGGCGTCGGCGCAGGTGCTCAAGAGCACGGTGGTGGACCCGGACGGCAGCGAGAACGCCATCTCCTTCCTGAACCTGAAGACGAACGTGGGCATCGCAGCGGACAGCTTCAAGCTGGACGTGCCGGACGACACCCGCGTGGATGACTTCACCAAGGCGAAGAAGCAGTAACCTTCGGGACGTGCGCGGCGCGTTCCTTCTCGCGGGTTGGATGATGGTGGTGGCCGGGGCCGGGTGTCATCGCGGCACGGCCCCAGGCCCTTCGCGTCCCCAGGGCTTCGAGGGGCGGACGCTTCCGCTGCTGGCCTCGCCAGCGCTGCGGCTCACCGTGGCGGGGCGGCTGGGCACCCGGGCCGTGCCGGTGGTGCTGGACGTGGCGCGGCCTCTGTCCCTGGTGTCCCAGGGCTGCTTCGAGGGCGCGCTGCCGGCGCCGGAGGGCACCGTGCGCGCGCCGGAGCCCGCGGGCGGCTTCCGCTCCTGGCCGGTGGTGCCGCTGCCGGCGTTCTCCGTGGGGCCGGTGGCGTCTCCCATGCGCACGGCGGGCCTGTCCGGAGAGAAGGCCTGCGCGGTGACGCTGGGCGCGGACGTACTGGAGCCCTACGCGCTCACGGTGGACCCGCTGCGCCGCGAGGTGACCTTCTCCGCGTCCCGCCCGCGCGAGGCGTACGCCGCGGAGGCGGCGGCCTCGGATGCGGCGCGCGAGGTGTACGTCATGGAGCTCAGCCGTGAGCCGCTGGGTGACTGGCCGCTGCTGGCCGCGCGGGTGCGGCAGGGCGAGGCGGAGCTGACGGGGCCGTTCGTGCTGGGCTCGCGAGAGCCCTTCTCGCGGCTGGCGCTGGGGCCCGCGCAGGCCCAGGGGATGGAGCCGCTGGAGACGGCGGCGAACCTGCCGCCGCGCACCTTCGCGGTGGACGCGGTGGAGCTGGCGGAGGGCGTCGGCGCCCGGCCGCTGGTGGTGGAGGCGGCGGGACGGTGGGACTCGCCGAGCAGCCTGGGGCGCCTGGGGCCGGATGTGTGGGGGCGATTCACGGCCACGCTGGATGCGAAGGGTGGGGTGCTGGTGCTGCGGCGGCCCCGGGTGGGGGCTCCGGGAGTGGCACCGTCTTCAGCGCCGGAGGCCTCTCCGGCGGCTTCCTCAGGGCAGGCTCCGGCGACAGCTCCGGCTCCGCCCCCGTCCTCCACTGCGTCTCCGCCTCCGGCCTCGGCTCCGGCCCAACCTCCGTCCTCCGCTCCTCCTGCTCCGCCTCCGGCCTCGGCCCCGGCTCAGACCTCCGAGGCGGCTTCGCCCTCGGTCCCGGCTCAGCCTGCCCCCCAGGCTCCGGCATCATCCCAGGCCCCGGCCGGGCGCCAGCAGTGCGCGGGACCAGACGGCACCTTCAGCGAGGAGGCCTGCTACGGCCTGCACGTGCGGCGCGAACCGGACGGGAGCGTCTCCGTCAGCGGCGCCGTGTACCGGGACCTGTCCGAGGGCGGGCGGCTGCACCTGGAGCCGATGGGCGCGGATGGCCAGCGCCTGCAGTCCGGATGCGGCGTGGGCCTGAGCTTCCCGGCCACCAGCCGGGGACTGACCACCCAGCATCGGCTGCCATGGGCCTCGCTCGCCCAGGCGCTGCCCGCCTGCCACGGCGCACTGTCCACGGCGGCCGGCTTCAAGCTCGCCCTGTTCGAGGAGGGCCGCCAGCCCGAGTGCCCCACCGCCTGCGCCTTCGTCACCGACTCGGCCTCGCGCCGCACGGTGTGCGAATGCCAGCCCACGCCGCTGGGCGAGGGCGTGGCGCTGCCGTCGCGCACGTCGCGCTCCCGCGAGCCTCCGCCCGAGGAGCGCGAGCTGGAGCCCGAGGACCCGAAGTAGGCGCGCCCGTGCTCCGAGCGGGGAGGCAACCCGTCGCTCCGGAGTCAGGTCCACCGCGTCGCACGCGCGTTACCTGGACAGTTGTCGCCCCCTGCGTTCTGCTCCGGGGCTCCACGCACCACCTGCTTCGTCCCGTATGCGACCGCCTCCGACCGAGTTCGACCGTCAGTACACCGAGCAGCGCCCATCCATCGACCTGGCCCGCCGCTATCTCGAAAAAGAGGGCTTCACGCGGCTACAGCGCGCGCTCGCGAAGGACGTGGGGCAGGGGAAGCTGCCAGCCGAAGAGGCCGCGGGCGCCGTCCGCTACGCGCTGCTCCCGCTCATCGAGCGCGTGGCCGAGCGCGTCGGCCACACCCGCTACGTCGAGCTGCTGAAGGACCCGGAGCTGAAGGAGTCGCTGCTCTTCGCCCTGGACGACATCAGCCTGCGGCGAGGCATCAACGCGCCCGAGGCCCGCGAGCAGCTCCGGCAGACCACGCTGCAGACCACGCTGCGCTACTGGCACCTCGTGGTCCACGAGCAGCGGGGCCGGCAGCGCTACGAAATCACCACGGACCTGGCCCGACGGCTGCTCAACGAGACCTTTCCGGAGCAGCCCTGTGACGCGCTGAAGCTGCCCGTGGACTCGCTGGTGCTGGTGGTGCCGGAAGAGCTCGGCCTCGTCGGGCGGGGGCCCGGCGGCGGCGTGGCCCCCATCACCGAAATCTACGCGGTGGAGGGCCCCGCTCCCGAGGGACGCTACTGGTACCTGTGGCTCAACATGCGCGAGCCCTCGGGCACGTCGGCCTTCTCCCTCGCCAACGTGTACCTCGCGCCCGGCGCGACGCTGGCGGAGGCCATCGCCTTCACCCGGAACGAGGGCGGCCCCGGGCAGGACCCGAGCTGGGAGCTCGGCTGCCGGCTGCTGGCGGGCGCCGCGCGCTACCTCGCGGAGGGCGGCCACACGCGCGAGGAGTGGTACGACGAGACGGCGCGCGAGCTGCACGAGAAGCTCGCGGCCACGCCCAAGACGAACAAGAAGGAACGCGAGAAGCTGCGCGAGCGCTTCCACGCCGTCAGCCCGGGCCGCCGCATCATCCTCGAGGAAGCGCCGAAGAGCTGAGCGCGGTGGGCCTCCCATCGCGGCGCTGGCCGCGCGGCATCCGCCTCATGAATCACCGGGCCGTGCCACCACGCACGGCCCGGGAGAAGCCGCGAACTACTCCGCGAGCGCCGCGGGGCGCGGCTTCGCCGTCACCGGCACGGGCGCGGGGTGCGCGTCGCGAGCGGTGTGCTGGCGCTGCTTCGGGTCCGGGCGCTCCACCACGCGGGCGACCAGGTCGTAGTCGTGGGCCTCCGTCACCTCCACGGTGACAATCTCGCCCGGGTACGCCAGCCCGTCGTTGATGTAGACCATGCCGTCGATGTCCGGCGCCTGGCCCTCGTGACGGCCCACCAGCAGGTGCTCCGTCTCGGGCGCGGGGCCCTCCACCAGCACCTCCAGCCGCTTGCCCACGAGCTTCTTGTTCTGCTCGCGGTTGATGCGCTTCTGGATGGCCATCACCTCGCGCCACCGGCGCTCGATGATCTTCTGCGGCACCTTGTCCGGCAGGTCGTACGCCGCGGTGCCTTCCTCATCCGAGTACTGGAACACGCCCAGCCGCTCGAAGCGCTGCTCCTTCACGAACTCCTTCAACATCTCGAAGTCCTCTTCCGCCTCGCCCGGCAGGCCGACGATGAGGGACGTGCGCATCACCAGCCCCGGCACGCGCTCGCGCAGCTTCTTCAGCAGCCCCTTGAGGAACTCCGAGTTGCGGCCGCGCTTCATGGACAAGAGCAGCTTGTCGCTGACGTGCTGCACCGGCATGTCCAGGTACTTGGCGATCTTCGGCTCCGTCGCCATGACCTCGATGAGCTCGTCCGGGAACACGCGCGGGTAGGCGTAGTGCAGGCGAATCCACCGCACGTCCACCTGCACCAGCGCCTTGAGCAGGTCGTGCAGCTTCGGCTTGCCGGGCAGGTCGTGCCCGTACGCGGTGAGGTCCTGCGCGACGAGGTTCAGCTCCTGCACGCCGCTCTCGACCAGCCGCTTCGCCTCGGTGACGATGTCGTCGATGGGGCGCGAGCGCTGCCCGCCGCGCAGCGTGGGGATGATGCAGAAGGCGCAGGCGTTGTCGCAGCCCTCGGACACCTTGAGGTACGCCGTGTACTTCGGCATCGAGTTGACGCGCGGCGTGTTGGCGTCGTGGATGTAGTCGGGGTCCGGAATCACCTGACGCGGCGACGCCTCGGCGGCCAGCAGGTCGCCAATCTGGGCGTAGGCGCTGGTGCCCAGGAAGTGGTCGACCTCCGGCATCTCCTTCGCCAGCTCCTGGCCGTAGCGCTGGGACAGGCAGCCCGTCACCACCAGCGTCTTGCAGGCGCCGGACTTCTTCAGCTCGGCCATCTCCAGGATGGAGTCCACCGACTCCTGCTTCGCCGGGCCGATGAAGGCACACGTGTTGACGACGATGACCTGGGCCTCTTCCGGCTCCTGCACCAGCTTGTAGCCGCGGTGCTGCAACGTGCCCAGCATCACCTCGGAGTCCACCCGGTTCTTCGGGCAGCCGAGGGTCATCATGTACAGGCTCTTGGTGTCTTCCACTGCGTCTACCGCTTTCCGAGTTCGGTTCGCTCGAAGTGGTCTCCACTCCAGGCGAAGTTCATGGTCGCGCCGTTCGAGTAACCGATGGTCAGCGCTCCCTCTTCATCCAGCTCCATCGAAGCGGCCCGTCCCAGCGCGCACGTGGCGGCCGGCCAGTCGAGCACCCGCCGCGCCGTCTTCCCCGTCACCAGGTACAAGCCCAACCGCAGCTCGCTTTCGGAATCACACCGACCCGCGACGGCATACGGATTCTTCCCCGTGAGCACCGTGACGAGCGGGCGCCCGTCCGGCAGGCTGAGCGTGTCCGGCACCTCCACGCCCGCCTTGGCCGCGTCCAGCGCGCCCGGTGCCACCAGCGCGCGCAGCGAGGCGGGCGTCAGGTTGGCGTCTCCCTGGGCCCAGGCCGGGTAGCTGAGCAGCTCCCACCCCAGCCAGCCGTCCTTCGCCGGCTCCAGCGCGGTGACGCTCTCCGGCGGCTTCAGCTTCAGCGCCTTGCGCGCCTCGTCCGGCACCCGCAGCGCCTCGCCCACCATGGTGCCGCTCTGGCAGTTGGAGACGGGCACCGCCTTGCCGCCCGCGCCGTCCACGTCGTCGTAGGTGAGGCACAGGTCCATCACCAGCGGCTCCGTCGCCGGGAAGCGGGGGAAGGCGCGCACGGGGACGGCGGCCATCAGCACCAGCGTGTTGCCCTTGCGCTCCACGGCCGCGTTCACCAGGTCCTGGGCGAAGCGGGGCGTGCCGCTCTCCTCACCCGACGCGCGCTTGCCGTCGAAGGCGAAGCGCCACGTGTAGCCGGTGGCGGTGGGGCCCGCGCCGGGGAAGTAGAGGGACAGGGTGAGCAGGTCCGTGGCGCCGAGCTGGTCGTCCGTGGCCTCCACGCCCACGTAGAGCGTGTCCTTGCGGAAGCCCACCTTCGCGGTGAAGGACGCGCTGGCCTGCGGCGCGGCGGCGGACTTGAGCACCAGCGGCGAGGCGAGCCCCTTGAGGCCCCCCTGGAACTTCGGGGCCTTGCTCAGCGTCGGCACGGCCCGCGTGGGGCGCTCCGCCTGGGCGGAAGCGACGGCCGGGGCGCAGAGCATCAGGAAGAGGGGCAGGGCGGCGCGCATGGGACGTCTCTACTAATCGCGGAAGTTGGTGAACTGCATGTCCAGCTTCAGCCGGTCCTGCTCCTTGCGGAACAGGGCGATGGCCGCCTGCAGGTCATCCTTGTTCTTCCCGGTGACGCGCAGCTGGTCCGACTGGATGCTGCCCTGCACCTTCATCTTCGAGTCCTTGAGCAGCTTCACCAGCTCCTTGGACTTCTCCACCGGGATGCCCTGCTGGAGCTTGATGACCTGCTTCACGTTGTGCAGGCCCGTCTTCTCGATGTCGCCGTACTCCAGCGCGTGGAGGCTGATGCCGCGCTTGGCCAGCTTCGCCAGCAGCACTTCCTTGGCCGTCTGGACGCGGTCCTCGCTGTTGGCCTTCACCGTGATGAAGGTGTGGTCCGGGGCCAGCACGACGTCCGCCTGGGCGCCCTGGAAGTCGTACCGGGTGCTGATCTCCTTCTTGGTCTGGTTGACCGCGTTGTCGAGCTCAGCGATATCGATTTTCGAGACGACGTCGAAGGATGGCATGGGCAGGGCCGGCCCTTACCACACCTACACCCGGACGACCATGGGCACCACCAGGGGCCGCCGGGCGGTGTACAGCTTGAACGCACGTCGCACCGCGCGGGTGAGCTCTTCTCGCACCAGGGCGTCATCCCCCCGGAGCTGGGGTGACAATTCCTCGAAGATGGAACGGGCCTCCTGGGCCACCCGGGGCAGCAGCACCTGCTCGTCCAGGTTCAGCCCCTGACCGGACAGCTGCGGCCCGGCCACCAGCTTCTGGTTGTCCCGCTGTAGGACGACCACCGCGGCCACCATGCCCGTCTCCGACAGCTTCACCCGCTCCTGGAGGGTGTCCGGCGTCACCACCCCGCTGCCGAAGCGGTCCTTCAGGATGCGGCCGGACGGGACGCTGCCGCTGAAGCGCCCACGGCCCGCCTCGAAGCTGACGACATCCCCGTCCTGGGCCAGCAGGCACTGCGCGGGCTCCATGCCCGCCTCGCGCGCGGTGGCCAGGTGCCGGTGCAGGTGCCGGCCCTCGCCGTGCACGGGGATGAAGTGGCGCGGCTTGACCAGGTCCAGCACCCGCCGCTGCTGCGGCCGGCTGGCGTGCCCGGACACGTGGACGCCCGGCTCGAGCTGCGCGTAGGCCACCTTCGCGCCACGCCACTGGAGCTGGTCGATGAGGGCGCCCACGGAGCGCTCGTTGCCGGGAATGGGCCGGGAGCTGAGCACCACCAGGTCGCCCGGGTCCAACCGCACCGGCCCGTCCCCCGAGGCCAGCTGCGACAGCCCCGCGCGCGGCTCGCCCTGCGCTCCGGTGGTGAGCACCAGCACCCGGTGCGGGGCCAGCTGCGACACCGTGTCCAGGTGGATGAAGAGCGAGTCGGGCACGTCCAGGTAGCCCAGCTCGCGCGCCATCTCCACGTTGCGAATCATGCTGCGGCCCTGGAGGGCCACCTTGCGCCCCAGCCGCTCGCACAGCGAGAGCAGGTGCCGCACGCGGTGGAGGTTGGAGGAGAAGAGGGCCACGACGATGCGGCCGGTGGCGCCCCGGAAGAGGCGCTCGAAGGTCTCTTCCACCACGCGCTCGCTGCCCGTCTCCTCCGTCAGCTCGGAGTTGGTGGAGTCCGACAGGAGGCACAGCACGCCCTGCTCGCCGGCCTCGCCCCAGCGCTCCAGGTCCGTGCGCAGCCCGTCGATGGGGTCCGGGTCCAGCTTGAAGTCCCCGGTGTGGATGACGGTGCCCTCGGGCGTGCGGACGATGTAGCCCACCGCGTCCGGCACGGTGTGGGTGACGCGGCTGGCCTCCACCTTGAAGTGGCTTCCGACGGAGAAGGGCTCTCGCGGCTCGATTTCGCGCAGGTCCGCCTCCAGCCCCAGCTCGTTGAGCCGGTGGCGCGCCATGGCCAGGGTGAAGCGCGTGCCGTAGACGGGGACCGGCACCTCGTTGAGCAGGTAGGGAAGCGCGCCCAGGTGGTCCTCGTGGCCGTGCGTGAGCACCACGCCCTTGAGCTGGGCGGCGTTCTGCTTCAGGTGGGTGAAGTCCGGGATGATGATGTCCACGCCGGGCATCCCCTCCGAGGGGAACATCAGCCCGGCATCGATGAGCAGCATCTCCCCGCGACACGCGACGACGAGGGAGTTGAGGCCGATTTCTCCCAGGCCACCCAGGGGAATGATGTGAAGCATTTGACGGAAGTCTAAGGACTCACCCCGTCTCGCGCGGCGGAAAGTTGCATGGGTGGGGGGGAGGCTGTCTCTTATGCACATCTCGGGGTCT